>NZ_JBFECU010000006.1:0-199361 GCF_041379855.1 Microbacterium sp. BWT-B31
CGCCCGACTGGTCTACTCGGAGATCCTCGACGACGAACGCAAGGACACCGCCGGCGGGTTCTGGCGCCGCGCGAACGCGTTCTTCGCCGAGCACGGCATCACCGTGCAGCGGGTGATGACCGACAACGGCTCCTGCTACCGGTCGAAGGTGTTCAACGACGCGCTCGGCGAGGACGTGAAACACAAGTACACGCGTCCGTATCGGCCGCAGACGAACGGGAAGATCGAGCGGTTCCACCGCACCCTCGCCGACGAGTGGGCCTACGCCCGCCACTACGACTCAGACCAGCAGCGAGCCGCAAGCTACCCCGCCTGGCTGCACCACTACAATCACCATCGACCCCACACCGGCATCGGAGGCCAAGCACCCATCGACCGCGTCCACAACGTCAATGGGAAGAACAGCTAGCCCTGGGATCGGGCGCACAGTAGCGTCAGTGCGATGGAGCCCCCATGCGCATGACCCGGATCGGCGGCCCGACCGTGCTGGTCGAGCTCGAGGGCTGGCGGATCCTCGTCGACCCCACCTTCGATCCGCCCGGGAAGCGGTACGCCTTCGCCCTGGGAACCTCGAGCGTGAAGACTCGCGGACCCGCGGTCGCCGCGGCGGACCTCGGCCTGTTCGACCTCGTGCTGGTCAGCCACGACCACCACGCCGACAACCTCGACCCCGCCGGTCGCGCACTGCTGCCGGATGCGCGGCACGTCGTGACCACGGCGAGCGGCGCGCGGCGCCTGGCGCTGCCGAACGTGCACGGGTTGCGCGCCGGCGAATCGGTGGAGCTGGAGACCGACGGCAGGCCACGCCTGCAGGTCACCGCCACGCCGTGCCGGCACGGGCCGCCGCTGAGCCAGCCGATCGTGGGCGATGTCGTCGGGTTCGCGATCCGGCTGCCCGGCCGAGACGAGGCCGCCCTGTGGGTGACCGGCGACACCGTGCTCACCAAGCAGGTGCGTCAGGCGGCGCGCGAGCTCGACGTCGACGTCGCGATCGTCAATGCCGGCGGTGTGCGATTCGGTGCGACGGGGCCGCTTCGCTACACGATGACCGGCAGCGAGGCTGTGCGCCTGGTCGCCGAACTCGAGCCGCGCGTGGCGGTGCCTGCCCACTACGACGGCTGGTCGCACTTTCGCGACGGCGAGGACGGCATGCGGTCGGCGGTGGCCGATGCCCCGCCCGCCGTGCGCGAGAGGTTCCGGTGGCTGCCGGACGGCGTGCCCGTCGAGGTCTGAGCGAGGCATCCGTCGTACCATCGAACATGGCGCACACGGCACCCACCGGCACGATCGTCGCGATCGTCGGCGAGCAGTCCGACGACGCGCTGGCCACGCTCGACGGCCTCGCCGGGGTTGAGACCCTGTCGCTGCACGGCAGTGAGCCCGACCTGGCGACGCGCCGGATCGCTGCGGCCGGGACCCCGTGGATCGTTCACGACGCCGATCCGCTCGAGCACGTCGCCGCGGCGTGGGTCGAGCTGTTCGAGCAACGCGCGACCCTCGGCGCCCTCGAGCTCGAGGTCGAGACGGCGATCGCCCGGTTCGACTCGGGTGCGGCCCTGATGCCGGACTACTACATCGTGCTCGAGCCGCAGGATGCCCCGGACACGTGGCGGCACTGGTGGTGCGGCGCGCTGGGCCACCATGCGCCGCAGCGGGTGATCGCCTCGCGCGCACCGGCCGCGCCCGCCGATGCCGCCATCCGGCGCCTGCTCACCGCGCTGCCGTCGTCGCGCCCATGGCCGGATCCCGCGTCGTGGCTGCCGCACCTTCCGTTCGAGATCCCGGATCGCATCGGCCTGCGCGACTGAGACCGACGACCGACGTCTCCGCGCCGCCTATCAGGAGATGCCCAGTCATCTCCCAGGCTCCTTTGCTGTCGGTGGTCCGCTCGCCCACGATAAGCTGTGGCCTGACCACATAGAGCAGAGGTTGCGACGCGATCGTCGCCCTGGAGGAACGATGAGCACCCCCGCAGGATGGTACGACGACGGATCGGGTCGCCAGAGGTGGTGGAACGGCACCGCCTGGACCGAGCACGCCGGCCCCGCACCCACGGCCGGCACGGTAACGGTCGCCCCGGGAGCAGCCGTCCCCCCGCCTGCACCCGCGCCCCGCGCGCCTGAGCCCCCCGCAAAGGCGCTCAACATCGTCGGCCTGGTCTCGATGATACTCGCGATCGTCGGCACCGTGTTCGCGCTCATCCCCGGCGTGTTCATCATCGGCTGGGTGCTCCTGCCGGTCGCATTCGTCCTGGCCATCGTGTCGCTGCTGCTGAGCGGCAAGGGCAAGGGAATGGGAATCGCGGGACTGGCCGTCTCGATCGTCGGCACGATCCTCGGAGTGGTCGTGTTCTTCGTGACGATGGCGTTCGTCGTGGACAATGCGCTCGACCAGAGCGGTGACACGGTCGTCATACAAGAGCACCAAACCGACGAACCCGGCGATGACGCGGCATCCGACTCCGAAGGCACGCGCACGAACCCGGTGGCGCTGGGCGCCGTCGTCGGCGACGACGACTGGCAGGTCGTCGTCAACAGCGTGCAGTTCGCGGCGAACGACGCGATCATGGCCGAGAACCCGTACAACCAGCCGGCCCCCGACGGGTACGAATTCATCCTCGTGAACATCACCACCACGTATGTCGGCGATGACTCCGGCATTCCCGCGCTGCTGAGCTTCGGCTATGTGACGCCCGACGGTGTGACGATCGACTGGTACGACCCGGTCGTGCTCACCCCCGACCCCTTCCCCATGACCACCGAGCTCTACACCGGCGGCAGCGTGACCGGCAACATCGCGTTCGCCGTGCCGTCGGAGACCGCGGGCCAGGGCACGATCGCCATCGGCCTCGATCTGCTCGGCCGCGACACAGTGTTCGTGGCGGTCAGATAGTTTCCCCTGAAGGGCCGAGTCGGGCGGCCCTCTCCCCGGCCGAACGGTTTCCCGACCCGGACTCGAGACCTCCCGGCCCACCCCTCGTCCCTGGCGCGTCCCCCGCGCGCCAGGGTGGGGGGTTCTTCGCCGTGCGTGGCGGGGAGCCCCCGCTGACTCCGCCGCGGGACTCGCCTCGCGCCTGCGTCGACCAGCACACGCCGCGCCCGGGATCGCGGGTCGGCGTGGACGAGCGGCTCGTCGACTGATCGGCGTCGGTCACGGCGTACGGAGGATCTGCTGCATCGCCTTGCCCTTGGCGAGTTCGTCGACGAGCTTGTCGAGGTAGCGGATCTTCTGCATCAGCGGGTCTTCGAGCTCTTCGACCCGCACGCCGCACACGACGCCCTTGATGAGAGAGGCGTTCGGGTTGAGCTGCGCATCGGCGAAGAGATCCTCGAAGCTCGTGCCGTCGGCGAGGTGCCGTTGCAGGTCGGCATCGTCGAAGCCGGTGAGCCACTCGATGACCTCGTCGACCTCGGCCCTGGTGCGGCCCTTCTTCTCGGCCTTCTGCACGTACAGCGGGTAGACCTTCGCGAAGCTCATGCGGAAGACCCGGGTGTTCATACCCGTAGCGTACGCGCGGCCGCGCCGCGGGTCGGGGTCCAGGTCGGTGAGCGCTGGGCGGATTCGCGCGCACTCGGCGCGCAGACTGTCGTGGTCACCGGCACCGAGGGCGCCGCACTCGTCGTAGACCCGCTCCGGTCTGCAGACGACCCGCTTGCCAGCGACATGCGCCTCCAGATCACCGCGCAACTCACAGCGGGCTCCCAGCTTCGCGGGACCAAATGCGAGGCGGCATCCGTTCTTCTCTATGGCGTCACATCCAGCGCCGCCGACGAAGGAGGAACCGCACGTGAATCCGCAGGACTACAGCAAGACTCCCGAGGCGCTCGCCCGCCTCACCGACACGCAATACCGCGTGACGCAGGAGGAGGGCACCGAGCCCGCCTTCCGCAACGCGTACTGGAACAACCACGACGCCGGCATCTACGTCGATGTCGTCTCAGGACAGCCGCTGTTCTCGTCGACCGACAAGTACGACAGCCGCACCGGCTGGCCGAGCTTCACCAAGCCGATCGCACAGGACGCCGTGACGACCAAGACCGACAGGGCCTTGTGGATGCCCCGCACCGAGGTGCGGTCATCGGGCGCCGACAGCCACCTGGGGCACGTCTTCGACGACGGCCCCCGTGATGCCGGAGGCTTGAGATACTGCATGAACTCGGCCGCGCTGCGCTTCGTGCCGGCCGCCGAGCTCGACGCCCAGGGCTACGGGGAGTACCGCCGACTCTTCGAGGCCACCGCCGGCGCCGAGACCATCACGAACGACCAGGAGAGCGCATCATGACCAGTGGACCCTTCGACACGGGAGAGATCACCCGCACCCCCGGCACCGAGACCGCCGTACTCGCCGGCGGCTGCTTCTGGGGCGTCGAGGACCTCATCCGCCGCCAGCCCGGCGTGCTCGCCACGCGCGTCGGGTACACCGGCGGCAGCAACGACCACGCCACCTACCGCAACCACCCCGGCCACGCCGAGGCGGTCGAGATCGTGTTCGACCCGACCAAGACGTCGTACCGCGACATCCTGGCCTTCTTCTTCCAGATCCACGACCCCTCGACCCTCAACCGCCAGGGCAACGACGTGGGCACGAGCTACCGCTCGGCGATCTTCCCGCTCAGCCCCGAGCAGGCAGACGTCGCCCGTGACACGATCGCCGACGTCGACGCGTCGGGCCTGTGGCCGGCGAAGGCCGTGACGACCATCGAGCCCGAGGCCCCGTTCTGGGAGGCTGAGCCCGAGCACCAGGACTACCTCTTGCGCATCCCGAACGGCTACAGCTGCCACTTCCTGCGCGCGGACTGGGTGCTTCCCAAGCGCGCCGACACGACCGCCTGACCGCGGCCTGCACGACAGATCGGCGGATGCCGCGGCCCCGCGCGGGTCGCGGCATCCGTCGTCTACTCCTTCGCCTCGGAAGCCCCGAAGCGCTCGGCGGACGCGATCTGCTCGGCCACCCGGCGCAGGGCCAGCAGCAGCGGCTCGACCAGGACCGAGCCGAGCACCACGTAGCGCACGGCAGCCTCGGGCGACTCGGTCGGAATGCCGGCGATCTCGGCGCGCGCGATCGCGCGCAGCGCGTCGAGGTAGGCGGCCATGACCTCGTCCGGCACGGTGAAGCCCGAGCCGCGCAGCGCGTCGAGCGAGCGGGCGACCCCGCCGAGCACCTCACGGTCGCAGAGCCCGGGCCGCCACCCGAGCCCGGCGACGAGCCGCTCCGCCTCGGCGACGTCGAGCCCATCGTCGAGGGGCGGGGTGACCGCGGCATGCGCGGCGCCGAGCAGGTCGTGGCCGCTGTCGGGCGGGTCGTCGAGCGCGGCGATCACCTTGCGCGCTCCGGCGATGCTCACACCCGCGGCGATGAGCGCCCGGATCACGCGGATCCGCTCGAGGTGCGTCCGGTCGTAGGTCGCCTGCGTCGCAGACGTGCGCGCGCCCTCGGGCACGAGCCCTTCGCGCAGGTAGTACTTGATCGTCGCGATCGGCACCCCGGTGTGCTCGGACAGCTCGGAAATCCTCATCGACACCCCCTTGACATCGATAGTAGCCCTATCCAATATAGATAGCACCACTATCGAAGGAGCGGACATGTCACGGATCGTCGCGGGCCGCATGACCCACAGGCACGAGGGCGAACTCGTCGTCTTCCACATCGGCATGCAGATCAACAGATGGTGGCGCCCCGACCTGTGGGCGCCGGTGTTCGCCGCGATGCCCGGCATGCTGCGCGAGCTGAGCCGGGATCCGGACTCGGGATTCCTCGGGTACGAGCTGCTGCTGGGCGCGGGGGGCCCGTACGTCGTGCAGTACTGGTCGTCGATCGACAAGCTCTACGCCTACGCGATGGACCCCGCGCAGCAGCACCGCCCGGCGTGGACCCGCTTCAACGGCCTGGCGCGCAAGGCGCCCGGCGCGGTCGGCATCTGGCACGAGACCTTCCTCGTCGAGCGAGCCGAGAGCGTGTACGTCTCGACCCGGCCGATGGGCCTGCCGAAGGCGACCGAGCTCGTGCCGGTGACCCGCGCGGGCGATCGTGCGCAGGCGCGGTTCGCGCAGGGGCGCACCAGCGCCACCGCTCGCTGATCCCGGCCGCGCCTCCGCTCAGGCTGCCGAGGCGACAGCGCGACGGCACGGTCAGTGCGGTGCGTGATACGAGACGTCGCCCTGCTTCCAGTAGCCCTTGACGACGACGCTCTCGGAGTCGAGCCCCCACCGCTCCAGCACGAGGGCACGACCCGGCTTGACGATCGCCTGCTCGGCGGCGACGAACGCGAAGACGTCGCCGGCGGGCCGATCCTCGGCCGAGAGCTCGTCGAGACGGAATGCGAGCGCGGAACCGGCAGCCGCCCCGTTCCGGTGGAGGTACGACACAGCGACGCCGTCCGGCGCCTCGACGAAGAGCTCGTGGGCGCCGTCGGACACCTCGATCACGATCCGGCCGACCGCGTCGGGTCCCATCGATGCCGCGAACCGGCGGATGGCGGGCACGGCGGTCTCGTCCCCGGCGAGGAACCAGGCGTCCGGCCGGCCCTCGAGCACGAGCGACCCGCGGGGGCCGCCGACAGCGACGGAAGCGCCGATCGGCGCGGATGCCGCCCATTGCGCGGCCACACCGCGATCGCCGGGATCTCCGTGGATGAAGAACTCGACGTCGAGCCAGCCGTCTCCCCACGCGAACGGCGTGTACTCGCGGCTCGGCGCCGCACGCAGCTCCTCGACCGAATCGACCGGACCATCCGGGAAGAACAGGCGGATGTGGTCGTCGCTGCCGAGGGATTCGAAGCCGTCGAGGTCGGCGCCCTCGACGCGCACGCGCACGTAGGAGTCCGTCTGCCAGGTGCGAGCGGCGAGCACGACCTGCCGGAAGCGGAGGTCGAGCCCGTGCCGCACGAGCCGGAACGAGGAGTCGGTGGAGGGTGTGGCGGTGGTCATGTCTGTCCTGTCTCTTGTCGGGTGCGAAAAGGTCGCGGGGCGCTCACTGCCAGAGCACCACACGCCTCCCGCTGATCTGTTCGATCCGAACGGGGGTGTCGTAGAGCTCCTCGAGCAGTTCGGCGGTGATGACGGTGTCGACCGGGCCGTGGTGAACGACCCGGCCGTCGCGCATTGCGATCACGTCGTCGGCGTAGGCTGCGGCGACGTTGATGTCGTGCAGCACGACCACGACGGTCATGCCCTGCTCGTCGACCAGATGGCGCAGCAGCTTCATGAGCGCGACGCCGTGCCGAGGGTCGAGGTTGTTGAGCGGTTCGTCCAGCAGCAGGTGCTCGGTGTCCTGCGTGAGGGCCATCGCGACGAACGCCCGCTGGCGCTGGCCCCCGGAGAGCTCGTCGAGGAACCGCTCGCGGACCGCTTCGAGGTCGAGAAGGGCGATCGCCCGCTCGATGTGCGCGCGGTCTTCGGGGGTTCGGCGCGAGCCGCCGTGCGGAAACCGGCCGTAGGCGACGAGGTCTTCGACGCTCAGGCGGATCGCCAGGTGGTTGTCCTGCCGGAGCACGGCAAGCCGACGGGCGATATCACGCGAGCGCGTCGTGGCCACGTCGAGCCCGTCGATCGAGATCGACCCCTCGTCCACGCCGACCAGGCGTGCGATCGCTGCCAGCAGCGTCGACTTGCCCGCCCCGTTGGGCCCGATGATGGCCGTCAGTCCCGTGCGGATCTGCGCCGTCACCTCGTCGACCGCGCGCACCGCGCCGTGCCGCTTGGTGACCTTGTCGATGCCGATCATGTCAGCGTGCCCTCCCTGTCAGCACGAGGATGATGAAGAAGACCCCGCCGACGAACTCGATGACGACGGGCAGCTCGGTGGCGAAGCCGAGCAGCCGGTCGAGGATGAGCTGGCCGCCCACCAGCGCGATCACCCCGATGGCGATCGCGGCGGGCACGCTGCGCAGGTGGCGATGACCGACCGCGCCGTAGGCGAGGTTGGCGACGATGAGACCGAAGAACGTCACCGGGCCGACGAGGGCTGTGGATGCCGCGACCATCGCCGCGATCGCGAGCACGACGTGCATCACGACACGCCGATGCTCCACGCCGAGCGTGACCGCCGTCGCCTCGCCGAGCGACAGGACGTCGAGCGAGTGACGGATCGGCCACAGCGACGCGAGCGCGATGGCCACCAGCACGGCCGTCGGGGCCAGCAGCTCTCGGTCGACCGACGTGAAGCTCGCGAAGGCGAGGTTCTGGATGATCGCGAAGGTGTCCGGGTCGAGCAGCCGCTGCAGGAACGCGGTGACCGAGCGGAACACGGTGCCGAGGATGAGCCCCGCCAGCACGATGACGTGCAGGTCGAGTCTGCGGCGCAGGAACAGCCACCAGTACAGCAGCACGACGGCCCCTCCCGTGAGCACGAGCTCCACGGCCCAGGACGCGCCCGGCGGCGCCGACACCAGCAGGGCCGGACCGACCGCGAAGACGGTGAGCACCTGGATCGCCATGAACACCGCGTCGAACCCCATGATCCCCGGCGTGAGGATCCGGTTCGCGGTGATCGTCTGGAACAGGACCGTCGCAGCTCCGATCGCCGCCGCGGCGACGATCATGCCCGCGACGGTGCGCCAGCGCAGTCCGAGCGCGTACTCCCACTTGCCGGGCAGATCCGTCGCGAGGAACAGCGCGACGAACACGAGCGCCAGCAGCGCGAGCCCGGCCAGCCGAGGCCCGGGTGAGCGCAGCAGCGCAGCTCGTCCCGGCCGTGCGCGCGACGCGGGACGCACCGGGCGGGCGCCGTCGACACCGAGGCTCATGATCCTGCCGCAATCCGGCGTACGGCTCGACCGCGGCGCGCACCGGCCGGTGCGTCCACGGGACGGGCGGTGCTCAGCAGCAGCCACAGGAAGACGACTCCGCCGACGACGCCCATGACCACAGAGATCGGGATCTCGAACGGGAAGCGGGCCACTCGCCCGACGATGTCGCACAGCAGCACGATCACCGCGCCCACGAGGGCGACCAGCGGGACCGCGCGCCGCATGTTGTCGCCGATGAGGCGGCTGACGATGTTGGGGGCGATGAGTCCGAGAAGGGGCAGGACGCCGACGATGACCATCATCGTGCCGGTCACGACGGCGATGATCGTCGCGCCGAGGACCAGCACACCGCGCGCGCTCAGCCCGAGCCCGCGCGCGGTGTCGTCGCCGAGACCGGCGACGGTGAACCGATCGGCGGCGATCCAGGCGATGAGCGCCGCCGCGGCGGCGAAGTAGAGCATCTCGTAGCGCCCGCGCAGCACACTGGAGAAGTCGCCGACGGCCCAGCTCAGCAGCTCCTGCAGCATGTCGGTGCGGTAGGCGATGAAGGTGGTCACCGCCGCGATCACGCTCCCATACAGGATTCCGACGATCGGCACGAGCACGCTCGAACGCGAGGGGATGCGGCGGACGAGCGCGAGAAAGCCGAACACGCCGAGGAGCGCGCCGAGCGATGCGACTGCCGCCTTGGCCCACAGCGGCGTGCCCGGTGCGGTCATGAGCACGGCGAGCAGCGCGAGGCTGGCGGCATCGGTCGCTCCGGTCGTTCCCGGTTCGACGAAGCGATTGCGCGTGAGCAGCTGCATGATCAGTCCGATGATCGCGAAGGATGCCCCGGCGAGCACGAGCGCGACGGTGCGGGGTACGCGGCTGGCCAACAGCACGAAGGCGTCGAGCTCGGCGACCCCGATGAACAGCGAGATCGTCGCGAGGGCGGCCACGGATGCCACCCCCGCGACGATCCACGTGGTGGGTGAGAGGCGGGTCAGCGGCCCGACCCCTCACTCACGCATCGGTCGGCGGGCACAGTCAGGCCGCGATCGCGTCGCGCACGGAAGCCAGGACGTTCTCGATCGCCGTCAGCCCGTTGATGACGATGTAGAGCTCGCTCGCGGGCAGCAGCACGACGCGCCCGTTCTGCGCGGCAGTGGTGCGCTCGACCAGCTCGTTGGACAGCGCTTCTTCGGCGCTGCTGCCCTCGCCGATGGCCGCTCCGCGGTCGAACGCGAAGATCCAGTCCGGGTTGGCGGTCAGAATGAACTCGTTCGAGACGGTGTCCCCGTGCGGAGAGCCCTCGCTTCCCGGCAGCTCGGCGGCGGGGACGGCCGGGGTGAACCCGAGAACGTCGTGGAAGTAGCCGAACCTCGATCCCTCGCCGAAAGCTCCGTACTCGCCGCCCGACACAGACAGCACGAGAGCCGAGCCGGTCGCCTCGTCGCGGATGCCCGACTCGAGCTCCTCGATCGCGGCGACACGCTCGGCGACGGCATCCTCGATCTCGAAGATCTCGCCGAGCTGCTGTGCGCGCACCAGACCTGCGGCCGGGTCGAACGTTCCGCCGAAGGTGCCTGTGAGGTCGATCGTCGTGGCGATCTCGGAGAGCTCGTCGTACTGGCCGGTGCTGCGGGCGGCGGTCACGATGAGGTCGGGCTCGAGCTCGGCGACCGCTTCGAAGTCGGGTTCGAAGAGGGTGCCGACCTTCGGCAGGTCTGCGTACTGGCTCAGGTAGTCCGGCAGCGAGATCTCAGGGATGCCGACGACGGCCTCGCCCGCGCCGATCGCATCGAGGGTGTCGAGGGTCGCGATGTCGAAGGTGACGACAGCGGAGGGCTTCACCGGCACCTCGACCGAGCCACGCGGCACGTCGGTGTCCTCCCGGTACGAGCTCTCGCCACCGTCTTCGACGAGCAGAAGGGTTGGGCGGGCGTTTTCGACGAGGACCGTCGCGGGCGCGGCGTTCTGCGCGGCGGGTTCATCAGGGGCCGCCTGCGATGCGCACGCCGTGACGGCGAGGCCGAGCACGGCAAGCGAGGCGAACGATGCTAGGAGGTGTCGTGGCTTGGTCATGAGGGTAGGCTAACCTAATTTTCGCGCGCCGATGATTCACCTCCCCGATCCCCGGCATCGCTCGCCTCGGCCGCGCCATGACGAGAGCGCTTCGTGCGTCAGATCACGAGGTGGTCAGGCCCACGACGAGATAGAGGACGAACGAGATCGCTGCCGCCAAGCCGGCGTAGGGCAGAATCGCCAGCATCAGGTTCAGCGGCTTGATGCCGATGGAGCGCGACGCGAGGATGATCCCGTCACCGTAGAGGCAGGTCGTGCTGCCCAGAGCAGCCCCGGAGAACACCGCCGCACCGGCGAGGATGGGATCTGCGCCGAGCGCGATCGACAGCGGAAGGACCACGGGTGTGATCACCGCGGCGAGGTCCCAGAACGAGCCGGTGGCATAGGCGTAGAGGCCGCATATCGCGAACACGATCGCGGGCAGAAGCCCTGCGGTGAGTGTCGGTTCGGTGACGCCGATGACGAACTCGGCCAGCTGCAGCGTGGCGTTCATCTCTTGCACCATGAACGCAAGAACAGTCAGAACGGCCACGAAGAGCATGCTCCCCACGCCGTCGAGTGTGCCGTCGAGCACCTGACGGACGGTGAGCCGTCGCTGAAGAAGAACGATCACGATCGTCACCCCGAGCGCGGCCGCGGTGCCCTTCACCACGTCTGCCTCAGTGAGCACGGTGACCCCGACGAGGGTGGCCATGGAAACGAGGAATGGCCACGCCTGCGCCTTTCGAACACTCGGAGCCGTCGTCGTCTGCAGCGCAATTCGGCGAGCGGCTGAGGCGTCCGGATCATCGGCTTCCACCTCGGCGATCAGGTCTCGGCCCTCGGCGCTGCGCTCTGCGGCGGTGGTGCCGATCGGAAAGACGTCGCCGTCGCGCTCAGCGCGCACGTTGTCCCTGCGGAGCGCGCCGATGCGCGGAAGCCAGCCCGAGCTCATCAAGAAGGCGACCACGATCGCAGTCCAGCCGAAGAAGATGTACGGAATCGCCTGAAGGTAGGCGCCGAATCCGCTGCCATTGACTGTGACGCCCTCCGCCTCGAAGAGGGCTGCGAAGAACAGCGCCCACGTGGAGAAGGGGACGATCACGGCGATCGGCGCTGCCGTCATCTTCATGATCGATCCGAGTTCGGAGCGCGGAACGCGGTAACGGTCGGTGACGCGCTTCATCGAAGAACCGACCGTGAGCACGTTCAGGTAGTCGTCGATGAACAGCACGATCGACAGGAGGAACGCGAGCATGGTCGACTTGCGTCGTGAGTTGACGAATCGCTGCGTCCTCTCCGCAAAGTCGGAGACGATCCCGGATCTTTCGAAGAGGGTGATCAGGATCCCGAACAGCACGACGATGAGCAGAAGCCATTGGGCGGTTTCGTTGGCGAGCGATTTGCCGACGTACTCGACCCACGTGTCGAAGACGCCCATGCCTCCGATGAGCAGTGCGCCCACTGCCGTGCCGCAGAGCAGGGCCAGCAGCGTGCGGCGCGTCAGCACCGCCACGAGAAGGATGACGGCG
Source organism: Microbacterium sp. BWT-B31 (assembly GCF_041379855.1). Classification (NCBI taxonomy): domain Bacteria; kingdom Bacillati; phylum Actinomycetota; class Actinomycetes; order Micrococcales; family Microbacteriaceae; genus Microbacterium; species Microbacterium sp. BWT-B31. The sequence goes on from NZ_JBFECU010000006.1 coordinate 12,326, forward strand.
ATGGGTAAGAGGACGAATCCGCCGAGTGTGGACATCTACGGGCTTCTCTCTGTGAGCGCGGGTGCGGGATCGGGTCTTGGGAGTCGTGTCGGCGCAGTTCGTCAGGGCGATGGACGCTCTGACAGATCTCCGCCCAGGATGGAGAAGACGGGAGTCTGCGCAAGCTCGTCGCCGGTCACCGCCAAGGGATCCGCGGCCCAGACCGCGTAGTCTGCGCGCGCCCCCGGCGCAATGATGCCGAGGTCGCTGTCGCCTTGAGCCAGCGCAGACCCGATGGTGTAGCCGTGGAGCGCCTGGTATGCGGTGAGCCGCTGCTCGGCTTCGAACACCGGCGCGTGCACATCGCCCGGGCGCCGGCGCAGCATCGCCCACGCAAGCCCGATACGAGCGTCGTTCTGTGCGATCGGCCAGTCGGAGCCGAGGGCGACCGGCGCGCCGACTCGCCAGAGGTCACCTGCCCGCCATGCGCGGGCGGCGCGGGCAGGCCCCAGCCGACGTGACCATTCGTCGCTCGCGTCGGCACTTCGATGCTGCATGTGCAACGGCTGCATAGAGGCGGTGATCCCCGTCGCCGCCAGCCGGGCGACGTCGCGATCCGCCATCGTTTCGAGGTGCTCGATTCGGTGTGGGGCGCCGGAACGACTGAGCGACCCCACCCGGACGTATGCGTCGATCACACTCGCCACTGCTCTGTCGCCGATGGCGTGGGTGGCCACTTGGAAGCCTGCGGACGCGTAGCGCGACACCGTCCGCGCGTACGCTTCCATGTCGCGCCAGAAGGGCTCGATCCCTCCGCCGGCGGCGTCCTGGTCGAACAGCCACGAAGTCCCCGTCTCTACGACGCCGTCCGCGTACAGCTTCACGAGCCCGCTGCGCCAGCGCTTCCCCGAGTTGTCGCGGAGTGCCAGATTCGCGAGGGTGCGCTCCTCATCGAAGCCCGGCTCGTGATCGATCGCGGTCACGAGCCGAACGGGAAGCCCAGGCCCGCCATCGAGCTCCGTGAGCAGGTCGAGCGTCGCCGCCCCGCCGTCCATGATGCAGCCTCCGGTGAGCCCGGACGATCGCAGCTCCCAGAGCAGAGCGCGTGCTTTGCGCAGCACCTCGGCCCTGGGGACCGCCGGAGATGCCAGACGCACGGGTTCGTATGCGGACATCTCGCGAAGCTCGCCTGTCGGCACGCCGCCGGAGTCGGTGACGATCACCCCGGTGTCGGCGAGTTCCCGGGCTCGCGTGATGCCGCCACGACGCAGACCCTCCGTGCTGGCCAGAGCCGTGTGCCCATCGAACAGGATCAGGAGAGTCGGCAGCCCGAGAACGGCGCCATCGATCGCGGCTGCTGTCAGAGGCAGCTCCCGGAAGACGTCGTACGCGACGTTCCAGCCACGCACCCAGGGATCCGAGTCCTCCGCGATCGCCCGATTCGCCTCCTCGCGCAGCGCTGCCAGCAGAGCCTGGGCGGTCGTGATGCCGCCCAGATCGACTCCGAGGGTGAGTTCGAGGCCCTGCAGCGGATGCAGATGCCCGTCGATCAGACCCGGGGTGACCGTCTGCCCGGCCAGAGCGACGACCTCTGTAGCGGGCCCGATGTAGTCCCGCATCGACCCGACGTCGCCGACTGCCAGAATCCGGTCCCCGCGCACAGCGAACGCCTCGGCCACGGGCTGACGGGTGTTCATCGTGATCACGCGGCCGATGACGACGCTGTCGGCGGAAACAAGATTCAACGGCTGTACCTTCTTTGGTGCGGCGAAGTTGTTATTGAAAGCTATTCAATAATTTACCAGATCACCGCCACCCTCACCCAGCAGGAGGCAGACACGGTGAGCAACGAACGACACGCAGGGCGGCCGTCCAAGCCGGTGCTCACGAGAGAACGGATCCTCCAGGCCGCCTTCCGCCTCGCGAAAGACCGCACTCCCCAGCAGTTCACCCTGACCGCACTCGCCCAGTCTCTGGGCGTCCGCCCGTCGGCGCTCTACCATCACTTCGACGGCCGCGCGGCAGTGATCCGGGCCATGCGCGCCGCGTTGACGAGCGAGATCAACGGCGAACTGCTCCTCGACGAGCCGCTCGCCGAGGGATTGCGATCGTGGGCGCACAGCTATCGTGATGCGCTGCTGTGGGCGCCGGGTGCCATTCCGCTGCTCGCCGTCCTGCCGATCGACGCCGACGAACTGTCATTCGCGCAGTATGAAACCCTCACCTCACGCCTCGAGAACGACGGATGGCCAACTCACTGCGTCGTTCACGCCATCGTCGCGATCGAGTCGTTCATCATCGGCTCAGCGCTGGACGCCCTGGCGCCTGAAGACAACATGTCCCCGGGCATCATCGCGTCACGGTTCCCCCGGTTCGCGGAGGCCGAGCGGGTTCGACGTTCGAGCGCCGATCGCCCGGCCGACGTGACGTTCGACATCGGGCTGCGTGCCCTCATCGAGGGCCTGCGACTCTGGGCGCGCAGGCAGGAGGTGGGCGGCTGACGCCCGCCGGGGTGAGAAAGCCGACGTGTCGCACATCGATCACTCCGGCCCCCTCAAGGCCGGCCACGGACCCGACCCGGTCCGTGGGCACAAGACCCGCTCCGTGCGCGAGAGCGCCCGCAACGTCATCCAGCGACGCTGCTGCGACCTGTCAGGCGGGCCCTAGCGGCGCCGGCCGCCGGCGAACAGCGCGTACAGCAGCGGAAGCGCCGAGACGGCGATGAGCACCGTCCCGAGGCCGAACTCCTGCGCGCGCAGCACGGCGCCCGAAATCAGCAGCCCCGCGAACACCACGGCCGCGATCACGCGGCCGGCCAGACGCTCCAGGTGCCGCATCCGCCCGTCGATCTTCGACAGGTCGACGCTCAGCCTGCCGTCCTCGATGCGCGTGATGACGTCGTCGACGCGGCGCGGCAGACGCGCGACGATCCCTGCGACCGAGGCCGCCTCGCGCGCGAACGACTGCACGGCGTTGCCGCTCTCGTCGCGCAGCAGGCGGGCGGCGTACGGTTCGACGGCCTCCCAGAGGTTGAACGCGGGGTCAAGCCCCGAGCACACCCCCGAGGTCAAGCCTGCCGCACGGATCAGCAGCAGGAAGTTCTCGGGCAGCTGGAACGGCAGCGATCGCACGACGTCTCCGAACTCGGACGCGAAGTCGCGGAACTCCCGCGGGTCGACCTTCTGCAGCTGCGCGAACCCCATGCCGCCGAACCGGGCGAACAGGGCCGTCATCGCCCGCTCGAGCTCGGCGGTGTCGGCGGAGGGAAGCAGCATTCCCACGTCCTGGATGCTCGCGACCAGCTGCCGGCCGTCGCGCGCCGCGACCGCGATGAGCAGTCTGCGCAGCCCTTGGCGCAGTCGGTCGGGCACCTCGCCCATCATCCCGAAGTCGACGAACGTGAGCCGCCACGCGCGTCCGCCGGCGGCGCTCGCAGGCAGTCGGGTGACGAACACGTTCCCGGGGTGCGGATCGGCATGAAAGAAGCCCTCGCCGAAGAACTGGTCGAACATGACGCTCGCGAAGTCCGAGGCGACCGCAGACGGGTCGATGCCGGCCGCGCGCAGCGCCTCGACGTCGTTGATCTTGATGGCCGTGACGTCTTCGAGGGCGAGCACGCGCCGGGTCGTGCGCTCCCACGCGACGCGCGGGGCGCCCACCCGCGGGTCGGCGGCGAAGTCGGCGGCGAACCGCTCGGCGTTCTGCGCCTCGTGGATGTAGTCGATCTCTTCGTTGCTCGTCTGGGCGAACTCCTCGATGAGCGCGGGCAGGTCCACGTGGTCGCGCACGAACCGCACGCGGCTCAGCCACCCCGCGACCTTGCGCAGCGCCGCGAGGTCGGTGTCGACGATCGCCTGGATCCCCGGCCGCTGCACCTTCACGACGACATCGGCGAAACCCGCGTCCGAGGCATCCGCCGGCCAGAGCCGGGCGCGATGGGCCTGACCGAGCGATGCCGCAGCCACCGGCTTCTCGTCGAACGACGCGTACGCCCGGCCGAGCGGCAGGCCGAGCTCAGCCTCGGCCTGCGCGCGGATCGCGTCGAAGGGGACCGCCGGCACCTCGTCCTGCAGCCCTTCGAGCTCCTTCGTGATCTCGGGCGGCAGCACGTCCAGGCGCGACGACATGAACTGGCCCACCTTGATCATGAGCCCGCCGAGCGACACTGCGAGGGCGTGGAAGCGCCGCGCGAGATGCTGCATCCGCTCGGCGCGGCCGCGCTCGGCGACCTTCGCGAACCCGACGCGCGGCAGGAACAGCTCGAACCACCAGGCCTGCGCCATATAGAGCGCGGCGAAGCGCAGTATGCGGCGGTAGCGGGCGCGCGTACCGCCGGCGTCTGGCATCTCGTCTCCTTGATGCCGCGGCTGCGGCATCCGCTCAGTCCTGGGCGAGGATGGAGTAGAGCTTACGGCGCGCCTCGTCGAGCACGTCGACTGCGGCTTGGATCTGGTCGGGCGTGCCGGTGCGCCCGATCGTGGACGCCGCCTGCGCCAGGCGCATGCCCGCCTTGGGGAGCGCGGCGCCGCGCGCGGCGTCCTTCAGCCCTGCCGACGCCCACGGCGCCGACTGGTCGCCGGCGGCGTCGGCCTCGGCGCGACCGGACTCAGTGAGCGAGTACACCTTCTTGTCGCCGGACTCCTCGGCCGAGATGAGCCCCTCGTCGGCGAGCAATTGCAGCGTCGGATAGACCGAGCCGGGACTGGGCTTCCACGCCCCGGCGCTGCGCTCCTCGATCTCGCGGATGATCTGATAGCCGTGCATGGGCTGCTCCGCCAACAGCGCGAGCACCGCGGCCCGCACGTCGCCCCGGCCCATGCGCGTGCCGAAGCCCCCGGGGCCGGGGCCGAAACGCTGCTCGAACCCTTCTCTCAACTGGTCGAGAGCGTCCCACAGGTTGGGGCCGGCCCAACCTCCTGCGCCCATCGGGCGACCCTGTCCGCCGCCGCTGAATGAACCGTTCATGATGACCTCCATCGGGATGCCTCGCCCCGCGTGAGCGACACCTACCGATATATCGCTGATGGCCGAAAAGCGCCAGAGCGCGGGCCTCGAAACGCCGGCGCTCCCAGGAAAACGCCAGGTAACGCTCCGGAACCGTCCAGACGCGGTGGGCAGACTCGTCCGCTGTGCCCGGGCGCTCCCACCGAAGCCCGCGCATGCGTCGGACCGTCGGCGCTCAAATACCCGAAACGGAACGGTCCCTTCTTTATGCGCTCCACCTCCCCCATTGCCATCGAACGCCGCACCCGACAGGCCCGCCGCCGCGCGAGCCGCCGCACCGCCTTCGCCGCCGCAGGGGTCGCCGTCGCGATGCTCGGCACGGTGTCGATCGCCGCGGTGGCGCCGTTGTCGGCCGCGACCGCGTCTGACCGCTTCGGCACGATCTCGCTCGCGTCGTACTCGACCCGCATCGCCCCTCCGGTCACGGGGGCGCCGTCAGCCGAGGCCGCCATCGACGCCGCGCACACGTCGATCGCCGCCGCCGCGCAGATCACCGCCGACATCCAGCAGGCCGGTCTCGATGTGGGCACTCCCGACGTCGTGGTCGACACGTCCAAGCTCGGCCGAGCGGTCGAGACGCTGTCGGACGCGTATGCCCTTCTTCCCGATCTCACGCCGGACCTGGTGAAGAAGGTCACCAGGCTCACCGCGCCGGTCGACGCCCGCGTCGCCGAACTGCGCGCGGCGCTCGACGCCGCGAAGCAGCGCAAGGCCGCCGAGGAGGCCGCCGCCGCCGAAGCCGCGCGCGTGGCTGCCGAGCAGGCTGCCGCCGCCGCGGCCGCCGAGGCCGCCGCCGCTGAGGCCGCCGCCGAGGCCGAGGCTGAGGAGGAGTCGTCCGACTCGTACGCCTGGTCGCCGAACTACGCCTCCGCCGGCACGAGCGCCGGCGAGGCCCAGGCCATCGCCCGCGGCATGCTGGCCGGCTACGGCTGGGGCGACGACCAGTTCGGATGCCTCGTTGCGCTGTGGGACCGCGAGTCGGGCTGGAACGTTCACGCCCACAACAGCTCCAGCGGCGCGCACGGCATCCCGCAGGCCCTGCCCGGCAGCAAGATGGGCTCGGCCGGCCCCGATTGGGAGAACAACGCCACGACGCAGATCAGCTGGGGCCTCGGCTACATCGCCGGGCGCTACGGCAGCCCGTGCGGCGCGTGGGGTCACTCCGAGTCGAACGGCTGGTACTGAGCGCCCCCACCCGGATGCCCGCGCCGTTGCCGGGGATTCTGGCAGACACGCCGGTGACGGATGCCGCGACGCGCCGTGCCGCGCGCCGTCCCCGACGCGCGACACGGCGCCTCAGCGCCCGCTCCACCGCCAGTCGGCGACCTCCGGGATGTCGTCGCCGCGGTCGCGCGTGTACTGACGTGCGCGCGTGCGGCGGTCCTGCAGCTCCTGCCGGAACGCCCCGTGCCGGGCCGAGAGTCCCTCGACCCGGTCGAGCGCGTCGATCGCGAGGCGGTAGCGGTCCAGGTCGTTGAGCATCACCATGTCGAACGGGGTGGTGGTCGTGCCCTTCTCCTTGTATCCGCGCACGTGCAGGAGCGAATGCCCGTGGCGCTTGTACGCGAGCCGGTGCACCAGCCACGGGTAGCCGTGGAACGCGAAGATGACGGGCCGGTCGCTCGTGAAGACGGCGTCGTAGTCGGCATCCGTCATGCCGTGCGGATGCTCGTGCTCGGACTGCAGCCGCATGAGATCGACGACGTTCACCACCCGCACTTTCAGATCGGGGACGCCCTCGCGCAACAGCTCGGCCGCCGCGAGCACCTCGAGCGTCGGCACGTCTCCTGCCGCCGCGAGCACGACGTCGGGCTGCTGCCCCGCCACCTCGGTGCCGGCCCAATCGAAGATGCCGACCCCGCGCGTGCAGTGCTCGATCGCCTCGTCCATCGTGAGCAGCTGCGGGTGAGGCTGCTTGCCGGCGACCACGACGTTGATGTAGCCCTGCGAGCGCAGGCAGTGGTCGTAGGTCGACAGCAGCGTGTTCGCGTCGAAGGGCAGGTACACGCGCACGACGTCGGCGCTCTTGTTGACGACGACGTCGAGGAACCCGGGGTCCTGATGCGTGAAGCCGTTGTGGTCCTGCCGCCACACGTGGCTGGACAGCAGGTAGTTGAAGCTCGGGATCGGCTCGCGCCACGGCACCTCGGCCGCGGCCTGCAGCCACTTCGCGTGCTGGTTGAACATCGAGTCGACGATGTGCACGAAAGCCTCGTACGACGTGAACACGCCGTGCCTGCCCGTCAGCACGTACCCCTCGAGCCACCCCTGGCACTGGTGCTCGCTGAGCATCTCGATCACACGGCCCGCGGGCGCGAGGTTCTCGTCGAGGGGGCTGGTCTCGCCGAGCCACTGCTTGTCGGTGGCCGCGTAGACCGGCGGCGCGAGGCGGTTGGAGGCGACCTCATCCGGCCCGAACAGGCGGAACGTCTCGGGGTTGCGGCGGATCACGTCGGTCAGGAACTCTCCGAGCACACGCGTGGCCTCGGCATCCGTCGCCCCTCTCGCACCCCGGTCGACGGCGACGGCGTAGTCGCGGAAGTCGGGCATGACGAGCGGATGCCTCACCCCGCCCGACGCGTGCGGCGACGCGCTCATGCGCTTGGCGCCGACCGGGGCGAGGGCCGTTGCGAGCGCGACCGGCGCGCCGGACTCGTCGAACAGCTCCTCGGGCCGGTACGAGCGCAGCCACGCCTCGAGCTGCGCGCGGTGCTCGGCGTTCTCGCGCACGCCGGCGAGAGGCACCTGGTGGGCGCGCCACGTGCCCTCGACGGGCTGGCCGTCGACCTCGGCGGGGCCGGTCCAGCCCTTCGGCGAGCGCAGGATCACCATCGGCCAGGCCGGCCGCGCGAGGTCTCCGGCCGCCGCGGCCGCGCGGATCGCCGCGATGCGGTCGAGGGCGTCGTCGATCACGCCTGCGAACCGCCGGTGCACGTGGCGATGATCGTCGGATGCCTCGAATTCGACCAGCAGCGGGTCGTACCCGTACCCCCGGAACAGCGCCAGCAGCTCGTCGTCGGGGATGCGCGCGAGCACCGTGGGGTTGGCGATCTTCCACCCGTTCAGGTGCAGGATCGGCAGCACCGTGCCGTCGCCCACAGGGTTGAGGAACTTGTTCGAGTGCCAGCCCGTCGCCGCCGGCCCCGTCTCTGCCTCACCGTCGCCGACGACGCACACGACGGTGAGGTCGGGGTTGTCGAACGCGGCTCCGAACGCGTGCGACAGCGAGTAGCCGAGCTCGCCGCCCTCGTGGATCGACCCCGGCGTCTCAGGGGCTGCGTGGCTGGGGATGCCGCCCGGGAACGAGAACTGGCGAAACAGCCGCCGCATCCCCTCCTCGTCCTTGGTGATCGCCGGGTAGCGCTCGGTGTACGTGCCGTCGAGGTAGGCGCCGGCGACCATCGCCGGCCCGCCGTGCCCCGGACCGGCGATGTACAGCGCGTCGAGGTCGCGCTCGCGGATCGCGCGGTTCAGGTGCGCATAGATCAGGGTGAGCCCGGGCGAGGTGCCGAAGTGGCCGAGCAGGCGCGGCTTCAGATGGTCGATCTCGAGCGGATGCCGCAGCAGCGGGTTGTCCAGCAGGTAGATCTGCCCCGCCGAGAGGTAGTTCGCCGCCCGCCACCATGCGTCGAGCTCGTCGATGGTCTGTTCGCTGATGGGCACGATGCGTCCTCTCCTCGGCCGTCACCGCCGACGATACGGCCCGCAGCGCGGCGCGTGAAGGGCTGCTCGCGACGGGCGCCGAAGACGTCAAGTCCGGCGCCGGGCAGTACTTCACACCGCGCGCGATCATCGACGCGATCGTCGACTGCATCCGCCCGACCGTGGCCGACACGGTCGCCGACCGCGGCACTCGAGAAGGGCGCAGCGCGCGCCGGACCCTGACCTCGACGCCCGTCACCTGTGCGCTGTCGGAGGCACCCGGCAGACTGGGCAGATGACCTCCGCGCGCCCGTGGGTGCTGCACGTCGACCTCGACCAGTTCATCGCCGCGGTCGAGGTGCTGCGCCGGCCCGAGCTCGCCGGAAAGCCCCTGATCGTGGGCGGGCGGGGCGACCCGACCGAGCGGGCCGTGGTCTCGACGGCGTCGTATGAGGCGCGCGCGTTCGGTGTCGGCTCCGGCATGCCGCTGCGCATCGCCGCACGCAAGGCGCCGGACGCGGTCATCCTGCCCGTCGACGCCCCCGCGTACCTCGCCGCCTCCCGAGAGGTCATGGCGACGCTGCGGGCGCAGCCGGACGCGGTCGTGCAGGTGCTCGGGTGGGACGAGGCGTTCGTCGGCGTGACGACCGACGACCCGGAGGGCTATGCCCGGGGCATCCGATCGGCAGTCCTCGAGCGCACCCGGCTGCACTGCAGCATCGGCATCGGCGACACGCTCGTGCGGGCGAAGAACGCGACCGACTTCGGCAAGCCGCGCGGGGTGTTCCGCCTCACCGCCGAGAACTGGCTCGAGGTGATGGGCCACCGCCCGACGCGAGAGCTGTGGGGCGTGGGGTCGAAGATCTCGAAGCGGCTCTCGACGCTCGGCATCGACACGGTCCACCAGCTCGCCCACGCCGACGCCGACGCGCTCGCCGCCGAGTTCGGCCCGAAGATGGGGCCCTGGTACCGCCAGCTCGGGCGCGGCGACGGCTCGGCCACCGTGGACGACACTCCGCGGGTCGCGCGCGGGCACGGGCGTGAAACGACGTTCCAGGTCGACCTCACCGACCGGGCCGACATCGAGCGCGCCGCGCGCGAGCTCATCGCGCAGGTGCTCGAAGACGTCGCCGCCGAGGGGCGGCCGGTCGTCGGGGTCGGTCTGAAGGTGCGGTACGCGCCGTTTCTCACCAAGACGTTCGCACACAAGGTGGCCGAGACGTTCGACCGCGAGGTCGTGGCCGCCGAGATCATGCGGCTCGTGGCGCGCACCCCGCCCGACCGGCCGATCCGCCTGCTCGGCGTGCGCGCCGAGATGGCCATGCCCGACGACGCGCGCGACGGGCACACACCGACCCGCTCCGGATGGTGAGACCCGTGGGCACGCAGGCGCTGCGGCCGTAGCATGGGCGCATGAGTTCGCTGGCCCTGCGCTTGCCCTTCACGGGGCGCTGGGTCGCGCGCAACAGCCCCGCCAACCGGGTCGCGAGCCACGGCACGGCCCTCTTCGGCTCGGTATGGCCCGCCCCGCGCGGTGCTCGCGCGACAGCGACCACCGCACGGAGGCAGGCACGCATGCTCGATCGCCTGGCCTCGCCGCTGCACGTGCTCCTCGCGGCGCTCGGCATCGCGGTGACCGCGGAGCTGCTGTCGCTCTCGGGCGCCTCTGCAGCCGCCTTCGCGATCGCGCTCGTGGCGGCATCCGTCATCATCGTCGCGGCGCTCGCCGTCGCGCACCCCGCGTCGGGCGGCGCCTCGCCCCCGCACCCGCGGCGCGCCATCGACGTCTCATCACCGCTCGAGCAGAGCGACCCGGATGCCCCGGGCCATCCGCGCCCGAGAGCCCCGCAGTCCGCGGCTTCGGCCGCGTAGCCTTCGCCGTCCGCCCCCGCGTCCGCCCGGACGCGATGTCGCGGCATCCCTTCGCGGCCGATCGATCCGCATCGACCTGCCACAGAACGGATACCGCCATGGACTTCTTCGCCTTCCCACCCGTCGCCGCCCTGCTCGATCTCGCCTACGCCGGGTTCATGGGCCTCGCCTCGCTTCTCGAACCCGTCGCGGGCGGGTCCGCCGCCGCGGCGGCCGTCGTGCTCGTAACGCTCCTCGTGCGCGCCGCGCTCATCCCCGTCGGAGTCTCACAGGCCAAGGCCGAGCAGGCGCGGGCGCGGCTCGCACCCGCCCTCGCCGCGCTGCGCAGACGCTTCGGCAACGACCCGGAGCGCCTGCAGCGCGAGACGATGCAGCTCTACCGCGATGAGCGCACGTCGCCGTTCGCCGGATGCCTGCCCGTGCTGCTGCAGGCCCCCGTCGTGGGGATCGTCTACGCGGTGTTCCTCCACCGCACGATCGCCGGCCACGCCAACGCGCTGCTGGATCACACGCTGTTCGGGGTGCCGCTGGGCACGAGCCTCGTCGGATCGCTCAGCGGCGGCGCCCCCGATGCCGCCGCCCTCGCGGTGTGCGGCACGATCGCGCTCCTCATCGCCGGCGTCGGCGAGCTCACGAGACGGCTGCTGCGGGTGCCTCCGCTTCCCCGAGTCGCCGACTCCCCGGTGCCCGCCGCGGCGACGAGCCTGCTCGGAGTGCTGCAGTTCACGACCGCCGTCGTGGCCCTGTTCGTGCCCGTCGCCGCCGGGCTGTACCTGCTGACGACCGTCGCCTGGACGCTCGCGCAGCGGCTGATCCTGCGCCGGGTGCATCCGCTGCCCTGACGGGCCGCGGGCGGGCGCGGAGCGGCGCCGACGCTCAGGCGAAGTCTTCGGGATCGACGTCGTCGAGGAACTTCTTGAACTCGTCGATGCTCTCGGCCGGGTCCTCGGTGGGCATGAAGTCGGTCACGCCCGCCTCTTCCATCACGGCGTCGGCGACCCAGATCGGCGCGCCGACGCGCGACGCGAGGGCGACGGCATCCGACGGTCTGGAATCGACCACCTGCTCGCCCTGCGCCGACGCGAGCGTCACCTCGGCGTAGAACGTGCCGTCGTCGATGCGGGTCACCTCGACCCGCACGAGCTTCACGTCGAGCGCGTCGAGCATCGAGCGCATGAGGTCGTGCGCGAGCGGACGTGGGACGGGCGCGTTCTCGACTGCGACGAGGATCGACGTGGCCTCCTGCTCGCCGATCCAGATCGGCAGGATCGGCCCGGTGCCCGGCATCTCGTCGATGGGCTTGAGCAGGATCACGTGCTGTCGCGTCGAATCGAGCGCGACTCCGGCGACGCGCACCTGAACCATGTCGCCGCCTCCTTCACACGAAGTGTCCTGCCATCGTAGGCGCGTCGGCAACACCCGTCGAGAACGCGCTGACTCGCCGAGTCCGCATGTCATTTCCGGTGACGACGGGGTGTCCCGGCGAGAACGCGGATGCTCGACGGGCAGTTCATTCACCGGAATACGCCCCGGCGGCGTACGGTTGTGCCCGACGTGAAACGCTTCGGAACACTCTCGTTCGGCCACTACGGTCCTCTCGGCGGCGGGCGCCAGCTCAGCGCCGGGGACTCGCTGCGCCAGGCCGTCGACCTCGCCCAGGGCATGGACGAGCTGGGGGCGAACGGGATCTACTTCCGCGTGCACCACTTCGCCCGTCAGCAGTCCTCGCCCATGCCGCTGCTCGCGGCGATCGCGGCCACGACCAAGCGCATCGAGATGGGCACCGGCGTCATCGACATGCGCTATGAGAGCCCGTTGTACCTCGCAGAGGAGGCGGCCGCGGTCGACCTCATCAGCGAGGGGCGGCTCGCGCTCGGGGTGAGCCGCGGCTCACCCGAGACGGTCGTGCGCGGGTACGAGGCGTTCGGCTACACCGGCTCGACCGACCCGCGTGGCGCCGACCTCGCCCGCGAGCACTTCGACCTGTTCCTGCGGGCGATCGAGGGCGAGGGCATCGCCGAACGCGACCCGAACAGCCCGTTCGGCGGCGGCACGGGACTGCAGCGCATCGAGCCCTACTCCCCCGGCCTGCGCTCGCGCGTGTGGTGGGGCGCCGGCGGGCGCGAGTCCGCCGAGTGGGCCGGTCGCACGGGGCTCAACCTGATGTCGTCGACGCTCGTCACCGAGGCCGACGGGCGGCCGTTCGACATCCTGCAGGCCGAGCAGATCGACCTGTTCCGTGCGGCCTGGCGCGAAGCCGGCCACGCGGGCGAGCCGCGCGTGTCGGTGAGCCGCTCGGTCTTCCCTCTCGTCACCGCCGAAGACCACCTCTCTTTCGGCGGACGCCAGGACAGCGACGGCATCGGCGTCATCGACGGGCTGCGCACCACCTTCGGCAAGACCTATGCCGCCGAGCCCGACGTGCTGATCGAGCAGCTGCAGCAGGATGCCGCGATCGCCGCGGCCGACACGCTCATGCTCACCATCCCGAGCCAGCTCGGAGTCGAGTTCAACCTGCGCGTCGTCGAGTCGTTCGCCTCGCACGTCGCACCGGCGCTCGGCTGGGAGCCTCAGGGCGCGTAGGCGACGCGGAACCGTTCGCACACCGCGGGCATCGGGGCGCCGGGGCGGCGCACCGAATGCCCACGCCGTGGCCTCGACGCTCGCGTCGCCGAAGGTCACGTCAACAGGGTGTCGCCGATGTATCCGCCCACGTCGCATCCGGGCGGGATCGCGAACACGGCTGAGCCGATGGGTGTCGTCCACTCGTTGAGCAAGTCGAGATCTGAGAGTCGTTGCTGGATCGGGACGAACTGACGGGCGACGTCGGCTTGGAATGACACGAAGATGAGGCCGGAGTCGGACACCTCAGCGCCGGCCGGCGACTGATCGTAGTTGTAGCCGCGTCGGAAGATGCGTTCTGACGGATTGTCCGAGCGCGCGCGGCGCATGTGGGAGAACTCGGGGATGACGGGGAATCCGAGCGTCGTCGTCGCGTCGAAGTCTGGTTCGTCGCGCTCTCCGGTGCCCGTGAGGGGGGCTCCGTTGTCGAGTGTTCGCCCCACCGATTGCTCCCTGCCGCCCCGGTCGAGCCGATCCCACTTGTCGAGATTCATGTGCGTGCGGCGGATGACTGCGCCGGTTCCCCCTGCCATCCACCCACCCGTCGCCCACACCACGGCATCGAAATCGGACGTGCCCGGCTGGGGGTTGGACGTTCCGTCCACCTGACCGAACAGGTTGCGCATCGTCGTGCCGGGAGCGACGCTCCCGTAGGCGCGGCGGAAACCGTGCTGTGTCCACCGCACCGACGCGAAACTGCGCGTGTCTTTCAAGAGCATCCGGGTGGCGTGCGCGACGGTGAGCGGGTCGTCGGCGGCGACCTGGAGCAAGAGGTCTCCGTCGCTGTATTCAGGCTGAAGCCGGTCGATGGCGAACGCGGGCAACGCCGCGAGCCAGTCGGGTGAGATGCCGCCCGCGCGCGCTACGAGAGCCGGGCCGAATCCGAACGTGACGGTGAGGCGAGCGGGCGACAGGGCCAGTTCCGGCTCCGAGTCGGCCAGCGCGGGGACGCCCTGCGTGAGGCGTGCGGCATCGTCGCTCAGAATCCGCATCATGCGCCGCAGGCCGATCCTGTCCGTCTCCGCGTGCAGATCGAGTCCTACGAACGTGGCGTGCGCTTGGGCGTCGGTGTCGATGCCGGCTTGGTGCGCGCCGTGAAAGGGCACCACCTCATCGCCGTTCAGGGGCACGGATGCCGCCGAGGTGCTGGGGGCCTGATTGAGCGCGAGGTCGATTCCGATTGCGGCGGCGGCTCCGGCCCCGGCGACAGCCCCTCCGATGAGAAACTGTCGCCGGGTCGATCCGGATCGACGTGCGCCCTTGTCGGGTGCGGGCATTACTCGTCCGTGTCCTGGTCGTCGCCCTCGTAGGTCTCATTCGCGCCCGAGTAGTCCTTCACGGGAGCGGTGAACTCGTACGTGGAGTCATCGGAGAACGTGAGAGTGAACGTCGCCTCGTCGCCAGCCGCGAGGGGGGCGGTGAGGTCCATGAGCATGATGTGGTTGCCGCCCGGTTCGAGGTGGAGCGTGCCCCCTGCCGGGATGACGAAGCCGCCCTCGATCGGCCGCATGATCATTTCGCCCGCGTCGTTCTCGACGGTCTCGTGGAGTTCGAGCATGGAGGATGCCTCGCTCGTGGCCGAGGTGACGGTCACGTCCTGGTCAGATGAGTTCGTCAACTCGCCGAACGCGGCAGACATGCCCTCGTCGGCTGCCTTCACCCAGGCATCCGAGATCGTCACGGACTCTCCAGCGGTTGCCGGTTGCGCCTCAGGCGCGCCCGAGGCGCAACCCGCGAGCGCGAGAGCGCTCGCCACGAGCAGGGCCGCGATGTGAGTGCTTCTGGTTCGGGTGTTCATAGGTTCTCGTGCCTTTCGATGCTGTCCCCCGCAGCCACGGACTCGTCCACGCCCTCCGGGGCGCCGCCGCGCTTGCGGCGACGAATGAGATGAATGAGCGCGTACACGGCGACGGCCGAAGCCGCGCCCCCCGCGCCGATGATGACGAGCCGCATGGCCGCGTCTGCCTGTGTGCTCTGATCGTTCTCGTCTGCGTCGCCCGACTCGGCCTCGGGCCTCGGCGGCTCCATCACCAGCGGTGCGGCGTCCCCGATGGTGAACGGGACCAGACCGGCGATCGGATGCCCATCGGCGGACACCACGCGCCAGCGAATCTCGTACCCCGCATCGGGCATACCCTCTCGCAGCGGCACCGTGAGGGTGCCGCCGTCGATGACCGGCTCACCAGCCACCCAATCGACGCCCGAGCCGTCCGCGACGACGATGGCCGCGCCGAGCGTCATGACGTCCGCCGTGAACGTCAACGTGACCGTCTCTGGTGCGGACGCGAGCGCCTCACCTTCGGCGGGACTGCTTGCGATCAACTCGTCATGTGCAGATGCGGCGACCGCCGCGCTGAGCGCGAGCAGCAGGCCCGCGACCATGCCGACGACTCCATTGCGCAATGCGCGCATATCGAACCCCTCCAGCGCAACGACCGCCGCGAGAGCAACCGCGCGCGAACTCAGACCGGCGAACACACCGGAACGACCACACATCGCCGCAGGACGTGGGCGACGCAGAACGTCAGAGCACGATTGTTCGAGGGGGCCCGCGATGCCTCAGGAGGGAAATCGCCAGAGCGTCGCGCAACGGCACGACGGACTCGATCACGGCGGGCAGGCGTACGGCGGGGGTGAGAGCGAAACGGAACGTCAGCGATGGAACGACCTTGCGCCGAACCCAGGCGACCGCCTCGCGCGCGATGGCCTGCAACCGTCGTGCGGCACGTTCGCCCCGGTAGATCGCCGCGACAGTCAAGAACGCGGCAACGGCGTGACCGACCCACATCCGCAGCTCGAACGGGGCGGCCGGCACTGCGCTGCCTGTGCTCAGCGCGATATGCGCGCCGTGCACATGCCCTTCGAGGTGGCCCGCCGCCGGCGATGCGGCCGCGCCCAGCACGAAGAGCAGGTGGAACAGCACCTGGCTGACGACGACCGCGAGAGACAGTCGCACGAGTGAGAGCGTCCGCCCGGCGAGCATCGTGCAGACCGACAGCGACAGCACCCAGGGAACAAGCAGCCCCAGCCAGCCGGGAACGTCCCCGCCCGCCGTCACATGCGACAACAGGGCGACCCACGTCGCCACCGTCGCCGCGACAGCGCCGCGCGCCACGCGGGGTGCACGAGAGCGACGCATGACACCCATTCAACCAGTTGTCGAGATATCCGCATTCGCACACATGTTCGAGTGTCGCTTCGAACTCCGTCGAGGTCGGCCCGCCTGCCTCAACGCCGATCGCCCTCAAGACCCTCGGAGGGCCCCACTTGCCAAGAGCGTCTGCCGTTCGCCTTCGACGCGCACCCGGTCGGGTCGGGAGTACACGTTCAGCGATCGGCCGCGCACGAATCCCGCCAGGGTCAGGCCCGAGGCCTCGGCGAGTTCGGCGGCCAGCGACGACGGCGCCGACACCGCGGACAGGATCGGGATGCCGGCCATCGCCGCCTTCTGCACCAGCTCGAAGCTCGCCCGGCCCGACACCTGCAGGATCGTCCCCCGCAGCGGCAGGCGTTCCTCGAGCACCGCCCAGCCGACCACCTTGTCGACGGCGTTGTGTCGGCCCACGTCCTCGCGCACGACCAGCAGTTCGCCGGTGGCCGCGTCGAACAGCGCCGCCGCGTGCAGCCCGCCGGTCTTCTCGAACACGGCCTGGTGCTCGCGCAGCGTGTCGGGAAGCGCCGCCAGAACGGCGACGTCGACGGATGCGGCATCCGTCGACACGTCGTACGCCGACGTCGTCTCGACCGCGTCGATCGACGCCTTGCCGCACACGCCGCACGAGCTCGTCGTGTAGAACGCGCGGGCGATGTCGGGGTCGGGCGCAGCGACTCCGGGAGCCAGGGCCACGTCGAGCACGTTGTAGGTGTTGCCGTCGGCGCCGCCGGTTCCGGGGCCGCCGCAGTGGATCGCCGAGCGGAACTCGTCGCCGCGCGAGATCACGCCCTCCGAGACGAGGAACCCCGCCGCGAGCTCGACGTCGTGCCCGGGGGTGCGCATCGTGACGGCGAGCGGCGTCCCGCCGACCCGGATCTCGAGCGGCTCCTCGACGGCCAGCACGTCGGCCCGGCGGCGCTGCGCGATGCCGTCTTCGCCGAGGACGATGCGCGTGACCGCACGGCGCTGCGTGATGCGTCCCATGTGTTCAGGGTATGCCCGTCCCGACCGGCGGGGGCCCGAGGTCGCCGGATCAGGAGAGGAGCCCCGGATCAGGACGAACGGGTGCGAACCGTCCTGATCCCGCAGCAGTCTCCTGATCTCGACCCGCGCGGGCCGGGATCAGCCGCCGATCGCGTTCATGCCCCGCGCGGGCTGCAGGAAGGAAGGGTCGTTGATCGCGTGACCGGGGAGCTTTCCGCGCACGCAGGAGCGCAGCATCCGGTCGATGCCGGTCTCGACCGCGTCGCCGCCGGCCCGCAGGATGGGCAGCAGGTCGTACTCGGTCGTAGAGAACAGGCAGTTGCGCAGCTGCCCGTCGGCGGTGAGCCGCAGGCGGTCGCAGTCGCCGCAGAAGGGCGCCGTCACCGAGGCGATCACGCCGACCGAGTCCGGGCCGCCGTCGAGCGTCCAGCGCTCCGCGGGCGCCCCGCCGCGCCCCGGCAGCGGCGTGAGCGTCCACCGCGCCGACAGCGCCTCGAGGATCTCTTCGCGGGTCACCATGCGCGCGCGGTTCCAGGTGTGGCCGGCATCGAGCGGCATCTGCTCGATGAACCGAAGCTGCGCGCCGTGCGCGACCGCGAACTCCACCAGCTCGACCAGCTCGTCGTCGTTGACGTCGCGCATCGCGACCGCGTTGAGCTTGAGGGGGCGAAGACCGGATGCCGCGGCCGCCGCGATCCCGTCGAGCACGTCGTCGAGCCGGTCGCGACGCGTGAGCTCGCGGAACCGCTCGTGCCGGAGCGTGTCGAGCGAGATGTTGAGGCGGCGCAGCCCCGCGTCGACGAGCCCGGGCAGGAAGTGCCGCAGGCGGATGCCGTTGGTGGTCATCGCGAGCTCGACGGGTTCGCCGCCCGGCCCGGTGATGCGCGCGAGGCGCTGCACGACCTCGACGATGTCCGGCCGCAGCAGCGGCTCGCCGCCGGTCAGGCGGAACGTCGTGATGCCTGCGGCTGCGGCCACCCGCGCGACCCGTTCGATCTCGTCGAGGGTCAGGATGCTCGTACGCGCGAGCCACTCGTTGCCCTGCTCGGGCATGCAGTACGTGCAGCGCAACGAACAGCGGTCGGTGAGCGAGATGCGCAGGTCGCGGTGGGTGCGCCCGTGCGTGTCGACGAGAGGGCCGCTGACCGCCGCTTGGCCCGCGCGCTCTTCGACGGGTCGGCGTACGCCGATCAGCACAGGCACGGCCGTCATCGCGCACCTCGCGGTGGATTCCGTCGCTGGCTGGCCATGCGTCGAGGCTACCCGCGTGCGGGACCGTCGGGTCCCACCTGGCAATAATCACGGCCTGGGGTACTCGTGGCCGTCGGATCGGCACGCTACGTTTGGCCGCAGGAGACGCGTGAAACCACACGACCGGAGGCGCGCATGGACCTGCTCGACCCGCTGCTGCTGGCTCGCTGGCAGTTCGGACTCACGACGCTGTACCACTTCCTGTTCGTTCCGCTGACCCTCGGCATGGCGCTGACGGTCTCGATCTTCCAGACGGCGTGGTTTCGCACGGCGAAGCTGAAGTGGCTGCACCTGACGCGCTTTTTCGGCAAGCTCTTCCTGATCAACTTCGCGATGGGCGTTGTGACGGGCATCGTGCAGGAGTTCCAGTTCGGCATGAACTGGTCCTCGTACAGCAGGTTCGTCGGCGACGTCTTCGGCGCGCCCCTCGCCTTCGAGGGGCTCATGGCGTTCTTCTTCGAAGCGACCTTCATCGGCCTGTGGATCTTCGGGTGGGACAAGCTGCCCAAGGGCCTGCACCTCGCAAGCATCTGGATCGCGACGATCGGCGCGTGGTTCTCGGCGTACTTCATCATCGCGGCCAACGCGTTCATGCAGAATCCGGTGGGCTTCCGCATCGCCGAGGAGGGCGGCCGCGCCGAGATGGCCGACTTCGGCGCGGTGCTGACCAACCCGGTCGCCCTCGCGGCGCTGCCGCACACCCTGTTCGCCGCGTTCATGATGACCGCGGGCGTGATCATCTCGGTCTCGGCCTGGCAGCTGCTGCGCGGGCGCAACCTCGAGATGATGCGCTCGTCGCTGAAGTACGGGCTGTGGGGAATGCTCGTCGCGTTCGCCGGAGTCGTGATCTCGGGTGACCAGCTGAGCCTCGTGATGGTCGCGACGCAGCCGATGAAGATGGCGGCGGCCGAGGCGATGTTCGACTCGGCATGCGGGGCGGATGCCTCGTTCTCTCTGTTCTCGATCGGAACGCCCGACGGCACGGGCGAGATCTGGTCGCTGCGGGTGCCGTACCTGCTGGCATTGCTGTCGACGCACTCGTTCGAAGGCTGCGTCGAGGGCATCAACGACCTCAACGCGGAGTACGCCACGACGGTCTTCCCGCAGTTCGCCGACCAGGTCGACGGCAACTTCGCGCCGATCCTCTGGGTGACGTACTGGTCGTTCCGCTGGATGATCGGCCTCGGCGGCCTCGCCGCATTGGTCGCGGTCGTGGGACTGTGGCTCACGCGCCGCAACGCCAAGCGGGCGGTGCCCGCCTGGGCCTGGAAGCTCGCGATCTGGGCGTGGCCGGCGTCGCTGTTCGCGCTCCTGGTCGGTTGGGTGTTCACCGAGATGGGCCGCCAGCCCTGGATCGTGTTCAGCCTCATGCTCACGCAGGACGGCGTCTCGCCGACGGTGCCCGGCTGGAACGTGTTGCTGTCGCTGGTGACGTTCACGCTCATCTACGCGATCCTCGCGGTGGTCGAGGTCGGGCTGATCATCAAGACCTCGAAGAAGGGGCCCGAGCCGTTGCCCGACCCCGACGCGCCGCCGCCCGCCGAGCCGGCGCTCGAAGACACCCCCACGACGGTCTACTGAAGATCGGGAGCACGCCATGGACCTCGCCTACCTCTGGTTCTTCATCGTCGGATTCCTCTTCGTCGGCTACTTCGTGCTCGACGGGTTCGACTTCGGCGTCGGCATGTCGCTGCCGTTCCTCGGCAAGGACGACATCTCGCGCCGGCAGATCATCAACACGATCGGGCCGGTGTGGGACCTCAACGAGACGTGGGTGATCGTCGCGGGCGCGTGCCTGTTCGCGGCGTTCCCGGAGTGGTACGCGACGCTGTTCAGCGGGTTCTACCTCGCGCTGCTGCTGATCCTGCTCGCCCTCATCGCGCGCGGCGTCTCATTCGAGTACCGCCACCAGCGCGACGGCGCACGCTGGAAGAAGGGCTTCGACACGATGATCGTCGTCGGCTCGGCCCTTCCTGCGCTTCTGTGGGGCGTCGCCGTCGCGAACATCGTGCAGGGCGTGCCGCTGGACGCCGACCACGAGTTCACCGGGTCGCTGCTGACGCTGCTGAACCCGTACGGACTGCTGGGCGGCCTCACGACGCTGCTGCTGTTCTTCACGCACGGCGTGTATTTCGTCGCGCTCAAGACCGACGGCCAGGTGCGCGACGACGCGCGGCGTCTCGCCCTGCGGTCGGGGCTTGCCACGATCGTCGTGGCGGCAGCCTTCCTCGTGTGGACGATCGTGAACGCCCTGACCGCCGGCGCGCCGGCGGTCGGGCTCGTGATCGCGCTGGCGGCGGTGGCCGCGGTGTGCCTCATCGGCTCGTGGCTGGCCAACGCGCGCGGCGCCGAGGGCTGGGCGTTCGGCCTGGGCGCGGCGACGATCGTCGCGGCCGTGCTGACGCTGTGGCTGGCGCTGTTCCCGAATGTGATGCCCTCCACGACGGATGCCGCCAACAGCCTGACCATCGAGAACGCGTCGAGCACCGACTACACCCTCACGATCATGTCGTGGGCGGCGCTGGTGTTCCTGCCGCTCGTGCTGGCCTACCAGACGTGGACGTACTGGGTCTTCCGCAAGCGCGTGTCGCGCACGCGCATCGAGAGGGCCGCCGCCGCCCCGGCGCACTGACTCTGCGCGCGCGTCCCGCGCGGGGTGGCAAGATCGAAGGGATGGGGGAACAGGATGCCGCGGCCCCGCGCGTGAGCGCGAAGCCCGTCGACCCCCGACTTCTGCGCTACGCGTCCGCCTCCCGTGGCTTCTTCGCGCTGTCGGCCGCGCTGACGCTCGTGCAGGCGGCGGTGATCGTCGGCTTCGCGTGGACGCTGACCACGGCGCTCGTCGGAGCGCTGGAGGGCGCGCCGGTGGCCGACCTCGTGCCGCTTGTCGCGGCCGGGCTCGGGCTCGTCGTGGTGCGGGCGGCGCTGGTGGCGGCATCCGATCGCGTGTCCGCGCATGCGGCGGCCCGCTCGTCGCTGCAGCTGCGCGCGGCGCTCGTGGCGGCGATCGGCCGGCTCGGGCCGGGATGGCTCGCGCAGCGCAACGCGGCTTCGCTCGCGGTGACCGCCGGCCACGGGCTGGAAGCTCTCGACGCGTACTTCGGGCGGTACCTGCCGCAGCTGGTGGCGACGGTGATCGTGACGCCCGTGCTGCTGGTCGCGATCCTCGTCGCCGACCCTGTGTCGGCGCTCGTCGTCGTCGTGACGATGCCGCTCATCCCGATCTTCATGGTGCTGATCGGGCTCGCCACGCGCGCCGTGCAGCGCCGGCAGTACGGCACGCTCCACCGCCTCGCGGCGCGCTTCGCCGACACGGTCGGCGGCCTCGGGACCCTCAAGGCGTTCGGCCGCCAGCATCGGGCCGCCGACGCCATCGAGAAGGTCACCCGCGACTACAAGCGCGAGACGATGTCGGTGCTGCGCGTCTCGTTCGTCTCGGGGTTCGCCCTCGAGTTTCTCGCGAGCCTGTCGGTCGCGGTCATCGCCGTCACGATCGGCCTGCGGCTGCTGTCGGGCGAGCTCACTCTCGCGATCGGGCTCTTCGTGCTGCTGCTCGCGCCCGAGGCGTACCTGCCGCTGCGCCAGGTCGGCGTGCAGTTCCACGCCGCCGCCGAGGGCGTCGCGGCGACCGACGACGTGTTCTCCGTGCTCGATGCGGCGCGGCGGCTCACCCCCGCAGGTACCCCGACGCCGGTCGGCTCCTCCAGCGCGACTGCGGCACTTTCGCGCGACCGCGGCACATCTATGCGCCGCACTCGCACTTTTCTGCCGCACTCGGAAGCCGGTGACACGTCGGGGGTCGTCGAGCGGGCGCAGCGAGACGAGACGACGACGCCGCTGCTGGAGACCCGCGCGCTGCGCGTGCGGCGCGGCGACGATCTGCTCCCCGCCGTCGACCTCGCGGTGCACGCGGGCGAGATCGTGCTGCTCGAGGGGCCGAGCGGCGCGGGCAAGTCGAGCGTGCTCGCCGCCCTGCTCGGGTTCGCCGAGTGCGAAGGCGAGGTGCTGGTCGAGGGGATGACGGATGCCTCGCCCCGAGGCATCCTGTCGTGGTCCGATCAGCGCGCGGCGCTCATGTCGGGCACGGTGCTCGACAACGTCGCCCTCGGCGACCCCTCCCCCGACGCCGATCTGGCGCGCGCGTGCCTGGCCGCAGCGCAGGCGGACGACGTCGACCTCGCGACGACGCTGGGCGCGCTCGGCTGGGGGCTGTCCGGCGGGCAGGCGCAGCGCGTCGCCGTCGCCCGGGCGCTGTACCGCCTGCGGTCCGGTCGCGCGCGGGTGCTCGCCCTCGACGAGCCGTCGAGCGCACTGGATGCCGCGACCGAGGCGCGCCTGTGGCGGGCGCTGCGCGCCGAGGCCGACGCCGGGGCGGGCGTGCTGCTCGTGTCGCACCGCACGTCGGCGCGGGCGATCGCCGACCGAATCGTCGTGCTGGACCGCGCGGAGGTGATCTCGTGATCGCCCCCGAAGCGCGCCGTATCGTGCGCTCGGCCCAGCCGCGGGCGGCGCGCTTCGCGCCCGCCGTGCTGTCGGGCCTCGGCACGGCCGCGAGCGCGATCGCGCTGCTCGCCGCAAGCGCGTGGCTGATCACGCGCGCGGCCGAGCAGCCGGCCCTGCTCTACCTGTCGGCGGCGATCGTCGCGGTGCGGGCGTTCGCGCTCGGCCGGGGCGTGTTCCGCTACCTCGAGCGCCTGACCGGGCACGAGGCCGCCCTCGCGCAGCTGGCGACCGTGCGCGCGGGGCTCGTGCGGCGCCTGGTGCCCCTCGCACCGGACGGCCTCGGCGGCACCGGGCGCGGAGCACTGCTGTCGGGCGTCGTCGACGACGTCGACGAGCTGCAGAACCTCCCGCTGCGCGTGGTGCAGCCGATCGCGGTCGCGGGGCTGGCATCGCTCGCGAGCGTCGTCGCCGTGGCCTTCGCGTCGGTCCCCGCCGCGCTCACGCTGCTGGCATGCCTCGCGGTCGCCTTCGCGCTCGCCGTGTGGGTCGGCTGGGCCGCCGGCGCCCGCGCGGAGCGCGAGATCGCGCCGCTGCGCGCGCGGCTCTCGGATGCCCTGCTCGACCAGTTCGTCGGCCTGGACATGCTCACCGCGTTCGATGCGACGGATGCCTCGGCCGCCCGGGTGCGCGACGCCGACGAGGCGCTCCGCCGCGCGACGATCCGCCGCGCGACCGCGCAGGGGCTCACCGCGGGCGCGGTGTCGCTGCTCGCCGGCGTCGCCTCGCTCGCGGCCCTGGCCGCCGCCACGCCGCAGCTGAGCGACGGGCTGACCGGCCCTGCGCTCGCTGTGGTCGTGCTGCTGCCGATGGCGGTGTTCGAGGTGTTCGGCCCCGTCCCCCTCGCCCTCGCGTCGTGGCGGCAGGTGCGCGCGGCGGCCGAGCGCATCGCCGAGGCGGTTCCATCCGAGGTTCCCGCCGAGCTCCCCGCCGAAGGGCCGCCGGCGACGGGGGTCGCCCCCGCGCTCGGCGCCGGCATCGAGCTGCGCGGAGTCTCGGCCCGCTGGCCGGCCCGGGGCGGGGCGGGGCCCACGCGCCCAGAGGCTCCACTCGAGGCGTCAGCGGCGAGCGGGGCGGGCGTCGACGACTCCGGCCGCCTCGCGGACGTGACCCTCACGATCGCCCCCGGCGAGCGCGTGCTCGTCACAGGACCCACGGGCGCCGGCAAGACGACGCTCGCGCACGTGCTCGTGCGGTTCCTGGACTACGCCGGCTCGTACCGCATCGGCGGGGTCGAGGTGCGCGAGCTCGCGCCCGACGACGTGCGCCGCACGGTCGGGCTGTGCGAGCAGAGCCCCTACCTGTTCGACGAGTCGATCCGCCAGAACCTGCTGTTCGCGCGCGATTCGGCGACGGATGCCGACCTCTGGGCCGTCCTCGACCGCGTCGGCCTCGCGGAGTGGGCACATGATCGCGGAGGCCTCGACAGCCGCGTCGGCGACCGCGGCGGACTCGTGTCAGGCGGACAGGCGCAGCGCATCGCTCTCGCGCGGGCGATGCTCGCGGGATTCCCCGTGGTGGTGCTCGACGAGCCGACGGCGGGCGTCGACCCCGCGGCATCCGACGCCCTGCTCACCGACCTTCTCGGCGCTGTCGGCGACGATCGCGCGGTCGTGCTGATCTCGCACGTCGACGTGCCCGCCGGCCTCGTCGACCGGGAGGTGCGGATCGAGGCGGGAAGGGTCGCGGGCTGATCCACGCGGGCCGCCCGGCGCCCGATGGCGACGGCGCTCTCCTGCGCGATGCCCACGCCGACCTTCTGGACCACCTCGCAGGCAAGTCGGATCGCCAGGTGCGCGCGCTGGTCTACGCAGCGTCCGCGATCCGGCACCAGCTCTCCTTCGACCGCAACGAGCGCACCGCGAAGCTCATGGCCTGCGGCGAGCTCACGCGCCACGGGTTCGACGCGATCTCGATGCCCAGGTTGACTCGAAAGATCACACGGTGACCGCGTCCACGTCCAAGACGGACCCGGCCACCGCGCGCTACACCACGTTAAGGGGCACTACTTGCGCCCGAACCCGGTCCTGCACCTAACGGGGTCCCGGGTGACCCACATCTTCGGGAGCTGAGGTGCTGAGCAGGGGTGATCGCTCTCGCCCCCGGACTTGCGGCCGGTAGGTTGCCGAGCACGTTCACATTCGCCGGCGTCCTACTCGTCATCATCACGAGCTTCGTTGCACCCTGGCTCTACCAGCAGGCAGGCGTGACCTCTTCCTGGCCACCCAGCCTCACGGTCGGCGCGGTCGGGCTCGTATTCATCCCGCTCGGCCTCCTCATCGATCGTCGCCGAACCAAGACCCGAGCCTGAACCCAATCACCCACGAGACCCGGGGCGATTCAGAACGGTGGCGAGGAGTCGTCGAGACTCCGGGCCGGGCTCGCCGGGTGCGGCGGGCTTGGCCGGAAGACGGGGACTCGGCGTTCGGGGCGCACGACGTATCGTCGCCCGGTGGGTGAGATCCACTCGATGGCGCCGCCGCTGTCGGGCAGCTGCCTGACCATCCAGCCGCCGTGATGCTTGACGATGTGGTGCCCTTTGCAGAAGGGCGCGGTGTTGTCGAGGGAGGTGTGCCCGCCGTCGTGCCAGGCGAGGTTGTGGTCGATCTCGCACCGCGAGGCGGGCACGCCGCAACCGGGCGCCATGCACCGGTCGGCCCGCCAGCGGGTGAGCTTGCGGAGGGCGGCGGGCGGACGGTACTGCTCGCGGCCGACCGAGAGGACCATTCCGGTCTCGGGGTGGGTGAGCACCCGCATCCAGCCGCTGTCGCCGCCGCACAGCTCACGCGCCCGCGAGAGCGGGATCGGGCCGACGCCTTCGACGGTGGGCTGGTCGCCGACCCCGGCGGCGTGGTCGTCGAGCAGCGAGAGCGCGGGGACGGTGACGACCACCGTTGCACGAATACCCCGAGCCTCGGCCGGAGTGGACTCGGTGGTGCCGTCGATGAGCAGATCGCAGAGCACGTCGGCGCGTACCTGGTCGAGCGTGCGGGTCTCTTCTTCGTGTGCGGTGATCGCCTTCGCGAGCGCGGTGGCACGCGCGTGGATGGCCTGCAGTTCCACCGACGGCGCGAACACGGTGAGCGCGCTCATCCCATCGCTGCCGTGTTCGAGCACGACCCGACGGTGTTCGAGCGCGGCACGGGTGCGTTCCTCGATGGTGGTGGCCTGTGCCCGTTCGACGAGTGTGCGAAGCGCCCGCCGGAACGGCCCGACAGCCTCCGCCTCGGCCAGGACGACCGCGGGGGCGACGACGAGTTCGCGCAGCTCGGCCGGAAGCCGGTCGATCTCATCGACGAGCAGCTCCGCATGCCGGAGTGTGATACGCGCCCCGGCAAGCGAATCCAGTGCGCGCGGATACCGGTGCACCAGCGCCTCCGCCAGCTGAAGCATGCGACCGGCCGCGTACTCGCTGACGCGCATCGCCGCGGCCAGTTCGAGCCGGATCGACCGTTCCCTGACCTCGGTGTCGCCCACCCGACGCGCCGGCGCCTCCGCGAGCAGCTCACGACGCATCGCATCAACACGCTCCAGACGTTGCGCGGCGAACACCGCCTCCATCGTGGCGGCCTCGAGCACCAGGCCGACCGCGTCGGGCGCCAGCATCCATTCCTCGACAACAGCGACGTCCGCAGCAAGCTCCGGAACGTCGTGCTGCAGGATGTCTGTCATACCCCTACATTAGTACATATGTTCGATTGCTGGAAGCCCGAGTTCGAGTCAGCGCGCGCGAAGCCCGCCGTCGCTGAGGTAGACGTAGTCGCCCATGACGGCCAGCGGGTGAACGACGACCGCGTCATCGACGACGGCTCCCGTCTCGACGTCGATCGCGAGCGTCTGGTCGCTGGTCTCGAGGTAGAGCATGCCCTCGACGAGAGACAGCGGCCGGACGTTCAGATCCTGATAGCGCTCCTCATCCATCGTGAACGCCGTGGCGCCGCTCCGGGTGTCGTAGACCTCCAGTCCACGCCGCTCGGATCGCGTCGGATCCCATCCGACCGCGAGAGCCATGCCCGTGGCGGGATCGTAGGCGACCACGGGCTGGCGCACCTGGAGCTGCTCGCCCGTGCGCGCGTCGTACGAGACGCTCTGCGCATCGTCGTCGTCGAAGTCGACGTCGACGGTCCAGATGCGGCCCTTCTGCGCCTGGCTCTCGAACACCGCGGACAGGTCTGCATCCGGGATCGACACCGTGCACCGCTTCTCGACCCGGTGCTCGGCACCGCTGTAGCGGAAGAGCTCTCGCCCGTCGACGACGGCGCGCCCGATGACCCGTTCGCACGAGGCATCCAGCGGGTCGTCGTCCCACGAGAGGATCGTGCCGAGCGCGGAGCCCGCCGGGCTCACCCCGTCGACCCGCCAGATCACCTCGCCGGTCGTCGTGCTCCACGCCGCCGTGTACTTCTCATCGCTCTCGCAGCGCACGTCGTCGCGCAGCGACACCCCTGCGGCGACCGCGTCCCCGCCGGACCCCGCCAGCGTCCAGCCCCACGCCGCATCCTCGCACGACGCCGTCACGACGGGCACGCGTGCGACGACGCGTCCCGTGTGCTCGCGGACACCGACGCTCACCAGCGACGTGACCCACTGCTCGGGATCGAGACCAGAAGCCGGTTCACGCACTTCGACGAGTCCCACGAGGTAGCTCGCGTCATCGAGGCCGGCGAGGGTCCAGGTCTGCCCTGTCACCTCGTCCGCGCCGAGCAGCTGCGCGGCATCGACGAGGAGCTCCCCCGTCTCGGGCGTGAACACCCGCACCGGGCCCTGCACGCGATCGGCCACGTCGCTGCCCTGCGCGTCGCCGTCGACGAGAAGGTCCCCCATGACCAGGTAGCCCTCGCCGGGAGCGAGCGAGAGCGGCCGTGACGGTGTCGGCGTCGCGGAAGGCGTCGGGGCCACCTGCGCCTTGTGCGTCGGCGTCGGCGTCGGCGTCCCGACCGTCTGCGGCTCGGATGCAGGGCCGCTCGCGCTCGAGACGGCGACCGCGATTCCGACACCTCCGCCCAGCAGCAGCAGGCCGCCCAGCACCGCGCCGCCGATCAGGATGCGCCGCCTCGATCCCGCGCCCCGAGACGCCGCATCGGGGTCGGCCTTCGTGCCGGTGATCGCGGCCGCCGCCGCCGCGGGCGTCGCCGCGGTGGCCGCGGCCGGCGCCGCCGCGGCCCGCAGCGCCCACTCCCGCAGCTCCGGATACGTGTTCGGATGCCGCGCCACGGCGTCCGCGAACTCCGGATGCGCCTGCGCGATCGCGGCGAGGGTCGCGGCATCCGTCGCCGGATCGTGCAACGCGTGCCACGCCGCCTCGCGCGAGGACATCCCGGTCACGGCGCGCCTCTCAGTACGGGTAGCTCGACGAGACCGTCGAGAGGAGCACGAGCCAGGCGATCGCGGCGATGAGGCCCCCCGCGATCCCGAGGTAGCCGAGCACGAGGCCCGCGATCGCGAGGCCGCGGCCCTGTTCGCCGGTGCGGCGGATCTGGCTCAGGCTGACATGGCCCAGGATCACGGCGGGAATCGAGAACACGAACGCGAGCACGAGCGACAGGATCGCCATCGTGTTCGTGCGATCGGATGCGGTCGGGCCGCCGAACGAGGACGGGACGGATGCCGCGCCCCGGCGAGCCGCCGCGCGGTCGGAGGCGCGGCTCGCCCACAGCGCGATCGCCACGGCGGCGGCGGGAAGCACGACGCCGACCAGACCGCCGAGGAGCAGTCCGAACAATGATCGGTACACGAGATAGCCGAGCAGCACCGCGATCACCGGAGCTGCCGCCAGAGGGATCAGGCCGAGGTACCCGCGTGCGCGAACGCTCCACGTGATGGCCCAGCTCACGAACAGGGCGCTCGTCCACAGCAGGCAGAAGAGTGCGTTCGACACAGAGGTCGATGCTCCGGCCCACGGCAGGCCGAAACTCACGATGGACTCCCACCCGCTCTGCACGGCGCTCGTGCCGATGAGCAGGGCGACGACCCCCGCCGCGACGATCGCGAGCACGATGCCGCCGACCTTTCGCCCCACCGTGCGCCCGGCGACTGCGGCCGAGACGATCGGCAGAACCGAGCAAACCACGACGCCGGCCAGGGTCGCCGTGCTGATGAGCATCCGCGGGCCGGAAGAGGAGGCCGCCGCGATGAGATCGGCGAAGAAGGTGTCGACGACGGCCGATGCCGCAAGCAGCGCGGCCGAGATGATCCACAGCCGTCGCCCTCTGCGCGAGTACGACACGCCGTTCCCCGCGTCGGCACCCGATGCCGGGGACTCAGCCGGGTGCGCAGCGGCACTCCGCGCCCACTCTACGAGGTCGGGGTATGCGTTCGGGTGGCGCGTGATCGCCCCGGCGAACTCCGGGTGCTCGGCGGCGATCGCGGCAAGCTCAGCGCCCGTCGTGGCCGGATCCTGCAGGGCGCTCCACGCGGCGGAGCGGATGTCGTTGTGGATTGTCATGGTCGCGTCCTCACTGTGCGTTGCGGCCGAGCTCGGCGACGTAGTCGCCGAACAGGACCTGACCGTCGGATGCCACGCCCCGCGCGACGCCCGGGGTCAGGGCGATCGTCGCCCCGGCCGCGTCGCGCACGGTGGTGCCGTTCGTGGAGTGCAGGTCGGTGACCGTCAGCAGGCCGGCGGTCGCGTCGATGCGCGCGTGCGTCTTCGACATCGACTTGAGCGGATCGTCGACGGGCACGAGCACCGCGTGCGTCGCCGTGGGGTCGCCGACGGGGTCGCGTCCGATGAAGATCGTCCCCTCGACCGGCAGGCGCCGGCCGTCCGGCAGCCGCAGCACCCAGGTCGAGGGGGATGAGGGCACCGAGGCCCGCGTGGCATCCAGATCGTCATCGGATGCCGCGGGCTGCACGAAGCTCGACGATGCCGACGCTCCCCCGGGAACGCCCGACACGATCGGAGCTGCCGCGGTCGGCGGAGCAGGCGGCGGCGGCACCGCGGCGGACGCCTGTGGTGTGTAGGCCGGCGCGGCGGATGCCTCCGGGACGAAGGACTCAGGAGCGCTCGGAGCCACGGCCGGGGGCGGGGGCGGCACCGGCGCGAACGGCGACGCGGTCGGCGGAGCAGGCGGAGGCGGCACCGGAGCGAACGACGACGCGGTCGGCGGAGCAGGCGGGGGCGGCACCGGAGCGTATCCGGCGGCACTCGACGTCGGGGGTGTCGGAACGGGCGCGAAGGTCGGCGCGTACTGCGGCGCCGGCGGAGGAGGCACCGGCGCGAAGGCCGGGCCGCCCTGCGCGAACGCCGGAGGCAGCCCGGGCGTGTACCCGGAGTGAGGAGCCCCGTAGCCGCCCCCGCTCGGCCTCGCGCCGCCGGGCAGGTCGTACTGGGCCCCGCGCGGGTCGGACTCCGTCAGCATGAACACGAGCAGGATGAACGCTCCGACGAAGGGGATCAGCCCCAGGAAGTACAGCGCCCCCGAGCGGTTCCCGTCGTGAAGGCGCCGGACGAACAGGGCGATCCCGGGGATCGCGGTCGCCAGCGCCACCAGCAGCACGACGATGTTGAGGAAACCCGCGAAGATCAGTCCGCCCGAGTCGTACGAGCTGCTGGCCGCGGCGGCGACGATCACCGCCAGCAGGTAGATCGCGACGATCACGCCGTAGATCGCGCCCCAGGCCTTCCAGAACTCCGAGCGGCTCGCGCGCCCGCTGAATGTGAGCCCCTTCTTCCAGAATCTGAGCAAGGCCGCGCCGAACGGCGCGCCGGGGTAGGGCTGGTCGAGCGGAGGCTCGCCTGTTCGTGGTGCGGTCATTCGCGTGATTCCTCTCGTGGTGTGGTGACCGTGCGGGTGTCGTGGCGGTCCAGTTCCCGTGAATCGCCCGCGAGCTCGGCATCGGATGACGCGAGCGGGGGCATCAGTCGTTCCCACCTTGTGAGCCGGCTGCGATCTGCGAGAGCTCACTCGATGCGCGAACCGCGGCAGTCGCAGCGGTCTGCAGCGGACTGACCAGCCATCCCTCGCCCTCGCGGACGATGATCAGCTTCGTGTCGCTGAGAGCCAGGTCCTGGTGTGGGGAGATGTCCGAGAGGCAGGCGCCTCCTCCGTCCGGATTCGTCTGCGTGCCGTAGAAGGTCCTCACCCATTCGACACACGAGTCGTGCATTCGGTAAGCGATGTCCCATTCCCCCTGGGCCGCGCGCAGGGTGAAGCTGACGTCTTCCACCCTCGCCTCGACGCGCTCGCTGCCACCGGAGGGATCGAGGTCCATCGAGGTGAACTCAAGCGAACCTCCCTCCGAACTCACGACGTCCGGCCCCGCCCACACGTCTCCGTAGAGGGAGAGCAACCGCCGCTCAGGCAACGGAAGGACTTCTGCGATGCTTGCGACGTCTCCGAACCCGACGAATCTCTCCACTGCGTCCGCAGTCTTCATCCTTCCGAGTGACTCGCCGGACGGCTGCAGGGACGCGACCTCGCTCGGGGCGAGCGAGGTCGCGAGAGTCACCGGATCGAGCGCAGCGAGGCCCTCCAAAGCCTTCTCAGCGGCGGCGACAGGTCTCAAGGCCAGCCAATCGTGAAGCCCGTCGTAGGCGTTCGGATGCCACACGACGGCCCATCCCAGATCGGGACGTCGTCCGGCGACCTCGGCAAGAGTCGCGCCGTCAGTGGCTGGGTTCCGAACCGCGACGGCGTCTGGATCAGACAGATCGGTCATCACGTGCGCCTTTCTCGAGAATGCTCTCGTCTACGCCGCGTTGGCGAAGAGCCGTTCGACGAAGCCGAAGTCTGCGGTCGATTCGTCGGTGTCGAATCTCATCCCGTCCGCCCCCCGACGCATGGATCCGATCTCGATCAAGCCCGGACGAACGCGCAGCGACCGCTCGCCTGGAGAGTCGGCGACGAGAACACACCCGCTTTCGGGCAGTCGGACGTCCGGGCGAGGCGCAAAGCGAGTGCGAACGAACTCGACCAGGCCGTTCATCCCGCCACGGACGTCACTCGTCGAGATCGCATGAACGCCCATGGCATTGCCGACGTCGACGACAAGACCAGCGTCGTCGGCGAATACGGCGTACGACGATCCGGCCAGCACCGGGCGCTCCGACAAGCTCACGTGCGCAATGGTCGCGCGCCGCGCATCCGCGATCCGCTCGATCAGCGCCCTGAGTCGAGGCTCAATAGTCGTGGTCTCCTGCTCGAGCGGTGTTGCCAGTCCCCTGACGATCAGCGAGCGCAGACCTCGGAAGGCGGCGGCTCTCAGCGCGGCAGGCTCGTTTCTCACGGTGAGCAACGGCAATGGCCAGTTCCGGCCAGCGGCTGCGGCCGCCGCAAGGATCTCGTCATCGGTGAGCAGCTGGTTCATGTCGTCTCCTAGAAGGGCCAGAGGTTGTCGATGAGGTCTGGGACGTAATCCACAACCGCCTGCGCTGCAGCCACAGCCGCCTCACCGGGCGACTTGACGACGTAGTCGAAGTTCCGCATCGCCTGATCGACACCCCAGTCCGTCTGCGAAGCGAGGCTCACAACGTCCCAGACCTGAGCGACCGCAACGCCGCCGAGATAGCCGACAGCTCCAGTCGCAGCCGCGCCGGCCTTCAAGGCACTTGACCCGGCATCGACGACGAAGTCGGCAACAGCGAAAGCCCGATCGCGCCAACCAGCGTTCGGGTCGTACAGCACGTCGCCCAGCCCGATCGCGGATGTGACGTGGCCGACTCCCGGCAGCTTGCTCAGGAAGAACCCCGCATCAAAGGATCCCAGCACCGGTGCAGAGCGGTCAGGCGTCCACTCGAGGCGATCCTGGAGCCAGGAGAACACCGAGTGCTCCGTGATACCGGGGTTGGTTTTGGGCACGGACATGCCGTCGTCTCGCGGAGCTCCCGGAAGAGCGAACCCAGAATCCTGGTTCCAGCGCTCGTCGCGCCATCGTTGAAGCAGGTCAGGATCCGAGGGCGAAGGCAACAGCGGGATGCCGGGCGCCCGCTCGCCCCCAACCCCGCCGTCGTCCGCACTCGTGTGCTCCTGGTCGTCGGCGTTTCGGCGCAGGGTGGTCGCGGCATCCCGCAGGCGCTGCGCGGCGGCCTTCACTTTGAGGCTGTGCTGGTTGTCCCACTGCGCGCGGAACTCGATGGCGTTCGGTCCGAACCACGCCTTGACGCGGATGGCGTCGCCCACGGTCATCCGCCCCGCGTCCAGCTGCTCCGCCGACGCCTCGAACTGCGCGGCGAGCGCCCGCAGCTGCTCGACGTCAGCACCGATCAGACCGCTCATCGACCTCTCCCCAGACTTCTGCGTGTATCCGTGGGGCGGACTGCCCCCAATCCGCCCCACGGGGCGCGTCGAGACCCCTGCTCTCGCGCCGGCCGGTGCGACCTGCCCGCATGTCGCTCCGGTGCTCTGAAACTAGAAGTGCCGAGGCATCCCGGTCGATGGGCAACATTCACCACCCGGACCCCGCGGGCCGTGGCATCCGCGCTCATGCCCACCTCGCCGCCTCGTCGTCGAGCAGGGCGAGGTCGGCGCGGGTGACGACGCGCGCCGCGATCGCGTACTCGACGAGCCGGATGCGGCGGTTCGTGGCGTACGAGTCGGCACCGCCGCGCAGCCCCTGCACGCCGATGCGGGCGAACTTCTCGCACACGTTGTCGAGCTTGCGGTTGAACCGGGTGGTCGCCCAGCCGAGCCGGGCAGCAGCCCGCGCGCTCGTGGGGATCTCGCCGAGCCCGCTGCCGTCGCGCAGCAGCATGGGCTCGGCGAGCGCCAGAATCAAGAGCCGCTGCGATTCGGTGAGCGTGACGTCCCCGATCGTCGTCGTGCCCTCGAGCGAGGCGGGGTGGGTCTCGCTGAACGCGGGCTCGGCCACGAGGATCGCGAACTCGTACGTGGTCGGCCCCGCCGTGAACACGACAGAGGTGCGTCCGAACACGAGCGGCAGGCGCCCGCCCGGCGCGAGCCACGACTGCAGCCGGCCCCGGCCGTCGGTGACGGTGACGGCCAGGCGCGTGCCGACGTTGTGCAGCATCCAGAAGTCGTCGCGCCGGCTGATCTCGAGCAGGCGGCGGTGCAGGAACGGGTTGTCGTCGACGCTCAGATCGGCTTCGCGTCCGACCGTGAACGGCACGGCGGGATCGACCGGGAACCACTCGCCGCAGTACTCGATGACGACCTCGGCGTCGAGATCCTCGCCGCGGTCGATCGCGACGACCCCGCCGGTCACGGCGCGCACTCCTCGACGCCCTGGGTGGCCGATCGCCCGCCCTCGCGCACGAGCAGCACCTCGATGCAGGTGAGCCCGGATGCCGCTGCCGCGACGGTCACCGTCGGCTGAGCGGTCTCGTCGAAGGTGAAGGACTCGCCCGGCACGACCGGGCGCCACAGGTAGGTGTCGCCGTCCTGCGGATCGGGATTCGTCCAGCTGAACACGACCTCCGATCCGGCGACCTGCCCGGCCAGATCGGTCACGTCCGGCACGGTGCCCTCGTCGCCGATCGGGTCGACCGGGGCCTGCACCGAGCGATCGGTGTCGGGCGTGTCGGCCGTCGCGCCCGGGAGCACGACGAGCGCGACCACGACTGCGGCGGCCACGAGCGCCACCGCTGTCCCGGCCGCCCACGCGATCCCGCCGCGGCGGCGCGCCGGTGCGGGCTCTGTCACGATGTCGGGCGCGGCTGCGGGCCGCAGCACGGTGTCGTCGACGGATGCCGCGCCCGCCGGCGCGAAGGACGGCACCGCGCCCGCCCCCGGCCGCCGCACGGTGTCGTCGACCACTCCGGCTCGCCCCGGAGAGGCGCCTGCGGCACCCGCCGGCCGCCGCACGGTCGACCCGCCGAGATCGGGCGTGAGCCCCGGTGTGCGCCGGGTGACCGTCTCGGCGGCTCGATCGGCGGTGCGCGCGCCGGTCGTCGTCGAGATCGGCGGGGCCGCGGCATCCTGAGCGTCGATGCTGGTGATGCCGCGGAACCGCGTGCGGCCCTCGTCGTCGTCCTCCTCCTCGGCGACGAACTCGTCTTCGACGACGTCGATCGTGGTGGTCTGCATCGCGAGCTCGATCTGCACGCGCTGCAGCGCCCGGGCGAATTCGATCGCACTCTGATGCCGATCGGCGGCGTTCTTGGCCATCGCCTTGGCGAGCACCGCCTCCAGCGACGGAGGAACGTCGGGGCGACCGGTCGGCGGCACCGGCATCGACTGGATGCGCGAGATCACGTCGATCTCTGCGTTGGGCGCGCCCGGCAGCTGGAACGGGCTGCGGTTCGTGAGCAGCGTGTAGATCGTGGCGGCCAGCGAGTACACGTCCGACGAGGGATGCCCCTGCGGCGGCATCCGGAACGACTCCGGCGGCGACCACGGCACGCTCATGCCCGTCAGCTGCGAGTCGATCGTCGCCGAGATGCCGAAGTCGGTGAGCGCGGGGCGCCCGTAGTCGGTGACCAGGATGTTCGCCGGCTTGATGTCGCGGTGCAGGATGCCGGCGCGATGGGCCGTCTCGACGGCGCCCGCGATCTGGACGCCCACCCGCAGCGCCTCGGCGACCGAGAAGCGCTCCTTGCGGTGCCGCACCTGCAGGTTCGGCCGGGAGCAGTACTCCATCACGAGATACGGGCGTCCATCGCCCGAGACGCCCGCCTGATAGACCGAGACGATCGACGGATGCGTCGCCAGCTGCGCCATCAGGTTCGCCTCTTCGGTGAACCCGTGCGCGCTCTCGGTGTCGAGCCGCTCCTTGAGCAGCACCTTGACCGCGACCTGCCGGCGCGGATGCAGCTGCTGGTACAGGAACACGTCGGCGAAGCCGCCCGAACCGAGCAGGCGCACCTGCTCGAAGCCGGGAAGCTCCGGTGGGCGAGAGGGGATGCGGGCGCTCATGCGAGGTCCTCGAACGTGAGGACGACGCCCTCGCCGAGGTCGAGCCGGTCCTCGGCCACGACGAGGGTGGACTCCCCCGACTGCAGCCGCACGGGATCTGAGCCCACCCGCAGCAGCATCGTGCCGTTCGTCGTGTCGAGGTCGACCGCGACGACGTCGCCGCCCTCGACTCGCAGCTCGAGGTGGCTGCGCGAGATGTCCTGGTTCGGGCTCGGCACCGCGATGAGGTGGGGCACGACCCCGGTGGCCCGCAGCGCCCGGGGCCGGCGTCCGATGACGACAGCGCGGTCCAGTCGCACGCGCTCGCCCGTCGAGACGACCAGGGTCGGGGTCGTCGTGCTTCGCGACCCGGGCGACGGATGCCCCGCCACCGCGTCGACGAGCCCGAGGCGCGCCTGGATCTCGGCGAGCTGCGCGAGCGAGACCGTCTCGCCGTCGTGGTCGCCGTCGGGGTCGCGATCGGCGGCGATCGGAGGCTGCGGGGGCGGAGGCGGCGGAGGCGGCGCGGTCGGGATGCTGCTGATGATCGATTCGGCCGGGGGCGTGCGCACGGCCGCGTCCTCCACCGGGTTCAGGCGCGTCTGGCCGAGGGCGGGGGGCGCGGCATCCGCCTTCACCGTCCAGGTGACGGCGCTCGCGCGCACGATGCCTTCGACGATCGGCAGCGCGTCGCCTCGGATCCCGGGCACGGCCAGCGTGATGCCCTGCGGCGCGCCGATCACGCTCTCGTGCCATGTGGTGACCCCGATGCCCGAGATCTCGCGGCGCGTGTCGCCTGCGACGACGGATGCCTCGACCTCTCCGCGCACGATGACGCGGGCTTCGTCGATGGCTGTGTCCACCGTGACGACGGCGAACGGCGGCAGGGCGGCAAGGCCGGCGCCGCAGCACTCCACCAGCGCGCCGAGCACCGCGGCGAGCCCGTCGCCCCCGCTTCGCAGGGCGTCCCACATGCGGTCCAGCGCCTGCCGCGGGATGCCTGGCGAGAGCAGGGCGATCACCCCGGGGCGTGCGAGCGCGAACCAGTCGCCGCTGCTATACACGCGCATTGCGGTCTCCTTCGGGATCCGGCTCCCGGGGCCGGGTGTCCTCGTCGACCTCGACGCCGGGAGAGGTGGGGTCGTCGTCCAGCGCGCCGGCGATGCGGGCGTCCACGACGACGGCGGTGGTGTTGTCGCGCCCGCCCCGCAGCAGCGCCTCGTGTACGAGGCGGGTGGCCGCCGCCTGCGGCGAGGGCTCGTCGAGCAGGACGCCGCGGATCAGATCGGTCGACAGTTCCTTGGTGACGCCGTCCGAGCACACCAGCACGCGGTCGCCGTCGCCGGTCGGCAGCATCCAGTAGTCGGGCGCCGCGCTCGAGCCGGCGCCGAGCGCACGGGTGACGACATTGCGCTGCGGATGCCGCTGCGCGTCGTCGGCCGACAGCGCGCCGCCGTCCACCATGGCCTGTACGAGCGAGTGGTCCACGCTGACCTGGCTGAGCGTGCCGTCCGCGAGGAGGTACGTGCGGGAGTCGCCGATGTTGACCACGAGCCAGTAGGTCGTCCCGGCGATCTCGCACACCACGGCGCCCGAGAGCGTGGTGCCTGCGGTGTCGCGCTCGGTGCGGATCGCCCCGACCCCGGCCGCGGCCTGCGCGAACGCGGCAGCGACGTCGTCGGCGGTCACGTCGGCGCGACCGACGAGCGGCGCGAAGCCCTCCAGCGCGCGGCGGCTCGCCTCGGCGCCGCCGGCGTGCCCGCCCATGCCGTCGGCGATGAGGAACAGCGGCGGCTCGGCGAGGTAGGAGTCCTCGTTCACCGCCCGGCGCAGACCGCGGTCGGTGCACGCACCCCACGACAGCGTCGCGCCCGGGTTCACGAGCGCCTCCCGCCGGCTGCGGGCCGCGAGCGGCGCAACAGGGATGCCGGGAACAGCGCGGCCCGCAACCTGCGGTGCCACGGCACGGCCTGCTCCATGCGCCTTCGCGCGGTCTCGACGTCGGCCCAGTACGCCCGGGCGTCGTCGGCGGTCGGCGCGCCCGCACCGAACACCGCGATGTCGGCGCGCGTCGCGAGCACCGCCACACCCGACCCCGGAAAGGCCCCGTCGAGCGCGACCCCCTGCTCCCGGCGGGTCGCGGTCGGCGGGAGGGCGGTGCCGACGTCGACGGCGCAGTCCACGAGCTCGGCCCAGCCGCCGTCCACGCGCGCGACGGTGCCCTCGGCGCGCAGGCGCGAGCGGCGACGTCGCCCGCGGACGATCGCGAGCACGAGCGAGGGGCCGAGCAACAGCGCGAGGATCGCGACGCCCACGCCCGTCCACCGCAGCGTCGCCCACAGCCATGACAGGTCGGCCGGCTGCTCGTTGGAGGCGGCTTCCTCCACGGGCGGGGCGGGCGGCAGCTCGGCGGGCTCCTGCGGAGAGTCCGGGGGCTGCGCGACCTGCACGCGCGGCTTCTGCGCCTGCTGCGGCGTCTGCTGCTGCGGCACCTGGTCCTCGGGCGGCGTCGGGTCGAACGCGACCCAGCCGGCGCCCTGGAACGGCACCTCGACCCACGCGGTGACGTCGTCGCCGGTGATGACGGTGGGGGTCTGACCCGCGGCCGCCTCGAACCCCATCACGACCCGCACCGGCAGCCCCAACTGCGACACGGCGAGGGCCATCGCGACCGCGTACTGCTCGGCATCCCCCACCATCTGCTCGCCCGCCAGCAGCTCTGTCTGCCGCGACAGGCCGTGCCCCGAGCGTGAGGCGACCTGCCCTTCGAGGCCGTGCGAGAAGAACCCCGTGGTCGAGAAGTACGACGCGAGGGCCGCGACCTGCTCGTAGGGCTTGGCCGCGGTGCCGACGGCCTTCTCGACGATCGCAGAGATCTGCTCGGGCACCGCGTCCGGCGCGGGCGTCGTGATCGCCGCCACCTTGGCGTCGGTGAGCGCCTCGGGCGAGGCATCCGGCGGGATCACCGCGTCGAACGAATACTCGTCGCCCGTTGTGAGCCCGGTGGTCACCACCGCGGTGCCGGTCGCGGCGTTGTAGTGCAGGGCGTCGTCGTGGCGGCCCGCGTCGTCGCCGGCGAATCGGATCGACTCGAGGTAGCCCACGGTGGGCGCCCACACGCCCGAGAGGTCCCCGACGGCGACGGTGACGTGGGCTTCGGCCCCGGTCGTGCCCGGATCGATGGTGCGGCCGACGCGCGAGAACACCCCCGAGCCCGCGCCGCCCGAG
The DNA here is from genome assembly GCF_041379855.1 of Microbacterium sp. BWT-B31. Classification (NCBI taxonomy): domain Bacteria; kingdom Bacillati; phylum Actinomycetota; class Actinomycetes; order Micrococcales; family Microbacteriaceae; genus Microbacterium; species Microbacterium sp. BWT-B31. Next base: position 51,353 of record NZ_JBFECU010000006.1, read on the forward strand.
CCCGACACCTCGTAGACGGTGCCGTCGTACAGGTCGAGGGTCGCCAGCCGGATCCGCGTGTCGGCGGGCACGCCCGACACGGTGAACAGCTCGGCGTCCTCGCCGTCTGTCACCCAGGTGCGGAACTGCGTGAGCGGGGTGGCGTAGTCGTGCAGTTCCAGCGGCGGCACGATCGTGTCGCGCAGCACGGCACGGGACGAGCCGGATGCCGCGAGCGCGGCCGATCCTCCGGCGGCCGTGGCGACGACCAGCACGAGGCCGGCCCCCACGACCGCGATGCCGGCGCGACGGGCGCGGGATGCGGCATCCGTCGCCTCTTCGGACGTGTCGCCCGCGCGCGCGAGCCGGGCACGCCACGCCCCCCACGCGAGCGCCCCGCCCGCCAGCAGCGCCCCGACGAGCGCCGGGTGGAACCCCTGGTACGTGCTGAAGGCGACCGAGCCGACCAGGAGCGCCCCGATCGGCAGCAGCGCGAGACCGAAGCGGCGCGCGCGCAGGGCGAGGCTCGCGGCGAGCACCGACGCGACGAGCGCCGCGAGGTACGGCGCGACGAGCAGCCGGTCGAAGCCGTCGAGCGGGTCGGGAAGCGTGAGCACCTGCTTCCACGCGTGGACGACGCCGACCGCGAGGGTCGCGAGCCCGTCGAGGGTCGGCGCGGCTCCGAACGGCGCGGTGTCGCGCAGCGCCGCGACCGAGCCGAAGACGAAGTACGCCACCACCGCGACCGCGGCGACCACCAGCACGTGCCAGCGCAGTAGCGCTCCCACGACCGCGATCGCGGTGCCGAGCGCCACGCCGATCACTGCGGCCACCCAGAAGTCCGCGGTTGCGAAGGCGGGGTAGGCGGGCGCGAGGGCGACGAGGGTGAGCGCCGCCATCGCCACCGCGTCGCTCGCGACGCGCCACGCCCTCACGCGGTCACCGCCCGCATCGCCGCGTGCAGCGACGCGAGGTCGGGCACGCTCACCGTCGCGACGTCGCCGACGGTGCGCCGCGCGAGGTCTTCGCCGACGGCCGCGCGCACGCACATCGACCGGGCCGTGACCGGCACACGCAGCGACGCCGCGCGCACCTCGCCGAGCGCCGTCGCCGCGCCGGTGAGGAAGACGACGACGGATGCCGCGGGCGCCGCGCGGAACGCGGCGCGCGCGGTCGCCTCCAGCCCGTCGTGCGCGGCGCCGAGCTCGACGCCCGACAGGCGGTCGAGCAGCTGCGTCGCGGTGGGCGCGTGCAGTCGCCCGGTGGGCGTGAGGACGCTCACCGCCTTCCCGGCGCGCAGCGCACTCACCCCGACCGATCCCGCGATCGACACCGCGAGCTCGAACTCGCCCGCATCGGCGTAGTCGGCGGCGCGCGTCGACAGCACCAGCAGCAGGTGCGAGCGGCGCGTCTGCTCGTACTGGCGGATCATGAGGGTCCCGGTGCGCGCGGTCGACTTCCAGTGCACGTGTCGCAGGTCATCGCCCGGCGCGTATTCGCGGAGGGCATGGAACGACACGTCGTCGTCGGCGAGGTCGCGCGTGGGCAGGCCCTCGAGGTCGCGGAGGAACCCCGTCGTATCGGCCGACAGCGACACCACGCGCGGGTGCACGTACAGCTCCGACGGATCGGTCCACGACACCTCGCGGCGCAGCAGGCCCGCAGGGTCGGACCGCACCGACTTCACCGGCCCCAGCGTGAGGATCGCCCGGCGCTGGGTCGGGATCGTGAACAGCTCCTCGTGCTCGTCGCCCGTGGCCATGCGCGGCACGCGGAACGCCGCCCGCACCCGCCCCACCGGCAGCTCGATGCGCAGCGCCCCCGAGGCGCGCCGCGCCGCGTTGCGCACCGCGACCCGCCCCACCGCCGGCTCGCCCACCACGACCCGCGGCGACACCAGCTCGACGCGCACGGCCAGCGCGGTGCGCCCCAGCACGAACGGCACCGCCACCACCACGGACGCCAGCGCCACGGCGGCGACCGCCAGGAACTCCACCCAGTCCCCCGCCAGGGCGACCACGAGCGCCACGGCTCCGACCGCGAGCACCGTCCAGCCCAGGGCGGCGACAATGCGCAGGGGGCGGATGCCGCGACCCGCCCACGCCACGGCGTGCGTGAACCACCGCGGCGCACGCCGAGCGCGCGGCAGCCTCAGCGAGAGGCGCGGAAGGCGGCGGGGAGGCCGCAGGGCGGCATCCGTCATGCGGCCCTCGACAAGGGAGCGGCGATGTCGCCGAGGGCACGTGCGATCACGCTCTTGGCGGTGACCCCCGAGAACTCGGCCTCGGGATCCATCACGAGGCGGTGGGCCCACACCGGCTCGGCGAGCGTCTTGACGTCGTCGGGCAGCACGAAGGTGCGCCCCTCGGACGCCGCCCACACCTTCGCCGCGCGGATCATCGCGATCATGCCGCGCACCGACACGCCGAGCGTGGTGTGCGGGTCGGCGCGGGTCTCTTCGGCCAGGTGCGCCGTGTAGCGGGCGACGGCGGGGTCGAGATGCACCTTCTCGAGCAGTTCGGCGATCTCGGCGACCGCCGTCGCGGTGATCACCGGCTCGAGACCCGCCGAGCGGTTCTTGGCTCCCGTGCCGAGCAGGATCTGCTCGGCGATGCGGGCGTCGGGGTAGCCGATGCTCGTCTTGATCAGGAAGCGGTCCAGCTGCGCTTCGGGCAGCTTGTAGGTGCCGGCCTGCTCGATCGGGTTCTGCGTCGCGATCACCATGAAGGGGGTGCCGACTTCGTGCGAGACGCCGTCGACCGTCACGCGCCCCTCCTCCATGACCTCGAGGAGGGCCGACTGCGTCTTCGGGCTCGCCCGGTTGATCTCGTCGGCCAGCACGATCGACGCGAAGATCGGGCCCCGGTGGAACTCGAACCGGTGCTGCGCCTGGTCGTAGATCGTCACGCCCGTCACGTCGGAGGGCAGCAGGTCGGGCGTGAACTGGATGCGGCTCGACGTGCCCTGCACGGTGGCGGCGAGCGCCTTCGCGAGCTGCGTCTTTCCCGTGCCGGGCGCATCCTCGAGCAGCACATGCCCTTCGGCCAGCAGCGCCGTCAGCACGAGGCGGATCACCTCGGGCTTGCCGAGCACCGCTTGCCCGATGTTGTCGCTCACGCGCTGGAAGGTCTCGGCGAACCAGGTCGCCTGTTCTTGGGTGATGGTCATCTTCATCCGATCGATTACCTGAAGTGGACGAAGTCGGAGAAGACCCCGTCCACGCTTGCTCTGGTGTTGCGATACGCCGACCAGCAGTTCAGCTGGATGTTCAACGAACCACTCGCGTTGGTGGTGACGTTCTGCGTGTAGAAGCTCTCGCTCTCGCCGTCCGCGTAACACGCCGCTGTGAACGTCGTGTTGGGCGCGAAGCCGGTTGCCGCGATCCGCAGGAAATAGCAGGTGGTTCCGCACTCCGAACCGCCGTACTGAGACCCGCGCTCGAGCGTGACGGTGCGCACCGGATCGTTCGCCCGCTCCGACCAGGTCGCCGAGACGGACCCCGCCGCGTTCCCGTACGTCACCGTGATCGACCCGGTCGCACCCGCCCCGAGCCCGCCGATCTGCGCCGTGGCGTTGCCCGAGCCGTCGACGCCGTGGCTCTGCGACGTGAGCGGCGAGCCGTTCGCGTCCACGGTCCACCAGAACTGCACCGCGTTGTTCTGGCGTTCGCTGCGAACGAACGTGATGATCGGCTTGCCGAACGGCACCGCGGCGGTCGAGGTCGCCTCGGCGCCCGGCTGCACGCCCTGCACCGACGAGGTCGCCCACACGCTGACGGTGTAGCTGGTGCCGTTGGTGAGGCCGCCGACCGCACCGCCGCCAGCGGGAAGTGTCCCCTGGGCTCCGGTCTGGTCGACGCGGTACCAGTACGTGATCTCGCCCGCGCGGTTGCCGTTCAGCGCGCCGGGGGTGAACGACACGTCCACCGCGCGGTCCGCGGGGGTCGCGACGACGTTCTCAGGCGCACCTGGCGCGACGGCGCCGCGGCGCGGCGCCGACGGCGCGCTGGGCGCCGAACTTCCGGCCTTGTTGCGAGCTGTCACCGAGAACGTGTAGTCCGTCTCGCTCGCCTCGACCACGACATTCTGGCTCGTGCCCGCCACGACCATCGTGTTCACGACCGCTCCGCCTCGCGAGACCGTGAGCGTGTAGTCGGCCACGGGGTCGCCGTTGGCATTCGCCGGCGCGGTCCACCCCACCGTGATCTGCGCCTGCGCACCGACGGGGGTCGCGGGCGTCGTGGTCGGCGTGCCCGGGGCATCCGGAACACCCGCCGGCACCGCCAGGGCCGAGTACGGGCTCCACTGACTCGGCTCGGGCGCTCGATTGACCGCCTGCACGCGCACCTGGTAGGCGACCCCGTTCTCGAGCCCGTCCCACGTGAGCGAGGTGCCGGTCACGCCGGTCTTCTGGATCGCGCCGAACGCGGGCGCGGGCGAGATCTCGACGTTGTAGCTGAGCACGGGCGAACCGGCCGAACGCGGCGTCGTCCACGAGACCGAGAGGCTCTGGTCGCCGAAGGCCAGCGTCGGCGGCGCGGGGGTGTCGGGGCGCGCGTCGGGGCGGGCGACGGCCGACACCGGCGACAGGTCGGAGCGGCCGACCTCGTTGCGGGCGGTCACCTGGAACGTGTACTCGACGTCGTTGGTCAGCCCGCCGAGCGTGCAGGTCGTGGAGGTGCACGTCGTGGAGTACCCGTTCTGCGACGTGACCTCGTAGTCGAGGATCGGCGCGCCGTTGTTGCTCGGCGGCACCCACGACAGCACCACGGTGCGGTCCTGGATCGACACGACCGTCGGCACGCCCGGGGCGTCCGGCTTGCCCTGCACGGTCAGCCGGATGCGCCCCTCGACCTGGCGGTCGGCCGACTTCGTGGCATCCGCGATCCGGTACGTGACCGACATCGTGCCGACGAAGCCCGCGTCGGGCGTGATGGCGACCCGGTCGCCGTCGACCGTCGCGGTGCCTGTGCCCGCCGCGTCCACACGAGCGTCGACGATCGACAGCGCGGTGTCGGGGAACGGGTTGAAGTCGTTCGCGAGCGCGTCCACGCGGTACGTCTCGCCCTGGTTCGCCTCGGCGACCACGTCGTCGTTCGCGACCGGGAACGGCCGCTGCGAGGTGACCGCGAGGATCGACACGGTTCCGGTGGTCGGGGCGGTGATGCCGTCGGTCACCCGCACGGTGAGGCTCGCGGTCGAGTTCGCGCGCACGTCGGGACCGGCCGAGACGGTGAGGACAGAGCCCGAGACGGACGCCTCGTACCCGTCGGGCACCGCGCCCTCGATCGCGAACTCGAGGCGGTCGCGGTCCTTCTCGTCGGGGTCATGGGCGAGCTTGGCGAGGTTGAGGGCGACCGCCTCCTCGCCCGGCGCCACCACGATCGACGCGTTGCGCAGCCGCGGCGGCTGATTCTCGGCGGGGAGCACCGTGATCGGGATGGTCACATACGCCGTGAGGCCCTCGGGGTCGTCGGGTCCTTCGCCGTCGGTGACGAGCAGCCCGATCACGTCGGGGCCGTAGTAGTCGGCGGCCGACGTGTACGACAGGGTCCGCTCGTCGGCGATGAGCGGCTCTCCGCTGGAGTGACCCGTCTTCACCGAGTCGGCCGTCGCGACCCGGGGGCTGCGACCCGGGCGCACCGCGACATGCTCGGCGAGCAGGATCGACACCTTCTCGCCGCTGGTCACCACGATCGGCTCGTCCGACGAGACCACCGGCGCGAGGGTCGCAAGCCCCGGCACGAAGACGAACGCCTGGGCCGTCTGCCCGTCGACGTCGGTGAGCCGATAGCGCACGATCTGCGGGTCGTCGGCGAGCGCGATGCGCAGCATCCCGCCCGCGCGGACGACGGCCGAAGCATCCGTCGTCGACACCTCGAGGGCGTCGGTCGTGCCGTCTGGGTCTTCGTCGTTGTCGAGGACGGCGACGTCCACGGCGGTCTTGGAGCCGACCGCGCGCGCCGGCACGCGGTCGTCGCGGGCCACGGGCGGCGCGAGCGGCGCCTGGTCGTCGACCGTCACGAGCAGCACCCCGCGCGCGGTCGCACCGTACGCGTCCGAGATCGTGTAAGTGAGGGTGTTCTCGCCCGGCTCGGCCGGCGCCGTCACGACGATGCGGCCACCCTCGACCTCGGCGTCGATCCCGTTCGCCTCGAGTCCGTTCGGGTCGATTGCGATCTCGTCGCCGTCCGGGTCCGAGTCGTTGACGGTGACCGCCACCGCGACCTTGCGGCCGGGCTTGACGGTGACCGCATCCTTGACGGCGTACGGCGCCTGGTTCTCGAACCCGGGGGTGGCCACGCCCACGGTGACCGTGCTCTGCGCGAGGGCGCCGAGCCGGTCGCGCACGGTGTAGGTGAAGGCGTCTCGGCCCGTGGCCTCCGGGTAGGCCTCGTAGGTGAGCCAGGTGTCCCCCACGCTCACGCGCCCCTTCGCGGGCACCGAGCCGACTCCCGTGAGCTCGACCGAGTCGCCGTCGGGATCGATGCCGTCCAGCGGGATCGCGACGCGCACCGTGTTGCCTGCGACCACGCGGGCCACGACCGGCGTCGGGCGCGGCGCCGAGTTGGTGCCCTCATCGGGCGGCAGCACCTGCACCGTGACGAGCGCGCCCACCTTCTGCCGCTGCGAGTCGACGATGCTGTACGTGGCCTGCACCGTGCCCGGCTCGTCGGGCGCCCGCATCCGGATCGTGTCGCCGTCGACGAACACCGCGTCCTCGTCGATCCCGCTCACGTCGATCAGTTCGCGCTCGAGCACGATGCGGTCGTTGTCGGGGTGGTAGTCGTTGGCGAGCACGTGGATCGTGAGCACATCGCCAGCCCGCACGACGGCGGTGTCGGGCACGGCGACCGGCGGGCGCAGCTTCTCGGGGAGCGGCACCGGCAGCACGAGCACCTCGCCCACCGCGCTCTGAGCGCCGTTGGAGACGGTGTAGCTCACGGTGATGGGCGAGCTCAGCCCTGACGTGTCGGTGATCCGCAGCACGCTGTGCTGCAGCACCTCGACCGACACGGCGGCGTTGGCCGGCGCCTTCGCGCTCTGCACGACGAGGATCCCGCCGGCCGGATCCGCGTCGTTCGCGAGCACGTCGACGAGCACGTCGCGCCCCGTCGGAAGCAGCGCGAGGTCGCGCACGGCGACGGGTGCGATGGCGTCGTCGGATGCCGCGACGACATCGATCCGGACGATGCCGACCGCCGACCGCGCGCCCACGGTGATCATGTATTGCACGTAGTACGCGCCGGCCTGGTCGGCCTGGAACGTGAAGCTGCCGCCCGCGTAGTCGGGCGTGACCGAGGCGCCCGCGGCGGGCTCGACCTTCGTGAGGAGCGGGCGCGCCCCGGTCGGGCTGAGGTCGTTCGCGACCGGGTACACGGTCAGCGGCGTTCCCGCCGTGGCCGTCACGCGGTCGGCGTTGGCCACCGGGTCGAGCGATGCTGCGGGCCGCACATCGACCTGCAGCACGCCCTCGGCCTGGTCGATGCCGTCCGACACGACCAGGGCGACCTCCTTGAGCCCGGTCTCTCCGCTGGCCGCGTGATACTCGATCACCCCATTGCTGCGGTAGGCGATCGTGTCGCCGCCGGGGGCACTGGCCCGCACGAGGTACAGGTCGTCGCCGTCGGGGTCCTCCCAGCCCTGCAGCACGTCGTAGGTGACGGACGCCCCCGCCTCGACCCGCAGCGGCTCGGCGGTGAGCTTGCGCTGCGGAGGCTCGTTCTGGCCGCTCGCGCGCACCGCGAGGGTGACGGATGCCTCGTCCGTGCCGCCGCGCCCGTCGTCGACGCGGTACGTGAACGACACCGTGCCGGAGGCGTTCGCGGGCACGGCGACCTGCAGGGCGGCGCCGCCCAGCACCGGCGAGATCCGATACCCCGACGGCTCCTCGCCGACGAGGGCGGCGGCGAGCAGGTCGCCGTCGGGATCGGTGTCGTTCTCGGTGACGCGCACGATCGTGGAGCGGCCGATTCGCACGCCGTACTGGTCGTCGACCGCGGTCGGCGGGTGGTTCTCGGCGCTGCGCTCGGGCAGCTGGAACTGCTGCTGCTCCTGTTCGCTCTCATCGTCCTCGGCGTCGTCGTCGGCGGGAGGGATGATGTCCTCCCAGTTGTCGACCTTCTGGACCTGCTCGTCGACGATCCACACGCTGCCGCCGGTGGTGTCGTTCACCACGACGACGCGACGGTTCGTGCGCAGGGTGAGCGTCGCCTGAGCCGTGAGGTCGATCGCGGTGGCCACGTCGTCCGCGTCGCCGCCGCAGTCACGGGCGTACGCGCCCGAGCCGCTCCACACCGCGTACGCGCAGCCGTTCAGCCACACCGGGGCGGCCGGGTCGCCGGTGTCGACGCCGGCGACCTCGGCGGGGTCTCCTCCCGAGAGCGGGAGGGCGAACAGAGCGTTCCGGGTGGCGATGTACGCCGCGTCCGTGGCATCCCCCGACTGCTGCAGCGCACCCCCCTCGCCACCCGGAATCCCGATCCCCGTCCCGTTCGGCAGGTAGGCGACGGCGTTGGCCCGGTCGAACGCGACGGGCTGCTCGCCGACGGCGGCCACCGACAGCTCGGCGTCATCGGCCAGACCCCGCAGCGGGGTCTCGACCATCGCGCCGGTCGCCACGTCGACCGACATCAGCGTCGCGTGCTCGGCGGATGCCGCGAACACCGTCTCCCCGGAGCGCGAGACGGCGACCGCACCCTTCGCGCCGACATCGGCGAGGGCATCGCCCTCGTCGAAGACCGCGCCGCCCAGCGCGCCGAACGGCACTGCGTAGAGCATTCCGTCGCCGAGCACGCCCACCGTGCCGCCTCCGAGCGCGACCTGCGCCGACGCGGGGAGCGCGGTGTCGCCGGTCAGCTCGATGCGCGCGGGGTCGACGGGCGTGAGCGCGCCCGCGGACTCGTCCAGCACGAGCACGCGGTCGGCGTCCTGCAGCACGTCGAACGAGCCCGCGCGCGTGCGCACGGCGCCGTCGAGAAGTCGCGACGGGTAGTTGAGGTGCCCGACGAGCAGATCGTCGGCCTTCGTGACCCACACGCCGCCGTCGTCCAGTTCGAGGTCGGCGGTCGCCACGCCCTCGTAGAACCAGGCGAGCGTCGAGATGGTGAGCGTTGCGACGGCCAGCACCCCGCCCGAGGCGAGGGCGGCGCGGTTCCTCCACAGCGCGCTCGTCATTTGCGTCACGGTTCTCCCCAGAAGCCGAAGACCAGTAGTCCAGTCCGCTCAGTAGAGCCGTGAGCGGCGAGTGCGTATATGGGGAGGATTCACCATGCAATGCCCGGCCCGCAGTCCGAAAACGTCCGATCTCGACAAGTCGGAACATTCGGATGCATGTTCCGTCCGACGCGGAAACGCACTTCGCCCGTCACACGCAGGTGATATATATGGGGCCACTGCGAAAACTGCATACAAGCCGATTGGGGATCGATGTCTGGGGACACCGTTCATTCGACCGACACGACCGACACGACCGAGTCGAGCGCCGACGATGGGATCGCGCTCTTCGCCGCCGATCTGCGGCGCCTGCGGCTCGAGGCCGACAGTCCCACGCTCACGAAGCTGCAGAGCGGGACGGGAATCTCGCGCAGCGTGCTGTCCGACGCGTTCGCCGGGCGGCAGCTGCCGTCGGCGCGCACCGTCGACGGCATCGTGCGGGCCTGCGGGGCCGATCCGCGGTCGTGGGTCGACCGACGCGACGCGCTGGCCGCGGCGAGCGACGTGAACGCAAGGGGGCGGACGAATCCCGCGCCCGACGGCGACACCGGCGCGGACGCCGTCGGGGACACCCCCGCCGACGAGCCGGGCCTGGCGCGCACCGTCGCAAGCGCCACCGCCGCCTGGCTCGCCGTCGGCGCCTTCGCGCTGGGCGCCGCCCTGACGGCGGCGTCGTTCCTCGGCATCCCGCACCTGATCCCGAAGCCCGACGATGCGCCTCTCATCGCGGTCGCCAACGGCGAAGACCCCGCGAAGACGCCGTGCGTCGAGGACGCCGCGGTCGTGTCGGGCGACACGCGCGCCGACAACTCGCTGCTCGAGATCATCTGGTCGGACAAGTGCCAGGCGGGCTGGGGGCGCATCACGCGCTACGACGGCCTCGGCGCCGGCAACACGGTGACGATCGCGATCTACCCCGCGACCTCACCCCACGGCCCCGACCGTCAGGAGGCCACGGAGCACGACGTGCAGGGCGCGTACACGACGCTCGTCGTGCGCCCCACCCCCGACACGCTGCTGTGCGCCGAGGGCAGCTTCACCGTCGACGGCACACGGATCGACCTCGGCGACCCGATGTGCATCTGAGCGGGCGGGCAGGGCCACCGGCTCGCCCGCTGTCTCAGGTCAGCGACCGCCCGAACGCCTGCACGCCCTCGTGCGACGGGATCGGCGTGAATCCCACGCGCGGGTAGAACGCGATGGCTCCGGTGTTCTCGGAAGCCGCCGCGAGGTGCAGCCCGGTGACGCCCGCCTCGCGCAGCGCGGCGACGAGCGTGTCGATGAGGCGCCGCCCCCACCCCTGCCCCTGCAACTCGGGCAGCAGGTCGATGTGCAGGTGGGCGGGGTACTGGTCGCCGTACGGCTCGGCGCCCGGGCCGCGCCCGTACGCGTAGCGCACGATGCCGTCCTGCCGGGTGCGCTCGAGTTCGGGGAGCGCGTAGTCGGCCGCGTGCCTCGGCCACCACTCGTCGCGGAACCACTCCTCGAACGCGCGCGTGTCGGGGACGCCGACGATGTACCCGGCGACACGCTCGTCGTCGGTCTCGACCACGAACGCGAACTCCGGGTGCCGCGCGATGTATGGCAGCACGAAGACCTTCGCCCACAGTTCATCGTCGTCGAGCACTCCCGTCGCGTCGGCGCCGGCATCGGCCGTCTTCAGGCAGATCTCGGCCAGGGCGGGTTCGTCTCCGGGGCGAAACGGGCGGATCCTGGTCACCCCGCGAGTCTAGAGCGCGCCGCCGACACGGCCCCTACTCCCATCCAGCGGGACAAACGATCGGCTGTCGCGCCTGACGAAGCCTCCGGTCGCGGCGCATAATCGAGGTGTGTCCCGCCGCATCGACGAGTTCCGCGGTCTCGCCCAGGCAAGCCGCATCCGCCTGCTCGACGCGATCCAGTCGCGCCCGGGCATCGTGCTGAGCGAACTGGCCGCGCACACGGGCCTGCACGAGAACACGATCCGCGACCACGTGCGCGTGCTCGAGGACGAGGGACTCATCGTCAGCCGCCCCGCCCCGCGCGGCACACGCGGCCGGCCGCCGGCGAGCTTCCACCCGGTCACCGACGCCGACGCCAACCCCGCCGCCCGATCGCGCATCGTCGCAGCCCGCGAGCGCGGCGATCTGCTGCGGCGCCTCACCCCGTGCGCGCGGTCGCTGCCCGACGCGGCGCTGCACCAGCTGGACGCCCTGTACGAGCACCTGGACGATGCGGGCCTGGAACCCGAGATCGACGAGGACGCCCTCACCGTGCGCCTGCACCCCTGCCCCTTCTACGAACTGCTCGACGGCGACGCACCGCGCGTGTGCGCCGTGCACGAGCGCCTCGCCAACGAGATCCTGCACCAGGTGGACGGCCCCCTCGAGATGCGCGCCTACACGCCGTTCGTCACGTCCGACGAGTGCCGCATCGAGCTGTACGACACGCGCGTCGCCGCGGCCGTGTGACCACCGCTCGGCTCGCCCGACGCGGACCCCTGCCCGGCTTCGGCCCACCCCGCCCGCGGCGCGAGGGCCGGGGCATCGGTCGCATGCGTCCTCGGCGATGCGACGCCCGCCGACAGCCGCAGCCTGATCAGCCCGAGACGCGCGCGAAGCGCACGTCCCGCGGGGAGACGCCCAGACGCACGATCGCGCCCCGCTCGAGTCCGAGCGCCGCGACCGCGTCGGTCGGCAGGTCGACGGCGATGGCGGGATCACCCGTGTGGACGCGCACCCCGGCGGGCGTCTGGTCCAGCCGCGCGACGCGTGCGATCCACGTGCCGGGTTCGGGTGGGGCGTCTACTCCCGCCGCCTCCAACCGCACCGCCGACGGTCGCACGAGGGCAGCGAGCGCGATGCCGTCGACGGATGCCACCGCCTGCGACCCCGGGTCGCAGGCGTGCAGCGTCACGGCGCCGTCACCCGACGTCCACGCGCCCCCGCGCGCGCGCCCGACCACGCGGTTGAGCCCGGCGACCGCAGCGGCGAAGCGCGTCGCCGGCGCGCCGAGCACCTCAGCCACGGGCCCCTGCTGCACGATCGCGCCCTCCTCCACGACGACGAGTCTGCGGGCGAGCGCGGCCGCGTCGACGGCGTCGTGGGTGACCACGATCGCGGTGGCCGAGGCATCCGTCAGCTGTTCATGAAGCAGCGCCCGGATGTCGCCCGCCGTCTCGGCGTCGAGCGAGGTCAGCGGCTCGTCGAGCAGCAGCACCCGCGGATGCGTGACGAGCGCGCGCGCCAGTGCAACGCGCTGCTGCTGTCCGCCCGAGAGCTCGGCGGGGCGCCGACCGCCCCACCCGCCCAGGCCCACGCGATCGAGCCACTCGTCGGCTTCGCGTGCGGCGACGGTCCGCGGCACGCCCCGCGCGCGGGGTCCGAACGCGACGTTCTCGCGCGCCGAGAGGTGCGGGAACAGCCGCGCGTCCTGTCCGAGCAGCACCGCGCCGCGGTCGGCGGGCGAGACGTGCACGCCGGCGGATGCCACCACCCGGCCGTCGATCGCGATCGCGCCGTCATCGAGCCGCACGAGTCCCGCGATCGCAGCGACGAGCGTGGACTTGCCCGCACCGCTCGGGCCCATGACGGCCACGACCTCGCCCGGTTCTGCCCCCACGGCGACGTCGAGCCGGAATCCCGTCCGGCGCCGGACGACGACGCGGGCGTCGAGGCTGCCCCCGGTCGCGGCATCCGTCGCGCTTCTCGTCTGCGATCTCGCGCCCGATGCGGCGGACGCGCCCGAGCCCGGCCCGGCACTCATCGCGGCGTCCCCGGACGCCACGCCCGCACCAGCAGCAGCGCCGCGATCGCCGTCATGAGCAGCAGCAGCGACAGCGCGATCGCGGGGCCGCGGCCCACGCCCGACCCGTTGAAGGCCGTGTAGATCGCCAGCGGCATCGTCTGCGTGACGCCCGGCGCGTTGCCGGCGAACAGCGCCGTCGCGCCGAACTCGCCGATCGCACGCGCGAAGCACAGGATCACGCCTGCGATCAGGCCCGGGGTCGCCAGCGGCAGCGTCACGCGCCACAGGATCGTCCAGCGCCGCGCGCCGAGGGTCGCCGCCGTGCGCTCGAAGCCGACGCCCGACGTGCGGATCGCCCCCTCGAGCGCCAGCACGAGGAACGGCAGCGCGACGAACACCTGCGCAAGCACCACCGCCGAGGTCGTAAACGGGATCCGGATGCCCCACCAGGCCTCCAGCGCCGTGCCGACCGGTCCCGTGCGGCCGAACAGGAACAGCAGCGCCACCCCGCCGACCATGGGCGGCAGCACGAGCGGAACCGTCACGAGGGCCCGCAACACCGCCGACCAGCGCGGAGTGCTGCGCGCGATCACGAGCGCCAGCGGCACACCCAGCACTACGCACACAGCGGTCGAGGTGAGCCCGGTGACCAGCGACAGCGTCAGGGCGCTGATCGCCTCGGGCGAGGTGATGTCGGCCCACAGGGTCGACCAGTCCACGCGCGCCACGAGCGCGCCGAGCGGGACGACCAGCAGCCCCAGCCCGACAAGGGCGGGAACGAGCAGGACGGGCGGGACGAAGGTCTCGTCGTCCCGCCTCACGGAGCCCCGAACCCGTGCGACGCGAGCACCATCTGGCCCTCCGGGCCCGTGATGAACGCGACGAACGCGGCCGCGACCTCGGGGTTCGCGGCGCCGGTGAGCGCGACGATCGGGTACCGGTTGACGACGTCGGCAGCGCCCTCGGGCACGAAGCTGTCCACGTCCGGCTCGGCCTTGACGTCGGTGGCGTACACGAGCCCGGCGTCGGCCTCGCCCGCGACGACCTTCGTGAGCACCGCGGTCACGTTCTGCTCGAGGCTCGCCGGCGTCACCGTGACGCCCTCGTTCGCGAGCAGCGTCTGCGACGCCGCGCCGCACGGCACCTCGGGCGCGCACAGCACGACCGTGACGCTGTCGTCTGCGAGGTCGCTGAGGTCTTCGACGCCGCCGGGGTTGCCCTTCGGCATCGCGACGACGAGGGTGTTGGTCGCAAACGGCCGCGGATCCAACGCGAGGCCGGCATCCACTGCCTTCTGCATGTTCTTCTCGTCGGCCGACGCGAACACGTCCGCCTGTGCGCCCTCGGTCAGCTGCGTGACCAGCGTGCTCGACCCGTCGTACACGATCGGCAGCACGTCGACGCCGGGGTTGTGCGTCTCGAACGCGGCCGCGAGCTCATCGAACGCGTTCTTCAGCGACGCCGCCGCGAACACGGTGAGCTCGCCCTCGAGGGCCGGCGCGGCCTCGGTCGCGGTCGGGGTGGGCGATGCGGCGGGCTGGCTCGACGCGCAGCCCGCCACAGCGGCGACGACGGATGCCGCCACGGCGGCGGCGACAAGGGCTCGGCGAATGCGCACGGGATCAGTCCTTCGGGGTCTCGACGACGACGTGGGTGGCTTTGACGGAGGCCACGGCGAGCGAGCCGACCTCGAGGCCGAGCTCGCGCACCGCCTCGGCCGACAGCAGCGACACGACCCGGTGCGGGCCCGCCTGGATGTCGACCTGCGCCATCACCTGATCGACCTGGACGCGCGTGACGATGCCCACGAAGCGGTTGCGCGCGCTCGAGAGCACGTCGGTGGGGTCGTGCGGGGCGGAGGCGAGCTCGACCGCACGCGCGGCCAGTGCCTCGCCGGGGATCTCGGCCGGGCTGGCGTCGGTCACCGGGAGCACGCCCTGGTCGATCCAGCGCCGCACGGTGTCGTCGCTGACTCCTACCAGCCGCGCCGCATCGGAGATCTTGTACGTCGTCACGAGACGACTCTATCCCCGCGAATGCGGAGGAAGATAGCCAGAATCTCCGCATCTGCGTGGATAGAGCGCCGAACGGCCCGGCCCCTTGCGGGACCGGGCCGTTCGGGCGTCAGCGGATCTCAGCCCACCGGCGCCCAGGGGCTGCTGCTGCCCGCCCCGGGAACGTCGCCGCGGCTGTACCACTTGGCCGTGTAGAGCTTGCCGTCGTACCACGCCTTGTCGCCGGCGTTGAAGACGCGCGTCGCCGTCCACACGGCGCTGCCGTCCTCAGCCGTCGCCCACTCCTGCCACGCCCCGTTCTTCGTTCCGGGCGTCTCACCGCGGGCATACCACGAGGCCAGCCACAGCTTGCCGTCGTACCACGCCTTGTCGCCGGCGTTGAAGACGCGCGTCGCCGTCCACACGGCGTTGCCGTCCTCAGCCGTCGCCCACTCCTGCCACGCCCCGTTCTTGTTCGCGCCCGGAAGGTCGCCCCTGGCGTACCAGAGCGCGGTCCAGAGCTTGCCCTCGTACAGGACGGTGTCGCCCGCGCCGTACGTGCCCGACGGCGTCCACGCCGGTGCGGGCGCGGTGCCCGCCACGGCCGGGATGGTCACCGTCGTGCCCGCCGGAGCGATCGTGAGCACGACCTCGGCGCCGGCCGGAACATCCGACGTCGGGGTGATCGTCACCGTGGCGGTGCCGTCGGCGGCGACCGGGAAGGTCCCGAGCGCGGTCGAGGTCGCGCCGCTGACCAGGGCGGCCGAGACCTCGGTCGCCTGCGGGGTGCCCAGCGACGTCAACGCGGCGTTGGTGAGCGTGAACGTCGAGGCGGTGCCGCCCACGACCTCGGTCGGACCCGAGACGTAGACCTGACGACGTGCGAAGTCCGGGCTGACCGGCGAGTGCTCGGCCAGGTACGAGATCCACGCGTCGCGGTCGACGAGCCCCGTGTCGACGCTCGTGCCCTTAGTGAAGGCGGCGAAGTTGTCACCACCGGTCCCGAGGAACGAGAACGTCGCGATCTGGTACTCGGCGTCCGGATCCAGCGGCTCGCCGTCGATGTACACGCTCGTCACGCGCTCACCGGCCGGCTTGGTCGCATCCAGCGTGGTCTGCACGTTGTCCGACAGACCCAGCTGCAGGAACGCGCGCGCCGAACCGGCGGGCTGCCACTGCTGCTCGAGCACCTCCTTGAACTCCGCCCCCGTGAGGGTGATGCTCCACAGGTTGTTCACGAACGGCTGCACCGAGTTGGCCTCGGCGTAGGTGACCACCCCGTCGGTGTTGAGCGGGTTGGCGGCGGTGTCGCCGGCGTAGCGCAGGTCTGCGCGCAGCCCGCCCGGGTTGACCACGCCGATCGTGGCGTTGCCGTACTCGGGCTTGTTCAGTGCGCCCACGAGTGCGTCGGCGACGAGGTTGCCCAGCGTCGACTCCGAACCGCGGTCGTCACGTGCGCCACCGACCCACTTCCCGTCGACGAACGAGCCGCCCGAGAAGGCGGTCGTGATGTCGCCGGTGATGGTCGCCTTGGGCTCGTTGCCCACCGCGGCGGCCTTCAGCAGCGCGGCGTCGACGATCGTCTTGACCTCGGCCACCCGCGGGTAGGCCTCGACCAGGTCGGCGTCGGCCGTGGTGGTGCGCGCCACGATCTGCTGCGTGTAGGCCTTCACCTCGTGCGAGGCGAGGTCCACGGTCAGGCTGACCTGTCCGACGTTGTTGCCGTACTCGCCGGTCTGCAGGAACGGACGCGTCTTGCCGGGCTCGCCGGGGACGGGCGCGTCGAACGTGTAGACCTTGTGCGTGTGGCCCTGGAAGAACGCGTCCACGTCCGCGTCGAGCTCGCGCACCGCGCGGCCGAACTCGGTGTCCTGGATGGCGTCATCGGCGAACCCGGCGTCGGTCTCGTTGTGGGCGGCTCCGGCGTGCATCGTCGCGATGGTGACGTCGCAGTCGTCCTCGATCTCGCCCGCGACCCGGTTGATCGCCTCGATCGGGTCGCCGAACTCGATCGCGGTGATGCCGCCGGGGCTCACGAGCGTCGCGGTCTCCTGGGTGACCGCGCCGATGACGCACACGTCCAGACCCGCCCGGTCGAAGACCGCGTACTCGGGCAGCACCGCGTTGGTGGTGCCCTTCGCGTACACGTTCGCGCCGAGGTAGGCGAAGTCGGCGGCGTGGAACCCGTCGGCGCCTCCGATCACCTTGTCGCGCAGGAAGTCCCAGCCCTTGTCGAACTCGTGGTTGCCCACTGCCGACGCGTCCAGGTCCAGCGCGTTGAGCACGTCGAGCGTGGGCTGGTCGTCATCGGATGCCGACTCGAACAGCGAGGCGCCGATGAGGTCGCCCGCCCCGACGAAGACCGTGTTCAGTTCACCGCCGTCCGCGCGCAGCTTCTCGACCGTGCCGGCCCACTTCACCGTGTTGGCGTCGATGCGGCCGTGGAAGTCGTTGATGCCGATGAGGTTGAGCGTCGCCTCGGTCGGGGCAGGCTCGGGCACATCGACGCCCACGACCAGCGGGTCGTGGTCGGACGACCGGTACGGGTCGGGGCTGTAGAAGTCGGTCGCGTTGTAGTTGTGGCGGCTGTACTCCAGAGCGAGCGGCTCGACCGTGTTGATGTTCCACACGTCCGCGCCGGTCGTCCAGGCAAGGGCCGCCTCGTTCGCGAGCACGTGGTCGAGCGAGCCGACCAGGCCGCCGAACAGATAGGTGTACTCGGTGGGGGCGAACTGCTTGCGCAGGTCGGTGTAGCCGGCGGCCTCGAGGGCCTGGATCGGGTCCTCAGAGGTGTAGGCGTTCAGGTCGCCCGCGATGAACACGCGGTCGGTGCCCTTCTCGGACTGCAGGGTGTCCAGCCACTGCACGAGCGCGTTCGCCTGAGTGACCCGGTCCGCGTTGGACGGACCCTGGCCGTCGCCGGCATCCGTGCCCGAGCTCTTCGACTTGAAGTGGTTGGACGCCACGATGAACGAGGTGTCGTCGCCTGCGCCCGCGGCCTTGAAGACCTGCGCGAGCGGTTCGCGCGCGTTGTCGAACGCGGCCGTGTAGAGGATCTCGGACTCGCCGACGGCCTCGACGACGGCGGGCTTGTAGATGAACCCGTTGCGGATCACATCGGTGCCGGCCTGCTCGTAGTCTGCCGGCGTGGCGACGTACTCCCACGTGCCGGCGCCCGCATCGGCGTTGAGCGCGTCCACGAGCCGACTGATCGCGGCGTCGCGGTCGGAGCCGAAGTACGCCGAGTTCTCGAGCTCCTCAAGGCTCACGATGTCGGCGTCGAGAGCGTTGATCGCCTCGACGATCTTCGTCTCCTGACGCTCGAGGTCATCCGCCTCGGCTGCGCCGCGGGGGCCGGTCGCGCCGCAGTCGTTCACGGCGACGCGGTTGCCCGCGCGGTCGGTGTAGTACGAGCACGAACCGTAGATCTCCCCGGTGGTCGGGAAGTAGTTCAGCACGTTGAACGTCGCGATCTCGATGTCTCCGCCGACGGCCTCGGGGTGCGCGGTGCGGGTGTCGCCGAAGGTGACGCCGCTCGCGGTCGCGCCGGTGAGCTGCGCGCTCGGCTGCAGACGCCACAGGTCGAAGCGGTAGTCCAGGATGCCGGTGAGCTGGCTGGTCACGGGAGCGCCGACGCGGATCGGGCCGGAGTCCGCCGTCAGGTACGGCAGCGGGGTGTTCTTGGCCTCGGTGTTGTTGAGGTAGTCCCAGCTGGAGCCGTCGTCGAGGGTGAGTCGCCTGCTCGCGTTCTCAGCCACCACGGCCGCCACCGCAGCCGCGTCCTGCGCGTCGGCGACCTCGGTCGGCTGCCACAGCGGGCTGTCGCCCGCGGCCAGCGCGATCTCGCCGAAGCGGTTCAGGCTGTAGTTGTCGGTCACCGTGAACGGGCCCTGCGGTGCGACGATCATGCCCTCGAGCGCCTCGCGCTGGGCGTCGCTCGCGGGGAACGCCAGCGGCGCAGCGGCCGGGAGCGGGGCGGTGCCCGTCGTGGCGACGGCGGAGCCGTTGAGCTCGGTGAGCCCGTTGAACTCCGTGACCGCTCCGGTGACGGTGACGACGTCGCCGACGGCCGGGATCGCCCAGGACTGGCCGGAGGGCTTGTAGACGAAGACGCCGTCGGAGGCGTTCGTGTCGATGCCGTCGGTCTGCTGCAGGTAGAAGCCGAAGAAGCCGCCCACCGGGTACGCCGCGGTCACGACGCCCGTCGTGGTGACGGTCTGTCCGGCGAGGGGGCTCGCCGCGCCGGTGCCCTGGATCTGCTCGACGGTCACGCCGTCGCCGGGCTCAGGATCCGGATCCGGATCGGGATCGGGATCAGGGTCGGGGTCGGTGCCGGCGCCGGAGTTCTGAGGGGTGGGAGCGGCGATGGTGAAGTCGGTCGCGTTGTTGTTCGTGTCGGTTCCGGTCGCGGTGCGCTGTGCTGAGGTCCCGTTGCCCGGAGGGGCCGCAGGCGCACCCTCGAACGCGGTGGCGGAGCCTGCGCCGAGGTAGTCGATGATCGCCGCGTTGGCCGTCGTGTCGCCCGTCACCGACAGCGCGGTGCTCGATGTCTGCAGCGACACCCGGAAGCCGGTGCCGCCCATCGCCCAGGTGGTGGTCTGATCGGGGGTCGGCAGGTCGGGCTGAGCGGCGTTGCCACCGAGCGCCGCCTTCACGAGCCAGTGCCCGTGCGCGGGGATGCTGCCCGTCAGGGCGAGCGGAGCGCCGTATGACGAGCCGCCGGTCGAGGCCCCGTGCAGGTACAGCCCGCTCAGGTCGATCGCCGCGTCGGTCGGGTTGTAGAGCTCGATGAAGTCGGAATCGAAGGCGCCGCCCGAGTTGCCGCCTCCCCCATACGCTTCGCTGATGACGACCTTCGTGCCGTCCGGGGCGGCGTACGCCGCCGCCGGGACCAGGGCGACACCGAGAGCACTGACAGCCACAACTGCGACGGCCGGGGCTGCACGGTGCAGTAACGCTCCAAACATTGATTCTCCCTCGAACGATAAGGACCGGACCACGGTCGCAACACAGCGACCGCGGTCCGCTCTGATTCAAGGGGTACCCGGGAACGCGGACAAGTCCCCTGGATTAAAGCCAGGTTAAGTTCCGAGGTTCAGGGCAGGCGAGCGCCTCGCGCAGCGTCAGCGCAAGAGCGGTGTGGCCTCGTCCGGCATCCCCGCGCCGCGGTGGATCGGGCCCGCCGTCGCAGACAGCTGCGCTCCCGTGCCGCCCCACCGCCCAGAGATGATCTGCGCCGCGATCGACACCGCGGTCTCTTCGGGGGTGCGCGCCCCGAGGTCGAGACCGATGGGGCTGTGTACGCGGTCGATCTCGTCCTGTGTGAGACCGGCCTCGAGCAGCCGGCGTGTGCGGTCGGCGTGGGTGCGACGGGACCCCATCGCGCCGATGTAGGCCACGCGCGGCCCGCGCAGCGCCGCCTTGAGCACGGGCACGTCGAACTTGGGGTCGTGGGTGAGCACGCACAGCACGGTGCGCTCGTCGATGCGCCCCGCCGCGATCTCGTCGGCGAGGTAGCGATCGGGCCAGCTGACGACCAGTTCGTCCACCTCGGGGAAGCGCGCCGCCGTGGCGAACACCTCGCGCGCGTCGCACACGGTGACCCGGTAGCCGAGGAACCCGCCCATGCGCGCGAGCGCAGAGGCGAAGTCGATCGCGCCGAACACGATGAGTCTCGGCGCGGGGGCGAAGCTGTTGACGAACACGCGCATGCCCTCGCCCATGCGCTCGCCCTCGGGGCCGAAGCCGAGCGTGGTCGTCACTCCGCCCGCCAGAAGGCCCCGCGTGTCGTCTGCGATGCGCTGGTCGGCGTCGCGGCTGCCGAGCGAGCCCTCCGCCGAGTCGGGACGCACGATCAGGTGCCGCCCGATGCGCGAGGGGTCGACGTGCTCGATGATCGTCGCCACCGCGACGGGGCGCCCGGCCGCGACATCCGCCGCCACCCCTTCGAGCTCGGGAAAGGTCGCCTGCGAGACGGGCTCGACGAACACGTCCAGGATGCCGCCGCACGTGAGCCCCACGGCGACGGCGTCGTCGTCGCTGACGCCGTAGCGCTCGAGCACGGCAGCGGCGCCGCCGATCGCCTCGGTCGCCAGTTCGTACACGGCCCCCTCGACGCAGCCGCCCGACACCGACCCGGTCGCCGCGCCGTCGGCGGTGACGATCATCGCAGCCCCCGGATCGCGCGGCGCGGACGTGAACGTGCGCACGACCGTCACCAGCCCCGCGGTCTCGCCGGCGCGCCATGCGCCCAGAAGGGTGTCGAGGACGTCGCGCATGCGGCTACTCCGAATCGGGGGCGGGCCCCTTGTCACGGTGGAACATCGACCCTATGACACCGGCCGCGATCGACAGGCCGTTGACGGCTCCGCCGTCGCTCTCACCGGCCGTGGCCTCGCCTGCGCCCGAGAGCATCGACTGCAGATTCGCGGCGAAGATCGCCATGATCTGCTGCGCGACCTTGTCGATGATGCCCTTGCCCATCGCCGCCGCCTTGCCCGACAGGGCGACGCTGCCCTGCACCGCGCCGGTCGTGGCATCGCCGTCCTGCGTCAGCGTCAGCGTCGCGGTGCCCTCGGCCGTGCCCTGCCCCGCCTTCTCCTGCGCCTTGCCGCGGAAGACCGCGGTGTGCGTCGCGTCATCGCGCGAGACGAGGTCGATCTGCCCCCGGTACTGCATCGTGAGCGGCCCGACCTTGACCTTCACGACGCCCTGGTACGAGGTGTCCGACAGTTTGGCGGTGAGCTCGGCGCCCGGCACGGCGGTCGCGATCCGCTCGACGTCCATGAGCGCGGTCCACACCTCCTCGATCGGCGCGTCGACGGTGAAGCTGCTGTGGAGTTCCATCATCCGTTCCTCTTCCGGGTCGTGGTGGCGCCCTCGTCCGCGATGACGCGGACGAGGTCCTGCAGGGCGGTGTACGTGTGGCCGCTCACGAAGGCGTCGCAGTACGGCAGGGCGGCGGCCATCCCGCCTGCGAGCGGCTGGTACCCGCGGGCCGCGCGGCGCGGATTCACCCACACGATGCGGTGCGCGAGCCGCGACAGTCGCGCCATCTCGCGCCCGATGTCGGCGGGGTCGTCCTGCGCCCACCCGTCGGACAGGATCACGACCACTGCTCCGCGGGCGACGCCGCGCCGGCCGTGCTCGTCGATGAAAGCGCGCAGCCCTTCTGCGAGCCGGGTTCCGCCGGCCCAGTCGCGCGCGGCGCCGGCGGCGCGCTCGAGGGCGAGGTCGGGGTCGCGCGCGGCGAGCTGGCGCGTCAGGCGCGTCAGGCGCGTCGCGAACACGAACGCCTCGGCGCGGCTGGTGGCGACCGCCGCCTGCATGAGCGACAGGAAGACACGGGTGTACGGCTCCATCGACGCCGACACGTCGCACAGCAGCACGAGCCGGCGCGCTCGGGGCAGGCGCGACGAATGCACGAGCCGCACCGGATGCCCCGCCGTGCGCCGCGCCGCGCGGACTGTGCGACGCAGGTCCAGGCGGTCTCGCGACCGCGGCGACACCCGTTCCCGGCGTCCGGGCCGCAGCGGTGTCGCCACCGCGAGCGCGGCCACCAGCCGGCGGATGCGCGCGACCTCGTCGGGGGTGAGCGCGTCGAACGCCGTGTCGTGCAGGCGCTCCTCGCGGCTCATCGCGAGGACGAAGGCATCCGTCTCCCCCTCTTCGCGTGCGCAGTCGCCCGCGGACGGCGACGCCGCGGGCAGCGTCATCAGCCCGTCGCCGACCGCGCCTCGCGACGGATCGTGCGGCGAGGCGGCGTCGCTGCGCCGCAGGGTCGCCGGCGCCGGCGCGTTCGCATCGCCGCGGAAGTCCGCGCGGTCGGCCGCGCCGCCGAACACCGCGTCGAACACCGCGTCGAAGCGCTCGACCTGCTGCGGCGAGGTCACGAACACCGTGCGGGCGGTCCAATAGAGGTCGGCGCGCGTTCGCGGAGGCACGAGGCGCAGCGCCTGTGCGAGCCACGCGGCGCGGTCGGGCGTCGACCCGATGCCCGCGCGCCGCAGGGCGCCTGCGAACCCCACCGCGAGCATGGCGGGGTCCAGCCAGAACGCGCGGGTGTCAGGCATCGGCGGTCACCAGCCAGTCCGCCCCGCGCGCCTCGACCAGATCGAGGTCGTCGCGGTTCTTGACCACCGCGCCCCACGTGAGCGCCGCGGTGTCGGCGTCGAGGCGGGTGAGCCCGAGCGCGGCCAGCGCGCCCACCCAGTCGATGAGCTCGGCTACCCCGGGCGGCTTCGCGAGGTCGAGCGAGCGCAGGCGCCCCACCGCGCCGACCGCCTCGAGCACGAGCGGCTCCGACGCCCCCGGCACACGCCGCCGCACGATCTCGAGCACGCGCTCCGGCGCCGGAAAGTCGATCCAGTGGTAGAGGCAGCGGCGCGTGAGCGCGTCGTGCAGGTCGCGTGTGCGGTTCGAGGTGAGGATCACGATCGGGCGCTGGGTCGCGCGGATCGTGCCCAGCTCGGGGATCGTGACGGATGCCTCGGCCAGCGCCTCGAACGTGAACGCCTCGAACTCGGCATCCGCGCGGTCGATCTCGTCCAGCAGCAGCACCGCCGGGCGGGGCCCCGCGTGCTCGATCGCCTGCAGGAGCGGGCGTCGCAGCAGGTGGTCGCGCGAGAACAGGTCGTCGCTGTCGATCGCGTCGCCGCGCGCCTCGGCGAGGCGGATCGCGAGCAGCTGCCGCTGGTAGTTCCACTCGTACAGCGCCTGGCCCGCATCGATCCCCTCGTAGCACTGCAGGCGGTAAAGCGGCACGTCCAGCCACGCCGCGAGCGCCTTCGCGGCCTCGGTCTTGCCGACTCCGGCCTCGCCCTCCAGAAGCAGCGGCTGCCGCAGCCGCACCGCGAGGAACAGCGCCGTGACGAGCCCCCGGTCGGCGAGGTAGTCGCGCTCGTCGAGCCCTGCCGCCACGGCGGCGACATCGGGCGCGAGCTGTTCGATCAAGGCCCCGCCGCCCACGTCGCTCACGCCGACTCCGCCGCGGCCAGCAGCGCCCGGTAGTCCTCGTCGGTGTCGACGTCGCGCGGCACCTGGCCGCTCACGCGCACGCGCGCGACCGCCGAGCCGAGGCGGTCGATGAGCCGCCACACGCCGCGGTCGCCGTGCAGCTCTTCGAGCGCCCGGAAGGTCGCGCGCGAGAGGGCGAACGGATGCCCGATCCCGTCGTCGTACCGCGTGACGGCGATCGGCGCGTTGCCGCGCCCCGCGACGAGCGCTTCCACCGTCTCGACCCTCACCCCGGGCTGGTCGCCGAGCATCAGCACGATCCCGTCGAGGTCCGCGTGCACGCAGCCCAGCGCCGCCGCGATCGACGAGGAGCAGCCCGAGGTGTACTGGTCGTTGACGACGACGTCGAACCCGTTCGTGTCGACGACCGAGCGCACCTCGTCGGCGGACCCGCCGAGCGCGATGATCCGCTGCGGGAAGGGGCACGCCCGGACGAGACCGAGCACGGCGTCCAGCAGCACGCCGTCGCCGTACGGCAGCAGCTGCTTCGGACGACCCAGGCGGGTCGATCCGCCGGCGGCGAGGACCAGGGCCGCCAGGCGCATGTCAGGCTGCGGCATAGCGTTCCGGCTCCTTGAGGAAGCGGGCGCGGCATCCGCCCGAGCAGAACCACACGGTCGCCCCGGCGTGCTCGGCGTGCAGGGTCGGCTCGGCGGCGACGACCGTCATGCGGCACACCGGGTCGATCGCGGTCACGGGGGCGCCCGGGGGCGACGTGCCTGCGTCGAGGTCTTCGCCGGCCCCGCTCTGGTGGTGGTGCTCCGCGTGATGGTGCTCCGCGTGTTCGTGCGCGCCCGGGGGCGAGGCATCCGTGGCCTGCGCCCGCGCCGCTGCGGTGCTGGCGCGCACCTGCACGAGCTCGGCGAGCACTCCGAGGGCGATCTCGGCGGGGGTCGTGCCGCCGAGCTTGAGGCCGGCGGGGGTGTGCACGCGGTGGCGCAGCGCGTCGTCGACGTTCAGCGACGCGACGACCGCCGCGCCGCGCTTGAGGCTCGCCACGAGCCCGACGTAGGGGATGCCGGCCGCGAGCGCGCGCTCGAGAGCCGGCTCCTCGCCCTTGCCGTGGCCTGCGACGATCACGGCGGCGACCGCGTCGTCGGGGTGCCACGACTCGCCGTCGACGAGCTCCATCGCGTAGCCGAGCTCCGCGCCGATGCGCGCAAGCGCCTGCGCGACGGGCGCATCCCCCACCACCACGACGCGGGCGGCGGGCAGCACGGGCTCGAGGAACACGTCGATCGATCCTCCCGACAGGCACGGATTGTGCACCCGGGCGGCACCCTCGGTCTCGCTGCGGGGGGCGCCGCCAGGGCGCACCTGCAGCAGCAGCGGCTCGCCGGTGTCGAGGGTGCGCAGGCTGAACTCGCGCACGGATGCCTCCACGCACGTGCCTCCGACGAACCCGGTGATCGCGCCGAGGGCGTCGACGACGGCGACATCGCCGGGGTGCGCGCTCGTCGGGCGCTTCGTGCGCACCACCGTGGCGCGCACGAAGGACTGGCGCTGCTCCTCGAGCTCGCGCTGCCTCGTCGCGACTGCCTGGCTGACCGTCATCGGCCTTCTTCCCGTATCAATGATCACACCGTACGCACCGGGAGGGGTCAGATCGGGGGCCGCGGAGTGCCCTGCATCGCGTCCCACACCCGCGCGGGCGTGCACGGCATGTCGATCGCGGTCACCCCGAGGGGGCGCAGCGCGTCGATCACGGAGTTCACGATCGCCGCGGGCGAGCCGACGGTCGCCGACTCGCCGATGCCCTTCGCGCCGATCGGGTGGTGCGGCGACGGCGTGACCGTGAAGCCGGTCTCCCAGTCGGGCACCTCCATCGCGGTGGGGATCAGGTAGTCCATGAACGATCCGCCCAGGCAGTTGCCGTCCGAGTCGAACTCGATGATCTCCATGAGCGCCATGCCCACGCCGTCGGTGAGCCCGCCGTGCACCTGGCCTTCGATGACCATCGGGTTGATGCGCGTTCCGCAGTCGTCGACCGCGACGAAGCGGCGCACGGTCACCTTGCCGGTGCCCTTGTCGATGTCGGTGACGCAGAAGTACGCGCCGTACGGGTAGGTGAGGTTCGGCGGGTCGTAGGTGACCTCGGCGTCGAGGTTGCCGTCGACGCCCTCGGGCAGCTGCATCGTGCCGTGCGCGGCGAGCGCGATCTCTTGGATCGTCTTGCCCGCGGTCGGGTCGCCGGCGACGAACCAGCGGCCCTTCTCCCACTCGAGGTCCTCAGGGCGGGTCTCGAGCATCGCCGCGGCGATCAGCCGCGCCTTGTCGCGCACCTTGCGGGTGACCATCGCGACGGCCGCGCCGCTCACCGGCGTTGAGCGGCTGCCGTACGTGCCCAGGCCGAAGGGCGTGCGGTCGGTGTCGCCGTGGACGACCTCGATGTCTTCGGGCGGGATGCCGATCTCTTCGGCCACGATCTGCGCGAACGTGGTCTCGTGGGCCTGTCCCTGGCTCTGCACCGAGAGGCGCACGACGGCCTTGCCGGTGGGATGGATGCGCAGTTCGGCGCCGTCGGCCATCCCGAGGCCCAGGATGTCCATGTGCTTGCGCGGCCCCGCGCCGACGCCCTCGGTGAAGAACGAGATGCCGATGCCCATGAGCTCCCCGCGGGCGCGCTTGTCGGCCTGCTCGCGGCGCAGGTCGGCGTAGCCGACGAGGTCCATCGCGTGCTTCATGGTCAGCTCGTACTGGCCGGAGTCGTACTCGAACCCGGCCAGGTTGTCGTAGGGGAACTGCTCGGGTCGGATGAAGTTCTTGAGGCGCAGCTCCGCGGGATCCATGTCGAGTTCGATCGCGAGCCGGTCGATCATGCGCTCCACGAAATACGACGCCTCGGTCACTCGGAACGAGCACGCGTACGCGACGCCGCCCGGCGCCTTGTTCGTGTACACCGAGGTGACCTTGCCGTACACCGCATCCCACGTGTAGCTGCCGGGGAAGAGGTTGAAGAACCCCGCGGGATACTTCGTGGGCTGGGCCGTGCCGTTGAACGCGCCGTGGTCGGCGAGCACGTCGGCGCGCAGTCCCAGGAGCCTGCCGTCGCGGGTCGCGGCGATCTCGCCCTGCATGATGTAGTCGCGCGCGAACGAGGTCGACATCAGGTTCTCGGAGCGGTCCTCCATCCACTTCACCGGTTTGCCGGTGACGATCGAGCCGACGATCGCGAGCACGTAGCCGGGATAGATCCCGACCTTGTTGCCGAAGCCGCCGCCGATGTCGGGCGAGATGATGTGGATCTTGTGCTCCGGAAGGCCCGCCACCATGGCGATGACCGTCCGGTGGGCGTGCGGGGCCTGCGAGGTCTCGTACAGCGTGAGATCGCCCGACACGGGGTTGAAGTCCGCGATCGCGCCGCACGTCTCCATCGGCGCGGGGTGCACCCGCGGGTAGACGACCTCCTGCTTCACGACGACGTCGGCCCTCGCGAACACGGCGTCGGTGGCGGCCTTGTCGCCGCACTCCCAGTCCGTGATGTGGTTGTCGGTGCGGCCCTCGAGGTCGTCGCGGATCACCGGCGCGTCGGGATCGAGAGCGTGCCGTGCGTCGACGAGCGGCGGCAGGATGTCGTAGTCCACCACGATCGACTCCAGCGCGTCGCGCGCGGCGTAGCGGTCGTCGGCGATGACGAACGCGACCTCCTGCCCTTGGAAGCGCACCTTGTCGGTCACGAGCACCGACTGCACGTCGTAGGACAGGGTCGGGATCCACGCGAGGTTCAGCGGCTCGAGGTCCTTGCCGGTGAGCACGGCACGCACGCCCGGGCGTGCGAGCGCCTCGCTCGTGTCGATCGAGACGATGCGCGCGTGTGCGACGGGCGCGCGCAGGATCGCCCCGTGCAGCATCCCAGGCAGCACGATGTCGTCGGTGTACCGGCCCTGGCCCCGGATGAAGCGCGGATCCTCCTTGCGCTGCAGACGCCCGAAGCCGATGGGCCGAGACGACTCGTGGGCGGCGGGGTTGTGGTCGTGGTGGCGACCGTGCTCGGAACCCACCGTGGGCTGGGTCGTGTCGACGGTGGTCATGATCGGACTCCGCCCTTCTCAAGGTGCGAGTGTTCGTCGGTCTCCATGTACTCCTCGGACTGCACGATCTCGACTTCGCCCTCGCTCTCGGCCTCCACGAGGGTGCCCGAGGGGTGCTCGGCCGCCCACTGGATGGCCCGGACGATCGTGGCGTAGCCCGTGCAGCGGCAGATCTGCCCCGAGATCGCCTCGCGGATCTCGGTTTCGGTGGGATGCGCGTTCTCGTCGAGCAGGGCGCGGGCGGTCAGCATCATGCCCGGGGTGCAGAACCCGCACTGCAGCCCGTGCTCGGCCATGAACCCCTGCTGCACCGGATCGAGCTCGACCCCCTGCGCGAGGCCCTCGACAGTGCGCACCGAATGCCCGTCCGCCATCGCCGCGAGCATCGTGCACGACTTCACCGGCTCACCGTCGACCTGCACGACGCACGTGCCGCAGTTGGACGTGTCGCAGCCCCAGTGCGTTCCGGTGAGCCCCAGGTTCTCGCGCAGGAAGTGCACGAGCAGCACCCGCGGCTCGATGTCGCGCTCGACCTCTTCGCCGTTGACCGTCATCGTCACGTGCATGTCATGCCTCCTGTCCGTGGGCGCCGGCGTCTGCGCCTGTTCCGCCCGCCCGTGCGATCGCCTGTCGCAGCACCCGGCGGGTGAGCTCGTCGGCGAGGTGCCGCTTGTATGCCTCAGAGCCGCGCTGGTCGGCGACGGGGTCGACCGCCTCGCCGGTGAGGCGGCCCGCCTCGGCGATGACCTCGTCGGTCGGTGCGCGGCCGCGCAGCACCGCCTCGGCCGCTCCGACCCGGTCCGACAGTCCGACCGCCGTGACGCCGATCGCGACCTCGGCGACGGTGCCGTCGTCGGCGAGCGTGACCGCGGCGCCCGCGGCGGTGACCGCCCAGTCCCCGACGCGGCGCTCGACCTTCTCGTACGCGCTCGACGAGCGGGGCCGGATCGGCAGCCGCACCTCGACGAGCACCTCGTTGAACGCCACCGCCGTCTCGTACGGACCGACGTGGAACTGCGCCATGCCGATCACCCGCTCGCCCTGCGGCCCGCGGATCACCGCCTCGGCGTCGAGCACCGTGCAGACCGTCGAGAGGTCCTCGGCCGGATCGGCCTGGCACAGCGATCCGCCGATCGTGCCGCGGTTGCGCACGACGGGGTCGGCGACCACCCGCTCGGCGTCGGTCACGATCGGAAACAGCGCCCCCACCTCGCGCGACTCCAGGAGCGTCCGGTGCCGCGTGAGCGCTCCGATGCACAGCCGGTCGCCGTCGCGCCGCACGTAGTCGAGCTCGGCGAGGTCGTTGATGTCGATGAGCGCCTCGGGGCGCGCGAGTCTGAGCTTCATCATCGGAAGCAGGCTGTGGCCGCCCGCGATGACCCGGGAGTCATCGCCGAACCGCGTCAAAAGGGCGATCGCGTCCTCGACGCTGGTCGCTCTCGCATAGTCGAACGGCGCCGGGATCTGCATGGCGCCTCCCCTCTGAAACGCACCGATCCGCCGCCCCACTGCCTCGTGGAGCGTCGCTGTGCATGCCACGTTGCCCCCGGCGATTCCGGGTGTCAACATCGACATAAGCGAAGGGTTATGAGGCCATGGCGATGACGCTGAGCCAGCTGCGCACGTTCGCGCGCGTCGCGAAACTGGGGTCGGTGACCGGTGCCGCCCGGGCGCTCGGAGTGAGCGAGCCCGCCGTCTCAGCCGCGATCGCGTCGCTGCGCGCCGAGCTCGGCGACCGGCTGTTCACCCGCACCCCCACGGGCATCACGCTGACCCCCGGGGGCCGGGCGCTTGCGGCGCACGCCGACGAGATCGTGGGCCTGGCCGAGGCCGCCCGCCGCGACGTCGCGCATGCCGGATCGTCCGACGCCGAACTGCGGGTGCTGGCGACCGCGGCGTTCGCCGAGCACGCCGCGGGGCGCATCTTCGACCTGTTCGGCAAGTGGGTGGCGCCGGACTCGGTCGACGTCATCGTCGAAAGCGCCGACGACATCGCGACCCTGCTGCGCGAGCGGGCGTACGACATCGCGCTCGGGGCGCGTCCGGCGATGGCGGCCAGTGCGGGGCTCGAGCTGGTGCCGTTCTTCAAGTACCAGCGCGTCCTGGTCGCGTCGGCGCGGCATCCGCTCGCCGCCGCAGGCGCGCCGGTGACGCTCGACCGCCTGCTGACGGCGCCGTGGTTCGCCGGTCCCGGCGGATTCGAGCCGCTTACCGAGGAGGGCCGCTGGTTCGGCCGGCTGACGGCGCTTCCCGAGATCGTCGAGCTGACGAGCGAGACCGATGCCGTGGCCGCCGTCGCTGCGGGAGAAGGGGTGATGCTCGCCCTCGGCCACGCCGTGGCGCCGCGCCTTCGCACCGACGACTCCGGCGACCTCGTGCGCCTGCACGTGGCGCAGACGCCGATCTCGGGCCTGTGGTGGGCGACGACGCTCGACGCCGGACGTGCACCGGAACCCGCGCGCACGCTGCAGCGGTTCGTGACGACCGCCGAGGCGACCGCCGCGATCGTCTCGGCGACGGGCTCGCGCGGGCTGTCCCGGCGCGGCGGCAAGTTCCACGTCGCGCTGTGGAGCTGAGCGGCCGCCTTGTCGGCGGCAGGGGTTAGCCTGGCATCATGCCCCTGCCGCCGTTGGTAGAGCCCGTCGCCGCGCTGAGCGACGCCGAGCGCGCGCGCACCGCGCGCCACCGCAGCCTGATTCCCCTGGGCGAGATCGGGCAGCGTCGCCTGCGCGCCGCGCACGTGGCGGTTGTGGGCGCCGGGGGGCTCGGATCGCCCCTCGTGCTCGCTCTCGCTGCCGCGGGCATCGGCACGCTCACCGTGGTGGACGACGACGAGGTCGAGCTGACCAACCTGCAGCGCCAGATCATCCACCGCCTGTCTGACGTCGGGTCGCCCAAGGCCGACAGCGCGGTGCGGGTGGCGGCCGACCTCTCGCCCGAGACCCGCGTGATCCCCGTCCGCGAGCGACTCACCTCCGCCAATGCGACCGACCTCCTCGCCGGCGCCGACCTGGTCGTCGACGGCACCGACACGTTCGAGACGCGCGAGGCGGTCGCCGCCGCGTGCGAAGCGCTCGGCGTGCCGCTCGTATGGGGCACCGTGCAGGCGTTCGACGCACAGGTCACGGTGTTCTGGTCGGCTCCGCCGGCCGGCAGCGCCCCCGTGCGCCTCGCAGACGTGTATCCGCCGGGCAGCGTCGGCGAGCTGCCGACGTGCGCGATGGTCGGCGTGCTCGGCGCGCTGTGCATGCAGGTGGGGTCGCTGCTGGCGATCGAGGCCATCAAGCTCGTCACCGGCATCGGCGAGCCGCTCCTTGGCCGCATGCTCGTGATCGACGGACTGCGGGCGCGGCAGTACGAGGTGCCGCTGCGCGCCGCGCGCACCGCGGCCGTCGCCCGGCCCGCCGCGCCCGAGCCCGTCCGTCACGTGCGCGAGGTGCCGCCCGGCGCCGTCGTGGTCGACGTGCGCGAGCCGCACGAGACGGCGACCGGCACGATCCCCGGCGCCGTGCTGCTTCCCCTGGGCGAACTGCTGGCCGATCCCGCCGCGCTCCTTGCCGAGTCGGGCGCGCCGGGCGACGGTCGCCAGGTCGTCGTCGTGTGCCAGGCAGGTCAGCGCGCCCGCCGCGCGGCGCAGGCGCTGCGTGAGGCCGGGATCGAGGCATCCGTCCTCGCCGGCGGCATGGAGGCGTGGTCGCAGACCGCGCTGGCGTCCGCGTGACCGGCACCGGCAGCCTCCGCGAGGTCGAGGAGCAGCTCGCGCTCGTGCTCGCGCGCGTGCGCCGGGTCGAGACGGAGCGACTGCCGGTCTCCGAGGCGCAGGGCCGCACGCTCGCCGAGCCCCTGCGCGCGGCGATCGACATTCCGGTGTTCGACAACTCCGGAATGGACGGCTTCGCCGTGCGCTTCGCGGATGCGCGGGATGCCTCGCCCGGCCACCCCGTCTCGCTGCGCGTCGTGGCCGACCTGCCCGCCGGGTCGCCCCTGGACCCGCCGATCGGCCCGGGCGAGGCGGTGCGCATCATGACGGGGTCCGCGGTGCCCACCGCGGCCGAGGCGATCGTGCCGTTCGAAGACACCGCCGGCGGACTGGCCGACTCCCTGGGGACCATCTCGGTCGTGGGCGCGCCCCCTGCCGCAGGCACCCACATCCGCCGCCGCGCCGACGACCTCGCCGCGGGCGATCTCGTGCTCGAGGCCGGTGCGCAGCTCGGCCCTCTGCAGCTGTCGTCCGCCGCGGCCGGCGGCGTCGCCGAGGTCGTCGTCGCGCGGCGCCCGCGGGCCGCGGTCGTCTCGACCGGCGCCGAGCTCGTGCCGCCGGGACTCCCGCTCACGCGCGGGCAGATCCCCGAGTCGAACACCGAGCTGCTCACGGGCCTGGCGCGCGGCGCCGGCGCCGAGGTGGTGCTGCGCACGACCGTCGACGACGAAGGCGACGGCCTCACGACGGCGGTGGCCGAGGCATCCGCTCTCGGGGCCGACGTCGTGGTGTTCTCGGGCGGCGTGTCCGCCGGGGCGTACGAGGTCGTCAAGAACACGCTCGCCGGCACGATGGAGTTCGCGAAGGTCGCGATGCAGCCCGGCAAGCCGCAGGGGTTCGGAGTCACCGCCGACGGCATGCTGCTGTTCGGCCTGCCCGGCAACCCGGTCAGCGCCGCCGTGTCGTTCGAGGTGTTCGTGCGTCCGGCGCTCTTGGCGATGCAGGGCCGCGCCCAACTGCACCGGCACATGGTGCGCCTTCCCGCGGCCGTGCCGTGGCGCACGCCCGCGGGGCGCCGCCAGTACCTTCCGGCCGCGATCGACCGCTCCGACCCGGCGCGCTGGACCGTGCGCCCCGCGACCGCGGGCGGCTCGGGCTCGCACCTGGCCGGTGGGCTCGCGCGGGCCGAGGCGTTCGCGATCGTCCCGGCCGAGGTCGACGCCGTCGCGGCGGGCGATGCGGTGGATGTCATGCTGTTGTCATGAGCACGTCCCCGCAGTTCACGCACCTCGACGAGTCCGGCCACGCGCGCATGGTCGACGTCACCCTCAAGCAGCCGACCGTCCGCGCCGCCACGGCGCGCGGGTTCGTGCGCTGCGCGCCCGAGGTCGTCGCGGCGCTGCGCGACGGCTCGGTGCCCAAGGGCGACGTGCTCGCCGTCGCGCGGATCGCGGGCATCCAGGCGGCCAAGCGCACCCCCGAGCTGCTGCCGCTCGCGCACGTGATCGGCGTGCACGGCGCGGTCGTCGACCTCGCGATCGAAAGCGACGGGGTCGCCATCGAGGCGACCGTGCGCACGGCCGACCGCACCGGCGTCGAGATGGAGGCGCTCACCGCCGTGTCGGTGGCCGCCCTCGCCGTCGTCGACATGGTGAAGGGCCTCGACAAGGGCACCTCGATCGAGAACGTGCGCATCGTCGCGAAGACCGGCGGCAAGAGCGGCGACTGGCTGCGCCCCGGCGAGCAGTGACCATGACGGCCTCACGGGGCGCGATCCTGCTCGCGGGCGGCCGCGCGTCGCGTGTCGGCGGCGCCGCCAAGCCGCTGTTCGAGGTCGGCGGGCGCACCCTGCTGGCCGCGGCGATCGATGCGGTGACGGATGCCTCGGCCCGCCCGATCACGATCTGCGGACCGCCGCCCGACCCGGCGCCGGGCCTGAAGCTCACCGGGATCGACGTCGTGCGCGAGCACCCGCCGTTCGGCGGCCCGGTCGCGGGCGCCGTGGCGGTGCTGCGCGCGTGGCGCGAGCGCGGCGACCTGCCGGAGTGGACCTTCCTGCTCGCGTGCGACCTGCCGGGCATCGGCCTCGCCGTCTCGCGGCTCGCACGCGACGCCGCCCTGCTGCCCCGCGACGCCGACGGCGTGTGCCTGGGCGACGCATCCAGCCGCCCGCAGTGGCTCACCGGGCTCTACCGCACCGCGGCGCTGGCCGAGGCCGGCGACCGACTCGACCACGACGGCCGCGACGCCCCGGTGCGCCTGCTCGTGGCGGATCTGGCGATCACCGTGCTCGCCGCCCCCGACCTCGAGACGACGGACGTCGACACGTGGGAGGATCTGACGTGGGCCCGCGCGGCGTTCGGCGGGCCGCCGTCCGACAACTCGCGGAGCGACCGCGTCTGACGCCGATCGAGGAGGACCAGTGAGCGAGAACGACCGCACCCTTCCCCCCGAAGCCCTCGACGCGTGGGCTTCTGCGCTGCGCGAGCGATTCGGGCTCGCACCCGACGATGTGCCGATCGCCCTGGTGCTCGACCTCGCGCGCGATGTCGCGAACGAGGTCGCGCGGCCCGCCGCCCCGCTCAGCGCGTTCGTCGCGGGGCTCGTGGCCGGGCGCGCCGGTGGCGATCCGGCGACCGTGCGCGCGACGGTCGAGGCCGTCGTCGAGCTGGCCGAGACGTGGCAGGTCTCAGAGAGTCACGCCTGATGGCGCTCGTGCGCTACTTCGCCGCCGCGCAGGAGGCCGTCGGGCTCGACCAGGAGCGCCGCGCCGAGGCGACGCTCGGGGCGCTGCGCGCGGCGGTCGCCGCCGAGCACCCCGGTCTCGGCGGGATCCTCCCCCGCTGCGCCGTTCTCGTCGACGGCGCCCGCGTCGGGGACGACACCGCGCTGAGCGGCGACGTGCTGGTCGACGTGCTGCCGCCCTTCGCCGGCGGCTGACCCGCCGCAAGCCGCGCGAGCTACCCGCCGAGGCCCTTCCACGCGGTCGTGCCGTCGGCCTCGACCTGACGCTTCCACACGGGCAGGTCGGTCTTGATCGTCTCGATGATCGCGCGGCAGACCTGAAACGCCTCAGCCCGGTGCGACGACGCGACGACGATCACGACGGCCACGTCGCCGACGGCGAGGCGTCCGATGCGGTGGCTGACCGCGACGAACGCCCCCGAGTGGCCGATCGCCCCCTCGGCGATGCGGCGCAGGCCCGCCTCGGCGTCGGGGTGCGCGGTGTACTCCAGCGCCACCACGGGGGTCGCGGCATCCGGATCGTGATCGCGTACGCGCCCGACGAACGTCGTGACAGCGCCCGCCGTCCGGTCATCGACGGCGGCGAGGTGCGCGTCGAGGTCGAGGGGCTCGGCGCTGATCGCCGCGAGCCGCACCGCGCCGGGCATCAGTGGTCGCCGCCGCTCAGCTGGTCGATGACATGGCCGGCCACCGACAGGATCACCGGCATTCCGGATGCCACGGCCGCAGGCGCCCCCGGAAGGTTGACGATCAGCGCCCCCGTCGTGATGCCCGCGATGGGGTCGACGACACCGGCGAGGCCCCGAGACAGCATCCCGCCCGGGGTCTCGGAGGCGCCGATGCGCCGCAGTTCCTCGGCGATGCCGGGCACCGCGCGCGTGATGACCTTCGCGGTGCCCTCGGGCGTCTCGTCGGTCGGGCTGAGGCCCGTTCCGCCGCTGGTCACGATCAGGCGCGCACCGCCTGCGAGCTCGGCCCACAGCGCGCGCTCGACGTTGTCGGCGCCGTCGGGGACGACGACCGCCTCGTCGACGACGTAGCCTGCCGCCACGAGGGCGGCGACGATCGCGGGGCCCGCGGTGTCGGCGCGCACGCCCGCGGCCGAGCGCGTGGAGACGGTGACGACGGCTGCCGGGATCACTCGCCCACCCTATGCCCGCCCGAGACAGCGCCCGGTCATGCCCGGCGCTCGAGGCGGATGATGACGGACTTCGACGTGGGCGTGCCGCTCACGTCGGCGACCGAGTCCAGCGGCACGAGCACGTTCGTCTCGGGGTAGTACGCCGCGGCGTTGCCCCGTGGAGTGGAGTAGGCCACGATGCGAAACTCCTCCGCGCGGCGCTCCTGCACGACGTCGTCCGGCCCGCGCCACTCCGACACGAGGTCGACGATCTCGTCCGGGACGAAGCCGAGCTCCTGGATGTCCTCCGCGTTCACCAGCACCACACGGCGCCCGCCGTGGATGCCGCGGTACCGGTCGTCCTTGCCGTAGATCGTGGTGTTGTACTGGTCGTGCGAGCGCAGCGTCTGCAGCAGCAGGCGCCCGGGAGGAATGAACGGGTACTCCAGTTCGTTGACGGTGAACCGCGCCTTGCCGTCGGCGGTGGCGAACGTGCGGCCGTCGCGCGGGCCGTTGGGCAGCATCATCGTGCGGCCCTTGTCGACGCGGGTCTCGAAGTCGTCGAAGCCGGGGATCACGTTCGAGATGTGCGTGCGGATCAGGGCATAGTCGCTCTCGAGGGCGGTCCAGTCCGCGTGCGGCACGTTGAGCGGATGCCGCCGCCCCGCCGGGTCCGCACCGTCGGGGTCGTCCTGCACGGGCCGGTGCTCCTGCCCCCGCTCGGCCTGGTCGAGCCAATCCGGCCCGCCATCGGGTCCGCTCGCCGAACCAGCCTCGGCCGGGCGGGCGGCATCCGTCCCGAACAGCGCAGCGCACAGCCGCGCGACGATCGCGACCTCGCTCAGCAGGTCGTCGGCGGGCGGGGCGAGCCGCCCGCGCGAGGCGTGCACCGCGCCCATCGAGTCTTCGACGGTGACCTTCTGCTCGCGGCCGCCGCGCCGGTCGCGGTCGGTGCGTCCGAGGGTGGGGAGGATGATCGCCCGGCGTCCGGTGACCGCGT
Organism: Microbacterium sp. BWT-B31; assembly: GCF_041379855.1. Taxonomy (NCBI): domain Bacteria; kingdom Bacillati; phylum Actinomycetota; class Actinomycetes; order Micrococcales; family Microbacteriaceae; genus Microbacterium; species Microbacterium sp. BWT-B31. The sequence continues at coordinate 87,878 of NZ_JBFECU010000006.1, forward strand.
GCGAGCGGTTCAGCTTCGTCGAGACCTGCACCGTGAGGTCCATGTTGCCAAGGGCCGCCTCGGTGACGTGCGTGTCGGGCGTCGCCGACACGAAGTTGCCGCCCATCGCCATGAAGACGCGCGCCCGGCCGTCGCGCATCGCGCGGATCGCCTCGACCGTGTCGAAGCCGTGGTCACGCGGGGCGGCGAACGCGAACTCTGCGTCGAGCGCGTCGAGGAAGGCATCCGACGGCTTCTCGTAGATGCCCATCGTGCGGTCGCCCTGCACGTTCGAGTGCCCGCGCACCGGGCACACGCCGGCGCCGGGGCGGCCCATGTTGCCCTGCAGCAGGAGCATGTTCACCACGTCGCGCAGCGTGGGCACCGAATGCTTGTGCTGGGTCAGGCCCATCGCCCAGCAGACGATCGTCGACGTCGAGCCGCGCACCGTCTCGGCCACTCGCCGCAGCGTCTTTTCGGCAAGCCCGGTCGCCGCGACGAGGTCGCCCCACGCGACGTCGTTCATCGCCTGCCGGTAGGCCTCGAAGCCGCTCGTGTGCGCGGCGACGAACTCGTGGTCGATGACGCCGCCCTCGGCCTCCTCGACCTCGAGCAAGTGCTTGCCGATCGCCTGGAACAGCGCCTGGTCGCCGCCGAGGCGGATCTGCAGGAACTCGTCGGCGATCTTCGTGCCGCCGAGGATCACGCCCTTGACGGTCTGCGGGTTCTCGAACCGCACCAGCCCCGCCTCGGGAAGGGGGTTCACCGCGATGATCGTCGCACCCTTGTTCTTGGCCTTCTCGAGCGCGCTCAGCATGCGCGGGTGGTTGGTTCCGGGGTTCTGGCCCGCGACGATCAAGAGATCGGCGTCGTGGACGTCTTCGATGGTGACGGTGCCTTTGCCGATGCCGAGAGTCTCGGTGAGCGCAGAGCCGGATGACTCGTGGCACATGTTCGAGCAGTCCGGAAGGTTGTTCGTGCCGAGGCCGCGCACGAGCACCTGGTACAGGAACGCCGCCTCGTTCGACGTGCGTCCGGACGTGTAGAAGATCGCCTCGTTCGGGTCGTCCAGCCCCCGCAGCGCGTCGGCGATCTCGCGCAGCGCGTCGTCCCACGAGATCGGCCGGTAGTGCGTGGCGCCCTCGTCGAGGACCATCGGATGCGTCAGCCGGCCCTGCTGGCCCAGCCACCAGTCGTCGTGCCCGGCGAGGTCTTGGACCGAGTGCTCGGCGAAGAACTCCGGCCCGATGCGGCGCAGCGTCGCCTCCTCGGCGACCGCCTTGGCGCCGTTCTCGCAGAACTCGGCGATGTGTCGCTTGTCTTCTTCGGGCCACGCGCAGCCGGGGCAGTCGAAGCCCTCCTTCTGGTTGACGCGCAGCAGCGTCTCGACGCTGCGCTTGAGGCCCATCTGGTCGTACGAGATCTGCAGCGCGTGCATGACCGCCGGCACGCCCACCGCGACCTTCTTGCGTCCGGTGACGTGGACCTTCGCCTCGTCGATGTCCGTCCGGGGTGCCTTCGTCGCCATGTGCTTCCTCGCCTCGTCGCGGTCGCGTCGGCGCGACCGACGCACCTTCCTCCATGCTAGAACCGCCCGGAGGCGCCGGCTCGGGCTGTTCCGATGAGCGGGAAGGTTCTCGGGGCGGATGCCGCGGCATCCGTCACCGAATCACCCGCTCGCCGGGGCGCTCACCACCACGCGCGCACGGTGCCGCGCAGGTCTTCGAGCGCAACGGCCCCGTGACCGGGCGCCGACAGCGCCGCCCGCGAGTCGGCCGAGGCGTCGCGGTTGTCTCCCATGACCCACACCGCGCCGTCGGGAACGGTGACACGGAACGGAATGCGCCCGCCCGGCCGGTTCTGCCCGGCGTACGGCTCCTCGACGGGCTGCCCGTCGATCACGAGCCGGCCGGTGCCGGCCTCGCAGCACACCACGACATCGCCTGCGACACCGACCACCCGTTTCACCAGGGCCGCTGCGGGCTGGCCCGACCAGCCTCCGGTGTCGTCGAGCAGCACGATGTCGCCGCGGGCGGGCGTGCTCCAGCGGTCGAACAGCACGAGATCGCCGTCACGGAGGGTGGGGCTCATGGAGTCGTTGCGAACCGTTCCCACCCCGAATGCCGCCAGGGCGAACGCAGCGGCCACGAGCGGAAGCACCATCGCCGCCGCCGAGCGGAGCACGCGCCGGCTCACGGCAGCTCACCGAGGAGTCTGCGCATCGCCGTGATCTCGCGGTCCTGCTCGACCAGAACGTGCTTGCCCGACGTGCGCACGAACGCGTTGGACCCGGTGGTGACGGCGAGCGTCGCCATCTCGAGCGCGCCCTGGTGGTGCGCGATCATGAGTTCGAGGAACATGCGCTCGGCGGCGGCGCCGTCGGCGGCATCCAGCGCCGCCAGCTGGTCGGGGCTCGCCATGCCCGCCATTGCGCCGTGTCCGTGGTCGCCGCAACCGGTGGGCGTCGCCTCAGCCGCCGGGCCGGAGTGCGCGGTATGGCCATCGGCCGAGCCCTGCGCGTCCTGGGCGGGGGCGGCCGTGCGCCACGCGTCCTGCCAGTGGCGCATGATCTCGATCTCTGCGGACTGATCGGTCACGATGAACGCGGCGAGCGCCCTGGTGCGTTGGCTCGCACCCGACGCGTCGAGCAGGAGTCCGCTCAGCTCGAGCGCCTGCGCATGGTGCGGGATCATCCCCTCGACGTAGCAGTAGTCCTGCACCGTCGGATACTGCGACGGTGCCGCGGCGAGGCCTGCGGTCGCGACATCCGCGGCCGCGCTCGCCGCAGCCGGCGCGGCGGGCGGCGGGACGGTGAGTCCGAGCATCACCGCCGCCGCTGCCGCGAGCGCCGTCGCGACGGCTGCCACCACGCCTCCTGCGGCCATGGTCCTGCGCATGCTGTATGTCCTTTCCGGCAGAGCGGATGCCGCGGGGCGGCGCGTCGGGTCGCGCCGCCCCGCGGTGTCGATCAGGCGTGCGCGCGTACGCCCTGGCGCCGCAGGTACAGCGCGGCGCCGCCCAGGCCCGCCCCCGCGACCAGGAGCACCAGACCCGACAGCGCCCAGCGGTTCGCGTCGGTTCCGGTCGACGCGAGCGCTCCGAAGACGGCGGCGGGCGAGACCGAGACCACCGTGAAGGTGCCCTCCGCGACGTCGCTCGAGGTCTGGCCGGTCAGCACCAGGCGGTGCTCGCCGAACGGCGTGTCGATCGGCACGATGAACTGCGTGTTCACGACTCCCTCCTCGTCGGCGATGAAGGTTCCGACCTCGACCGGATCGGAGTGCAGCACGGCGCTGACCGTCTCACCCGGTGCGAAGCCCTCCGCGGTCGCCGTCTGCGTCACACCCGGCGCCACCTCGGCCTGCCCGAACGTCACGGGGTTCGGCGCCGGGGTCTCTTCTCCGCCCGGAGCGGTCGGGGTCGACGCGGGCGTCGAGCCGTCGGTCGGCGCGGTCGTCGGCGTCGGCGGGGTGGTCGGCGTCGGCTCGGTCGTCGGCGTGGGCTGGGTGGTCGGCGTGGGCGAGCCGGTGGGGGTGGGGGTGATGTTCGGGTTCGCAACCCCACGCATGTCGCCGTTGACCCACTTGCGGCCCTCGGGAATGTTGGGGTTCTGCGCCGCGAAGTCGCGCGGGTAGAGGGTGAAGCCCTGCCAGTGGATCGGCATCGGGCTCTGATCCTCGTCGCGGTTGATGTGGTGGAAGCCCACATTCACCCAGGCGACCGGGTCCTTCAGCGCCTCACCGTCGGCGACGTAGTCCGTCACCGACTGCCCCGCCTTCGACGGGATGAGGTTGTGGCTCGCATGCACCTCGTCGGGCTTGGCCGAAGTGAAGGCGATGTCGTAGTCCGTCTCGGGGTTGAGGTTGTACGCCTGGTCGCGCGGCACGATGATCTCGTACGAGCGGGCGTGTCCGTCGGCGTTGAGGCTCTGCGGGTTCACGACTCGGTAGGCCTCGCGGTTGGCGCCGAGGGTCTTGGTCTCGTTCGTGATCGGGGTGAGCTGCGTCTCGAGGATCGCCGTGTGCCCGGTGTCGCCGGTCGTGCCGTACTCGCCCGTCGGGGTCGTCGAGAACTTCTCGACGGCCTGATCCGCACCGGCGTCGATGCCGAAGTCCACTCTCCAGAAGGCCGAGTGGTAGTGGTTGACCGCGAAGTCCTCCTGACCGGGGGCGATGGGCCAGCCGTGGTTGACGACGTTGACGTAGTCGTTGGGCGACAGGTCGCCGGTGGCGCCCAGCTGCACCGAGATCTCGCCGTCGTCGTGGAACCGGTACTGCACCTGGTACTCGTACCAGCCGATCCGCGACACGGTGTGAAGCACGAGGTCGGTGCCTTGGGCGGCGTACAGCGCGTCGTTGCCGATGTAAGAGCGGTACGCGATGCCCGAGTCCTCCTCGCCGACGCACAGCGCGGGGATCACGCCGCGGTACGCGTCGATCCACGCGCTGCGGATCTCTCCCACCGGGCAGTCCACCGCCTCGAGCGCCTGCAGGCGGCGGCCGCCGACCTGATAGGTGGTGACGTCGTTGTACTCGGTCGCCCCGGTGTCATACGGCACGTTCAGCTGCGCGAGGGCGATGGAGTCGAGCACGAGGATCGGCGCCTCGTCGTCGCGCGGCTGATAGGCGACCTTGTCGAGCACAAGGCCGCGATACGAGTCGATGCGCCAGCACATCTGCCAGCTCGAGCCCGACTCCAGCGTCTCGGAGACGAGCGATTGGCCCGAGCACGACGCTTCGGTGATCGTCTGCGCCGACGCGGCGCCGGGTGCGGACAGCACGACCAGTCCGCCGGTGAGGACGGCTGCGGCGGTCGCCCCGCTGAGCGCTCGCCGCGCTCGGGAGGAAGGGGTTCGTTTCATCGGGTTTCTCTCCATGGTCATGAGACGGTCAGAACGGTGCGGGTCGACAGGTTGACGACGTAGGTGCTGGTGGTCAGGTACGCGCCGCCGTCGACCTGTGCGAGCAGCTGCACGCAGCGGTCGGCGCCGCACGATTCGGCGCCGAAGGATCCGGCATCCGTCACGAACGAGTGCGCGGTGAGGAGGACCTCGGCCGACGCCGGGGTCAGGACCGATCCGCCGGTGAGCGCCGCGAACTCGTCGACGATCGGCTGTGCGGCCTGGTCGGCCAGCAGCAGCTCCCACGCCCGCTGCGTCTCGGCGTCGGTGGGGGCCGGCTGGGTACCGGACGCGCGCTGCACGGACTCGACGACACCGGTCGTGACGTTCACGATCATGCTGACGGTCTCGTTCGTGCCGTAGTCGTAGTAGAGCGACAGCAGGCGGCGCTGACTGTCGGTGTACGCCTGAGGGTCGGCCACGTCCGTCGACAGGAACTGCAGTCCCGCCTCGCCGAACACGTCGACGCCGGCCGGGAACGCCGGATCCTGCGCGCCGAGGAAGCGCACGTACTCGACCTCTGAGCCGGAGAGCTGGTCGTATGCGGCGGCCACCGTCGCAGGCCGGGGGATCTGTTCCGCCTTCTCGGGCGCGTCGTCGTCGGTGCTGTCCGCGGCGATGGGAGTCGACTCCGGGGTCTCGGGCGTCGAGGTCGCCTGAACGGCCACCTGCGTCGCGAAGGCGAGCGCGACGGCCGCCGCGGCGGCGGCCACGGCCGAGCCGATGCCGAGCGCGCGCGGGGTCAGTGCGCTGCGCGATCTCGGCTTCTGCCGCGACGAAGGCGGCGAGTCGCCTTCAGGTGAGAGCTGTGTATCTGTCACAGGAATCCTTTCGATGGCCAGGACGCAGCTCGCGCTCGCGTCGGGCCGATTCTTCGCCGTCGCCGTTTCCCGACCGTGTGCGGGTGCGAACACCGGGCGAAATCCTCGTGAGACAGAGCCGAGCCGTTCGCGGGGGACGGCCTCGCCCGTCGTGACATGCCCGAAACACCGCGCGAACCAGCCCGCAACACCGGGCGACTACCTTCCCCTGCGATGGGGAGCTAGGAGGACCAGTGAGCGCGCTCGCGCACGCCATCAGGCAGGGCCGCCCGAAGACAGATCCCGATGCGCCGGAACCCCGGCCGGAGCCGCTGTGAGCGAGGCAGGTCTCTCGCGAGCAGCGCCCGAGCCCGAGCGGGGCCGTCTGCACCTGCTGACGAAGGACTGCGGCAACGCGCGCCTGCCTGAGAAGGGCCTGGGCCTTGCGCTCGAGATCCTCGAACAGGTGGCACGAGCCGACCACGTGGCGTCCGCGGCGGCGATCGCGCGGGCCATCGGCGCGCCTCGGGCAAGCGTCTATCGCATCATCAACGCCCTCGTCCGCGACGAGTACCTCGTGCGTCGAGCCGACTTCACCGGATTCCGTCTCGGCATGCGCGTGCTCGAGCTCGCCGCGCTCGTGGGGACATGCACACGACCCGAGTTCGCGCCCCTGCTCGAGAAGCTGCGAGACACGACCGGCGAGGCTGTGCACCTGTTCTGCTTCCATCGCGCCGGCGTGGCGCTCCTGGACGAAGACCCCGCGCAGCCGCTGTCGGATCGCAACGCCCTCTTCAGCGATCCGACCCGCTCCGCCATCGGGCACCTGTGGCTCATGGAGGGTTGCACCCGCGACCTGCCGCATGCCCCGCGCTGGCGGATCGAGACACCGGCGGACGAGCTTCGCGCGATCCGCGAGGCGTACGCGATCCGCGGATACGCCGAGCAGGCCACCTTCCTCGCGCCCGACCGGGGATGCCTCGCCGTGCCGATCCACGACGGATGCTCGCGCCCCGTCGGGGCTGTCACCCTCTCGACATCCGTCGCCCGCCTGTCGCTCGCCGCGCGGCACGTGAGCGCTCTGCGCGAGGCCGCGAAGGCTCTCGGGCAGACTGGATTCCCTGAGCGCCTGACGACCGGGCGGATGCCGCGGCATCCGTCATTCGGCTCGTGAGGAGATCCGCGATCTTGAGGAGGAATGCCCAGCGCTCGCCCTCAGAACGCCGGATCCCCTCGGAACGGATGCCGCGGCATCCGCCCTCGGTCGCGACTCAGCGCCGCCCGTTTCCGAACAGCCCGCGGATCACGCCGTTCAGGATCGTCTGCGTGGACTTCGACCCGAGCACCTGCTCCAGCGGCGATGTCTGCGCGCGCGTCGAGCGCGACGTGCGGGTGGTGCCCGAGGTCTTCTTCAGCAGCCGCTCGTACTCCTGCTGCGCCTTCTTGTCGGCCGCCGCCTGCGCCTTGTCGATCGCGGCCTGCTGCTTGGCGTACTCGGCGTCGGCCTTCGCCTTCGCGACCGCCGCCTGCTCGGCCGCCTCGGCCTCGGCCGCGGCGTTCATGCGGGCCGTGAGAATCTCTCGCGCCGACTCGCGATCGATCGCGGTGCCGTAGCGCGCCAGCAGCGGGGATGCCTTCACCGCGCGCTCGATGTCGGGGTCGGGAGTCGGCGACATGAGCCCCTGCGGGGCGCGCAGCCGCGTCCACGCGACCGGCGTCGGGGCGCCCTTCTCGCTCATGACGGTCACGATCGCCTCGCCGGTGCCGAGCTCCTGCAGCACGCGCTCGAGGTCGTAGCCGGACCTCGGGTAGGTGCCGACGGTCGCCCGCAGCGCCTTCGCGTCGTCGGGGGTGAATGCGCGCAGGGCGTGCTGGATGCGCGACCCGAGCTGGGCGAGCACGTCGCCCGGCACGTCCTTCGGGGTCTGCGTCACGAAGAAGACGCCCACGCCCTTCGAGCGGATGAGCCGCACGGTCTGCGTGATCGCCGAGAGGAAGTCCTTCGACGCGTCTTTGAACAGCAGGTGCGCCTCGTCGAAGAAGAACACGAGCTTGGGCTTGTCGGCATCGCCCACCTCGGGGAGGATCTCGAACAGCTCGGCGAGCAGGTACATGAGGAACGTCGAGAACAGCGCGGGCTTGTCGACCACGCCGGGCACCTCGAGGAGCGACACGATCCCCCGCCCGTCGGGGGCCTGACGCAGAAAGTCCCGCACGTCGAACTCGGGCTCGCCGAAGAAGACGTCGGCCCCGTCGTCGGCGAACGTGATGAGCTCGCGCAGGATCACCCCGGCTGTCGCCGCGGACAGCCCGCCGAGGTCCTTCAGCTCGGCCTTGCCCTCGTCGCTGGTGAGGTAGCTGAGCACGGCCCGCAGGTCCGACAGGTCGACCAGCGCGAGCCCGTTCGCGTCGGCGTAGTGGAACACCAGCCCGAGGCTCGACTCCTGCGTCTCGTTGAGCCCGAGCACCTTGCTCAGCAGCAGCGGCCCGAACCCGCTGACCGTGGCGCGCACCGGCACGCCCTTGCCGATGCCGCCCAGCGCGAAGAACTCGGTGACGGATGCCTCGGCCTTCCAGTCCTGCCCGATCGCGGTGGTGCGGGCGAGCAGCTTCTCGCTCTGTTCGCCCGGCGTCGCCACGCCCGAGAGGTCGCCCTTGATGTCGGCGGCGAACACCGGCACGCCCTTGGCGGCGAGCTGTTCGGCCAGGCCCTGAAGCGTGCGGGTCTTGCCCGTGCCGGTGGCGCCGGCGACGAGCCCGTGCCGGTTCATCATCCCCAGCGGGATGCGCACCTGCGCCTGAGCCACCGGGTCGCCGTTGACGAGCGCGCCGACGTCGAGCGTCGTGCCCTCGAACGCGTACCCCGCGACGATCTTCGCCACCTCGTCCGCGTCGAGCGGGCCGGAGGCGGCGGGTGTCGCCGCGGGCGCGGGCGATCCGCCGTTCTGCGGAGATCCGCCGTTCTGCGGACCATCTTCCGCGGAAACCTCCGCAGAAACGCTTATCTCCGCAGTTGCGACGGGGGTGACGGATGCCGCACCCTTCGGCGCAGCGGCGATCCTCGCCTTCGCGGCTTCGGCGGCGGCGAGCGCGGCCTTCGCCTGCGCGGCTTTCAACTGTGCTTCGGCTGCTTCCGCCTCGGCGCGGAGGCGCGCGAGCTCCGCTTCGGCGGCGGCGACCGCAGGATCCGGCGACGGTGACATGGCGTCAGCCTAGCGACGCGGTGCGCCCGCGCGTCAGAGCCGGACGGAGAACGATACGGGCAGTGCTCTCTCCCGTGCGATGGGCACCCAGAACGCCGCCGCCACGATGAGCGCCACGCCACTGCCGACCAGCACACCGCCGAGCGTGTCGCTCAGCCAGTGCGCGTGCAGATACGTGCGGCTGAAGGCCATCATCAGCACCCACGCGCCTGCGACGATCGCGACCCACACCCGCGGGAACAGCACCACGGCGGCCACCGCGATGGTCGCCGCGTTCGCGACGTGCCCGGACGGATACGACCCCTCGTCGCTGACGACGAGCATGTCCTCCGGGCGCACGCGCTCGAACACGTGCTTGAGCACCTGCACCACGATCACCGACGCGAGCTCTGCGGCGAGGAAGTACACCGCCGACCAGAGCCGCTTGATGCCGATGAGGGCGCCCGCGGCGAGGATCGGCAACGCGAACGAGGCGAACCACCCGCCGCCGAGCCAGTTCATCACGCGCGCGAGACCGCCCAGGAACGGCAGCCACCACTGCGCGACGAGCTGGTCCCACCAGCTGTCGACCGTGAACGGCAGGTCGCCGCGCGACATGATCCACGCGCCGAAGAGGTAGCCCGATGCCACCAGCACCAGCCCGCCGAGGCCGACGATGAGCGCGCGGGATGCCGCGGCATCCGCTCGTGCGTCTGTGGGCCCCATCGCCCTATTGTGCCCGTCGCCGCGCGCACCGCGACCTCAGAACATGACACGATGACCGGATGCCCCGTGTCGTCGATGTGGTGCGGGCGGCGATCGCGCCGCTGACCCGCACGAGCGTGTTCCGCCGATTCCTCGGCCCCGCGCTGCTGCCCCCGGCGGAATGGCTCGTGTCGAAGCTCTCGCGCGGCCGCGTGCAGATCAGCGCCCTGCTCGTGCCGTCGCTCGTGCTGCACACGATCGGCGCGAAGTCGGGCCAGCCGCGCGACGCGCCGCTCATGTACACGCCCGACGGCAACGGGTGCGCGATCGTCGCCGGCACGAACTTCGCGGGGGCGAAGCACCCGGCGTGGACGGCGAACCTGCTGGCGCACCCGGATGCCGCCATCACCGTCCGCGGGCGCCGCATGCCCGTTCGCGCCAGCGTCGTGCCCGACGACGAGCGCGACGCCGTGTGGGCGCGCATCGAGGCGCAGTGGCCGGGGTACCGCAACTACGAGCGGGAGTCGGGACGCACGGTGCGGCTGTTCCGGCTGAGGCCGCTCGCGCGCTGACCGCACGGCCGCGAGTTCAGCGCAGGGGCCGCGGCGCCGCGAGCCTCAGCAACTGCGCCGGGTCGTTCGACAGCGGCGTCGTGCGCCAGCGCGCGGTGAGCGTGCCCGCAGCCAGGTCGAGCGTGAGGTGCAGCCGGTGCGGCGCCTCGAGGAACGCCACATCGAGCCGCAGGCGATCGGATGCCTCGAACCCGCCGCTCACCGCGATCTCGGGCACTCCCCCGGCGACGCGCCAGCCGTCGCCGGGCGCGAACGGCGCCGACACCGCGCCGCGGGTGCCCGACAGCTCGAGTCGCCACTGGCCGGCGTCGCGCCTCACCCGTGCGCGCAGGTTCGACTCGGCATCGGCGAAGGCCGCGTCGGTCCATCCCTCGCTCGGCGTCGCCTCACCCTCGACCCGCAGCGGCGGCAGCTCGGCCGATGCCAGGCGCGCCGCGAGCGCTGCGTCTGCCGCAGCGGTGCCGGGCCCCGCGAGCGCCGGCAGCAGGTGCCGCCACACGTGATCGAGCGTGCCCTGCATGTCGCCGGTCTCGCTCTGGAGCGCCACGACGACGCCTGACTCGGGCAGCACGAGGCAGAACTGGCCGAAGGCGCCGTCGCCGCGGAACCCGTGCCGCGACACCCAGTGCTGGAAGCCGTAGCCGAGCTCGGAGTCCGACACGCCCGTCGGCTCGCCTTTGAGGGTGGCGACCTGTGCCGAGGTCGCCGCCTCGACCCACTCGCGCGACAGCACGCGGCGGCCGTTCCACTCGCCGCCCGACAGCAGCAGCTGCCCGAGGCGGGCGATCGTGTCGGTCGTGACGAAGGCTCCGGCGTAGCCGATCGCGCGACCCTTGGGGTACTCCTGCCATGACATCGGGTCGGTCGCCCCGATCGGCCCGAGCACGCCCCCGCGCAGCACTTCGATGAGGCCCGTGCCGCGCAGGCGCTGGACGATCGCGGCAAGCGTGTAGGTGTTCGGCTGGCTGTACGCGAACAGCGTGCCCGGCTCGGCGTCGGGCGGCTGCAGCAGGAACCCGCGCACAGGTTCAGCGGGGTCGGCCCGGAAGGCTTCGTCAATCATCTCGTCGCGGTGACCTGCGGCCATCGCCGCGACGTGGCGCACCAGCACGCGCCGCGAGCGCTCGTCGGTGATGTCGTCGGCCCACTCGGGGAAGTACGAGATGACGGGCGCATCGAGATCGATCTCGCCGGCGTCGACCAGCAGCCCCGCGGCGGCCGCGGCGAAGCTCTTGCTCAGCGAATACACCAGCTGCGGGCGCGCTGCCGAGTACGGCGCCCACGATCCGCGCGCGATCACGCGCCCGTGCCGCAGGATCACCAGGCAGTGCGGCTGCTGGGCCGGGTCGGACTCGAGCGCGTCGACGAGGGCGAGGATGCCCGCGGCATCCGCCCCCTCGGCCGACGGCGTCGAGACGGGCAGTGCGGTGTCGAGATCGGCGTCGATGGTCACCCGGCCAACGTACCCGGCTCCGCCGACATCAGGGGTTGAGCTGCGCGACCGTGCGCGGGCGCACGATCAGCCACAGCGCCAGCACGCCGATCACGGCGCATCCGACCATCACCGACGCCATGGTGGTCGCCGTGATGCCGGCGCTGCCGGCGATCCAGCCGACGACCGGCGAGATGACGCCCGCGACGCCGAAGTTGGTCGCGCCGATGATCGACTGCGCGGTGCCGGCCGCCTTGCCGTGCCGGTCGAGCGCGAGCACCTGCACGCACGGGAACGTGAACCCGCACGCGGTCATGAAGACGAACAGCGGAACGATCGTGCCCCACATGCCCAGGCCCAGCTGGTCGGTCAGGATGATCGTCGCGGAGGCGAGCACCAGCACTCCGGTCGAGATCGCCAGCACCCACTGCGGGCCGTACCGCGCGGCCAGGCGCGACGCCGCCTGCACGCCCACCACGACGCCGAGCGAGTTGACGGCGAACAGGAGGCCGTACTGCTGCGGGTCGAACCCGTAGTCCTGCTGGAAGAGGAACGACGAGCTCGACAGGTACGAGAACAGGCCCGAGAAGGTCATGCCGCCGATGATGAGCACGCCGATGAACACGCGGTCGGTGAAGACGCTCCGATAGCGCTGCCACACGGTCGTCGCGCCGCGCTCGTGGCGCCGGGCAGGCGGAAGCGTCTCAGGGATGAAGAACAAGCCCGACACCAGCATCACCGCGCCGTAGACGGCGAGCACCAGGAACACGCCTCGCCACGGCATCACCAGCAGCAGCGCCGAGCCCACCAGCGGCGCGAGCACGGGCGCGACGCCCGACACGAGCGCGAGGCGTGAGAGCATCACCACGAGCCTGCGCCCGCCGAACAGGTCGCGCACGATCGCGGCGGCGACCACGCCGCCCGCCGCAGCGCCTGCGCCCATCAGCACACGCGCGACCGTCAGCAGCTCGAGCGTCGGGGCGATCGAGGCAGCGAGGCTCGCCAGCACGTGCAGCGCCGTGACCGTCAGCAGCGGGACGCGCCGGCCCACCTTGTCGCTGAGCGGACCCACGATCAGCTGCCCGAGCGCGAATCCGATCATCGTGCCGGTCAGCGTGAGCTGCACCGCGGCCGCCGTCGTGTCGAAGTCGGCCTCGAGCACCGGGAACGCGGGCAGGTACAGGTCGATGGTGAACGGCCCCAGCGCCGTCAGTGCGCCGAGCAGGATGACATAGAGCAGCCGCCGGCGCGACGGGAGCGAGTCCCCGGGGTGCAGCACGATCGGCGCGGTCGCGGGGTTCGACCCGAGGGTGCGGATCGCGTCGGTGCGCGGGCCGCGCGAGCCGGCGGAGGAGGGCTTCTGAACGGGAATCGATGCGGTGTCGAGCACGTCTGCACAATCGGAGCGGGGCGGGGTGAGGAGGGGGGCGCCTGGGGCGCCGCGTCGGCAGAGCAACCGGGAGTCGATGGCGAGGAAACGGCCGAATCGATTCGGCACCCAAGTCTAATGGATATCCCAGTTTGGCCCCGTCCGCGGCATCTAGGCTGTCTTGGAGGCCGCGCGCGGCCCGAGTCATCCGACATCCACCGCCCGCCGAGGCACCCGAGCCGAGATCACGCACATATGACCCCGACGCCCCCGCACCCCGCCGAGAAGCGCACCAGCGGAAACCCCGCGACGCAATCCGAGATCAACCAGACCATCAAGCAGCAGCGCGAGCAGAAGCGCCAGGAGAAGCTGGCCGAGTACCAGCGCCAGATCGCCAAGCGGCGCCGCGGCAAGGTCGTGTGGTGGACGGTGGGCGCGACCGTCGCCGTCGGTCTCGTCGTCGCGATCGCCGCCTCGATCGTGTTCGCGCCGGCCCCGCCCGCCCAGTACACGGCCGGAGGCGAAGGCGTCGAGATCGAGGGCGTCGAGACCTTCACCAACCCGACGCAGCACGTCGAGGGCACCGTCGACTACCCGCAGAGCCCGCCGGCCGGAGGCCCGCACAACCCCGCGTGGCTGAACTGCGGCATCTACTCCGAACCGCAGGTCGACGAGAACGCCGTCCACTCCCTCGAGCACGGCGCCGTGTGGGTCACCTACGACGCCGCCGCCCTCGACGCCGACCAGCTCGCGTCTCTCAAGCAGAAGCTCCCCTCGAGCTACGTCATCCTGTCGCCGTACGAGGGTCTGGACTCGTCCATCGTGCTGAGCGCGTGGAACCACCAGCTGAAGCTCGACTCGGCCGACGACGCGCGCATCGGCCAGTTCTTCGAGGAGTACTGGCGCAGCCAGGACACCCCCGAGCCCAACGCCGCCTGCACGGGCGCGATCGACGGGCCCGGCAAGCAGTCATGACCGACCAGGAGCGCCCCTCTCGCATGCCGCGGTGGGTGGTGCCGGTCCTGATCGCACTGGCCATCGCCGCGCTCGCGTTCGCGGTCGGGCGCTTCTCGACCTTCGGCAGCGGCTCGGCGGCCAGCGCGACCCCGACGAACGACTCCGCCGAGGCGGGCTTTGCGCGCGACATGCAGGTGCACCACGCGCAGGCCGTCGAGATGGCGATGGAGATCTACCGCAAGACCGACGACGACATCGTCCGCATGCTGTCATACGACATCGCCACCGGCCAGTCCGCGCAGCGCGGGCAGATGTACCAGTGGCTGGTGCAGTGGGGGCTGCCGCAGGCCGGCGGACCCGCGATGGCGTGGATGACCGGCACGGGCGAGCACTCCGGGCACGGCGGCGCGGCCACGCCGATGAGCGACGCCGAGGCGCGCGAGGCGATGGGCATGGCGACGGATGCCGAGCTCTCCGAGCTCGGTGCCGCCTCGGGCACCGAAGCCGACTGCCTGTTCCTCTCGCTCATGATCAGCCACCACGAGGGCGCCATCCCGATGGCCGAGGCCGTGCTCGAGCTCGGCTCCGAACCCGGCGTGCTCACCATGGCGCAGAGCATGAAGGACACCCAGACGGCGGAGATCGACGCGATGGAGTCCTCGTCAGCGCGCCTCGGGTGCTCCTGACGAGGTGAGGACGCCTGCCGGCACGCGAGCTGCCTGCTCGACGAGCTGCCGGCGCACGTAGACCTGCTGCACGGCGCGGATGATCCCGATCAGCACGATCCCGATCCCGCACAGCCACGCGATCAGCACGAGCGACTCGGGCCGCGGGATGACCAGCTCGAAGAACCACACGGTGATCGGGAACACGAAGGCCAGCACGAACGCGCCCGCCATGGCGACGATGATCCCGACCTTGATCCACGTCAGCGGGAACGAGATCAGCGTGAGCACCCACAGCCCGAGCACCGCGACGATGATCGTCGAACCGGTGCGGACCTCCTCGACGGGAATCCCCCACTCCTCGCCGACGACCCGGGCCTGCACCGTGAGCGCGAGTCCGACCACGATTCCCGACGGGATCGCGAAGCTCAGCGATCGCGGGAGGAATCCGGGGATGTACCGGCGGGCGTTGGGCAGCAGCGCGAGGAAGAACGCCGGAATGCCGATCGTGATGCCGTCGGTCAGCGACAGCTGCCTGGGCAGGAACGGGATCTGCATGATCAGGATGCCGAACAGGATCGCGATCGTCGTGGCGTAGGCGGTCTTCGTGAGAAACACCATCGACACGCGTTCGATGTTCGCGATCACCTTGCGGCCCTCGTCGACGACGGCGGGCAGGTGCGAGAACCGCCCGTCGAGCAGCACCAGGCGCGCGACCGCCTTCGTCGCGGGCGCGCCGGAGTTCATGGCGATGCCGATGTCGGCCTGCTTGATCGCGAGCGCGTCGTTGACGCCGTCGCCGGTCATCGCCACGACGTGCCCACGGCTCTGCAGGGCGATCACCATGCCCTTCTTCTGCTCGGGTGTGACGCGGCCGAACACGGTCTGGGTCTCGAGGATCTCGGCGAGCTCGTCGGGGTCCTCGGGAAGCTCCCGGGCGTCGTATCCCTCCCCCGCCGGCATCCCCAGACGCTCGGCGATCGCGGCCACCGTCACCGGATGGTCGCCGGAGATCACCTTCACGGCGACGCCCTGGCGCGCGAAATAGGCGAGCGTCTCGGCCGCGTCCGGACGCACCTGCTCGCTGAGCGTGATGAGGGCGACCGGATGCAGCCGCCCGGGGAGCCGCTGCCCCTTCACGGTGTCATCGTCAAGAGCGGTGGCGGAGTGCGCGAGCACGAGAGCGCGCCGGCCCGTCGACGCCAGCTCGCGCACGGCATCCGACAGCGACGCCTCGCCCTCGTCGGCACAGGGGCCCTCCCACGGGACCGAGACCTTCGACGCGTCGGGAAACACCAGTGCGGGCGCGCCGAGCACCCACGCCCCGTCGGCGTGCGGGGCCGCGAACGACACCGCCCACCACTTGCGAGCCGACGAGAAGGGGACCTCGCGCTCGGCGAGGCGGGGCTCGTCGAGGGGGAACGCCGTCGTGAGCGCCTTGGCGGTGGCGTTGGCCTCGGGCGCGGTGCCGAACCACGCCAGCGCCTGACGCCAGCCCGGCGCGCCGGAGGTGTCGAGCGGGTGGACGGCGTCGAACGCGATGTCGCCCATCGTGAGCGTCCCGGTCTTGTCGAGGCACACGACATCGACGCGCGCGAGACCCTCGACGGCGGGAAGCTCCTGCACGAGCACCTTGTCGCGGGCGAGCCGCGCGGCGCCCACCGCGAACGCGATGCTCGTCAGCAGCACGAGCCCGAGCGGGATCATCGCCGTGATCACAGCGACCGAGTCGACCGCGGCCTGCTGCCACGTGCCGTCCGAGAGGGCCTTGCGCCACCCGCCCTGCACCTGCACCTGCGCGTTCGTCACGAGCAGCGCGATCGGCCCGATGCCCCATGCGACCCACCCGAGCACCTTGTTGACGCCGCGACGCAGCTCGGATCGCATGAGCGAGAACTTCTTGGCCTCTCCGGCGAACGCGTTGGCGTAGGCATCCGCCCCCACCCGGATGACCCGCGCGCGCGACCGTCCGCCGACGACCGCCGAGCCGGACAGCAGCTCGTCGCCGTCATGCTTGTCGATCGGGTCGGACTCGCCCGTGAGCATCGACTCGTCGACCTGCAGCGCGTCGGGCGCGAGGGCGGTGGCATCGGCGGGCACCTGGTCGCCGCTGCGGAGGATCAGGATGTCGTCGAGCACGACCTGCGCGGAGAGCAGCTCGGCCTCGGCGCCGTCGCGCAGCACCCTCGCGCGCGGCGCGTTCAGCAGCGCGAGCCGGTCGAGCGCGAGCTTCGAGCGGATCTCCTGGTAGCAGCCGATCAGGGCGTTGAAGATCGCCGCGATGCCGAACAGCGCGTCCTGCCAGCGCCCCAGGAACAGCAGCACCGCGAAGCACGCCAGCACGATGCCGTTGAACAGGGTGAACACGTTCGCGCGCACGATGTGCCACCACGTGCGGCTGGTGTCGGCTTCGAACGCGTTGGTGCGTCCGTCGGCGACGCGCTCGGCCACCTCGGCCGCGCGCAGGCCCACGTCGGGATCGACGGATGCCGCGGCCGACGCGGGGACTGCGGGCGAGGCATCCATGCGTTCACCGTAGCGGTCGCGGTCGACGCCCGCGGGGTCTGCGCACGCAGCCCCGGCGGCCTGCCGGTGCGCTATCCCTTCGTGCTGCCCGCGAGAAGCCCGCGCACGAAGAACCGCTGCAGCGCGATGAACACGACCAGCGGAACGATCATCGCGATGAAGGCGCCGGCCGTCAGGAGGTGCCAGTCCTGCCCGCGGCTTCCGGTCATCTCGGCGAGCAGCTTCGTGATCGGCGCGACGTTGCCGTCGGCGAAGATGAGCGCGACGAGCAGGTCGTTCCACACCCACAGGAACTGGAAGATCGCCACCGACGCGATCGCCGGCGCCGTCAGCGGCAGGATCAGCCGCAGGAAGATCTGCCCGTGCCCGGCGCCGTCGACGCGTGCCGCCTCGATCACCTCGCGCGGGATCTCAGAGACGAACGTGTGCAGCAGGTAGATCGCCAGCGGCAGGCCGAAGACCGTGTGCGCGATCCACACCTGCGCGTAGCCGGCCGAGCCGAACGCCTCGATCACGGGGAACCCGAAGATCGTCCCCTGCGAGAACAACTGCAGCAGCGGCACCAGCGCCATCTGGATCGGCACGATCTGCAGTGCGAACACCCCGATGAACAGGATGTTCTTGCCGCGGAAGTCGACCCACGCGAACGCGTAGGCCGCGAGCAGCCCGATGCACACCGGGATGATGGTCGCCGGGATCGTGATCGCGAACGAGTTGACGAACGCGCCCGCCATGGTGAGCTGACCGTTGCCGGCCTGGAGCGCCGTCGTGTAGTTCTCGAGCGTCCATCCCCAGTTCTGGAAGACCGTCCACCAGCCGGTGGTCAGGATCAGCTCCTGCGGGCGGAACGAGGTGACCAGCAGGCCGAAGGTCGGGATCGTCCACAGGACCGCGATCACCAGGGCGGCAAGCGTCGCCCACGGCGAGGACAGCTTGCGCTTGGTGTCGCCCAGCTGGATCTTGTCCGCCTTGCGCGCTCCGCGGGTGAGCTCCTTGCGGGCTTCCTCGTCGAGCGGCAGGTCCGCCGGCATCACGGAGCTCATCAGTGGGCCTCCCGCTGCTTCTTGAGTTGGATCGCGTTGTAGATCACGATCGGCGTCACCAGGATGAACAGGATCACCGCGAAGGCCGCCGACCTTCCCGCCTCGAAGTTCTTGAACTGCGTGTACATCTCGTTGGCGACGACCGAGGTGCTGTTGGCGCCGGCCGTCATCGTGCGAACGATGTCGAAGACCTTCAGCGAGGCGATCGAGATCGTCGTCAGCACCACGATGAGGGCGGGGCGGATGCCGGGCACCACGACGTTGATGAACTTCTGCCACGCGTTCGTGCCGTCGAGCTCGGCCGCCTCCAACTGCTCGGTGGGCACGCCCTTGATCGCCGCCGAGAGGAACACCATGGCGAATCCGGTCTGGATCCAGATCAGCACGACGATCAGGAACAGCGTGTTCCACGGGTCGACCGCGAGGAAGTTCAGCGGCGTGCCGCCGAACCACACGATCACCTGGTTGAGGAATCCGATCTGGTTCGCCCCCTCGGGGCGCACCGTGTACATGAAGCGCCAGATGATGGATGCCCCGACGAACGAGATCGCCATCGGAGTGAACACCAGGATCTTGTAGTACTTCTCGCCGCGGGACTTGTCGATGAAGTACGCGTACGCCAGACCGGCGATGGTCGAGACGACCGGCGCGATCAGCACCCAGATGATGGTGTTGACGATGATGCGCACGTTCGCCGGGTTCGTGAAGATCCACGCGAAGTTGTCCAAGCCCACGAACGCGGTGCCGCGCGAGTTCATGAAGGACTGGAAGAGGGTCTGGATGCTGGGCACGATGAGCCCCACGATCAGCATGCCGAGCGCCGGAGTGAGAAACCCCACGAGCACGAAGAGCGATCCCGCTCCCCCGCGGGCGCGCTGATCGATGAAGAAGAACACGATGCCCAGCACTGCCGCGGCGATCATCGCCTCGACCCACGACTGCAGGATGAGCAGAACGAGGGCAGGTCCGATCACGCAGGCGACCAGCCGCAGGATCGTGTAGAGGCGCCCCGGCCGGGGGGCGATCTCGATGAAGAACAGCACGACGGCGATCGCGGCGAGGAACACGCCGAGGATCACGACGATCTCGAGCCACGGATTGAGTGTGCTCAGCCACTGCAGGAAGTCGGCCATGGAATCCCTCCGAATGCTACGTCGAACTCGAGTCGTGGAGTCGCTGACCCCAAGGTATGGAACGGGGCCGCCTCATGGGAAGAGGCGGCCCCGTTCGATTCGGTCAGCTCGACGGCCAGCCGGACTCGATCTGCTCGAGCACGGTCTCGGTCGGGGTGCCGTTCACCCAGTCGCGCATGCCCTGCCAGAACGTGCCCGCGCCCACGGCCGACGGCATCAGGTCGGATGCGTCGAAGCGGAACGTGGTGTCGTCGCTCTGGAGGATGCCGATGGCCTCCTTCAGGATGTTGCTCGAGGCGTTCGCCGGGTCCAGGCCCTTGTTGGCGCTGATCACGCCGCCGAGGCTCACACGGCTGTTGGCCCAGTCGGCGCTCGAGAGGTACTCGAGCACCTTCACGGTCGCCTCGTCGTCGCTGAACGCGCCGACGATCTCGCCGCCGCCGGTCACGACGTCGCCGCCGTTCTCGCCGCCGAAGCCGGGCATCAGGAACGCCCAGATGTCGCCGTCCTCCGCGACGGTGCCGCCGGCGTCCGTGATGAAGCCGTCGAAGAACGACGCCTGGTGGTGCAGCGTGCACTCCTTCGACACGAGCGGGGTCGCGGCATCCCCGAAGGGCGTCGTCACGATGGTGTCGGTGCCGCCGAAGCCCGCGTTGACGAACCTGGGGTCGAGCAGGATCTTGCCCACCTCATCGAACGCCGACCTGATCGCCGGGTCGGTGAAGGGGATCTCGTTGGCGACCCACTGGTCGTAGACCTCGGTGCCGGACTGGCGCAGGACGACGTCCTCGATCCAGTCGGTGCCGGGCCATCCGGTCGCAGCGTCAGAGCCGAACCCGACGCACCACGGCGGGTTGCCGGTCTCGGACTGGATCTGCGTGGTCAGGTCGAGCAGGCCGTCCCACGTCGTGGGGATCTCCCAGCCGTGCTCTTCGAAGGTGGCCGGCGAGTACCAGATCCAGCCCTTGACGCTCGCCATCAGCGGCGCACCGTACAGCGTGCCGTCGACGGTGCCGTACTTGGCCCAGTCCTCGCTCCAGTTGTCTTCGACGTTCTTCTGGACGCCTGCGGGAGCAGGCTTGAGGAAGTCCCGCTTGGCCAGGTCTGCCAGCAGGCCCGGCTGCGGGAAGATCGCGATGTCGGGGGCCGTGCCGCCCTGTGCGCGCACGGCGATCTGGGCCTCGAACTCCTTCGACGATTCGTACTGGATGTCGATGTCGTTCTCTTCTTCCCAGTCGGCCCAGGACTCCTCGAGGAGTTCGGCCTCGGTGTCGGCGATCGTGCCGTAGACGGTCACGACGTTGTCGCCGGTCTGGTCGCCCCCGCCGCCGCCTGAGCCGGGTCCGCCGGTGCAGCCGGCGAGCGCGATTCCCGCAACCCCTGCTGCGGCGACCGAGATGAGGAGTCGGCCTCGTCTCTGTGTGTTCATTCGTCCTCCTCTTCGAGACTGCACAGGATGCTGCGATCCCGCGAACTTGATGCACAAGGAATCGGGAACCGATTCCAGGTTCACGCTAGGGGATGCGCCACCTCTGCACAATCACACCGGGTCACAACTCGGGAAACTCGCATTCCTGGGTGGACCGGGCACCGGTCTCTGGTGCAGGATGATGTGGAATCGGTTCCAGGCGAATGCGCCTAGCGCCGCGGCAGCGAAGCCGTGCGCACGCAAGGAGGTGCCCCGAGTGAGTGGTATCGCCGAGGTCGCGCGCCGTGCGGGCGTGTCGAAGTCGACCGCGAGCCGGGCGCTGACGGGCGCGGGCTATGTCTCGGACGAGACCCGCCGCCGCGTGCAGCAGGCGGCGGCGGATCTCGGCTACCGCCCGTCGACGAGCGCGGTGGGGCTCGCGACGGGCCGCACCCGCAGCATCGGGGTGCTGCTGCCCTACGTGAACCGGTGGTTCTTCGCCGAGGCGCTCGAGGGCGTGCAGGAGGCACTGCATGAGCGCGGCCTCGATCTCACCCTGTACGCCGCCCGGCCGGACACGGCCACGCGGCGCCACGTGTTCCGGCAGTTCCTGACGCGCAAGGGGTTCGACGGGCTGATCGCAATCGGTCTCGAGCCGCAGGACGGCGAGGTCGAGCGCCTGCTGGCGATGAGGATCCCCGTGGTGGGCGTGGTCGGCACGAGCGACGCGATCAGCGTCGTCGCCATCGACGACGAGCATGCGTCTCGCCGGGCGACCGAGCTGTTGGTCGACCTCGGCCACCGCGACATCGTGTTCCTCGGCGGCGGCGCCTCGGCGGCGCATGTCGACAGGCTGCGCATGTCCGGCTACTCCGCGTCGATGACGGATGCCGCGCTCACCGGGCACATCCGCTTCGTGCCGTCCGACGTGACGCTTCCTGGCGGTTACGCCGCCGCCGTCGACCTGCTCGGCGATGCCCGGCGCCGCCCGACCGCGATCGTGGCGGTGTGCGACGAGGTGGCCATCGGCGCGATCATCGCCGCGCGCAGGCTCGGCATCCGCGTGCCCAGCGAATTGAGCGTCGTCGGCATCGACGACCACGAGTACGCCGCGATGTTCTCGCTCACGACGCTGCGCCAGGTGCCGCGCGAGCAGGGCGCTGCCGCCGTCGAGCTGCTGCAGCGCCACCTGCACGACCGGGAGATGGCGCCGACAGCCGTGCGCCTGCAGGCGACGCTCGTGATGCGCTCCTCGACGGCGCCGCCGCTGTCGGCGGAGTCGACCGTCCAGATCGACATGCGCGAAAGACCGGCGTGGTCGCAATGACGAAGGCCCCCGGCGCAAGCCGGGGGCCTTCGTGAGGCGTGAGACGCTGAATTACTTCAGGGTCACCGTGGCGCCGGCCTCCTCGAGGGCAGCCTTCGCCTTGTCGGCGGTCTCCTTGTTGGCGCCCTCCAGGACAGCCTTGGGGGCACCGTCAACGACGGCCTTGGCCTCGCCGAGGCCGAGCGAGGTGAGCTCGCGGACGACCTTGATGACCTGGATCTTCTTGTCACCGGCGGCCTCGAGGACGACGTCGAACGAGTCCTTCTCCTCGGCCTCTTCGGCGGGGGCGCCACCGGCGGGGGCGCCGGCAGCGGCCACGGCCACGGGGGCGGCGGCGGTGACGTCGAAGGTCTCCTCGAACGCCTTGACGAACTCAGAGAGCTCGATGAGCGTGAGCTCCTTGAACGCGTCGAGCAGCTCCTCAGTGCTGAGCTTTGCCATGATGTATCTCCTTGATTGTGTCTCGATACGGCCGCTGCGCGGCCTACTCGACAACCGGTTGTGGTTTTAGCCGGGCCCCGTCAGGCCGCGGACTCCTGCTTCTCGCGCAGCGCGTCGACCGTGCGGACGGCCTTCGACGGAAGCGCATTGAAGACGTACGCCGCCTTGGTCATCGTCGCCTTCATCGCACCGGCGAGCTTCGCCAGCAGGACTTCACGGCTCTCGAGATCGGCGAGCTTGTTGACCTCATCCGCGCTCAGGGGGTTTCCGTCGAAGAAACCGCCCTTGATCACGAGAAGAGGGTGTGCCTTGGCGAAGGCACGCAGACCCTTCGCGACGGCGACCGGGTCACCGTGCACGAAAGCGACGGCCGACGGACCCTTGAGGTCGTCGTCCAGCGCCGTGATCCCCGCGTTGTTCGCGGCGATCTTGGTCAGCGTGTTCTTCACCACGGCGTATTCCGCGTCCTGACGGATGCTGTTGCGCAGCTCCTTGAGCTGCTTCACCGTCAGACCGCGGTACTCGGTCAGCAGAACGGCAGTCGAGTTCTCGAAATTCTTCGTGAGCTCGGCGACCGATGCTTCCTTCTGCGCCATGGCCACTCCTTGTGTGAACGAGACGCTCCGCGGTGGCGGGGCGTCGGCCGAGGCATCCGTTCATCAGATCCTCGCCCGCAATGAAAAAAGCTCCGGCGCAAGCGCACGGAGCTTCATGCTGGAGAACCAGCGAAATTCGTGACACCTGCGCGGGCCCCTGCATTGCAGAGCTTCGACCAACGTGCACGCACGTCGATGACCGGCGGTCTTCGGCTTGTTCCAGTCTACGGGATGCCCCGCCCTCGCCCAAATCCGGCGCCCCGCCGTCTCCCCACCCCCGTCGAGTACGCGGTTTCTCGCCGAGACCGCACATTCTCGACGCCGACAACGGGGTCATTCGGCGAGACACCGCGTACTCGAGTGCGCGGTGCGACCGAGCACGCCGGCGCCGAGACGCACGGGCGACGAGGGCGGACCTCCCCTCACGAAAGCCGGATGCCGAATGCCGCCAGCCGGCGACCCAACGCGTCCGCAGTCGCGATGTCCTTCTCTTCGACGCGCACGAGGCGCTTCTGGGTCGTGCCGCGGATCCAGTCCTCGCGCCGCTTCTCATCGAGGATCACCTGCTCGACCGACCGGCCAGAACGCAGCTTCTCGTCCTGGTACTTGCCCACCCCGTCGATCTCCAGCAGGACAGCGGCATCCTCCAGTTCGAGATCCACACGCCAACGCTCGCCTCGCGGACCGAGCACCGCGACCTGCAGTCCGATGCGCTCGAACCCGAGTCTCATCAACTGCAGCCGCGCGACGCTCTCGGCGGGCGACTCCGAGCGGCCGTCCGCGAAGAGGATCACCTCGATCGCCTGCCGCACGCCCCGGCTCCCCGCCCCGCGGGCCGCGCGCTCGAGCATGCGCGCCCGCCAGTCATCGGCGAGGTCCACGTCATACGCCCCGTCGATGAACGCGATCTGGCGCAGCGCGGCATCCGCCACCGCCACCGCAGCCTCGAAGCCGAGCGTGCGCGCGAGATCGAAGACCGTGCGCTCGAGGGTCGTCGTGCGGATCCCGAGGCGTGTCGTCACGTCCTCGGGCGGCAATGCGTCTGAGTGCCGGACGAGCCCCGCTCGGCTGGAGACATGCTTGCCGTCCGGGATCGTGACGTGCACCGCGGCGGGCGAGTGGCGGTACAGCGGCAGGTTCCAGACCACCCCGGCGGACTCGTGGGATGCCACGGCATCGCCGCCGCGCATCTCGGCGAATGCCGCCTGAACCTCGACGCGATGACGCGACTCGGGCCACAGCGCGTCCCAGTCCGCGCCGAGGACGTACCTGTTGCGCTGCACCCGCCGCAGCGTGCCCTCAGCGAGGCCCTTCGCGATCTCCCGCTCCTTCCAGCGGTTTCGCTCGAGCGACTCCCTCGTGAGGAGGAGGTCGCGGGCCTGTCCGAGTGAGATGTGGCGCGGCATCCGAGCAGACTCGCATCTGTGTCGGCCGTCTCGCCCGGTTCCCCGCGAACTGTGGATCATCCGCGAGGCTCCCCGCATGCGGCCGCCCCTGTGGAGGAAGGGATGCCACGCCCCCCCCGGCCACGTCAGCGCGCGGTTCGCACGTGCGTACCCCTGCCCGCCGAACAGCGTCGACAACGCGGTTTCTCGCCGAGACCGCACGGTGTCGACGCAGACAACGGGGTCGCTCGGCGAGACCGCGGTTACTCGACGGATCGGCGCCGCGACGCCATCGAGGACGCGCACCCGCGACCGGCGCGGTCATTCGCCGACGCAGGCACCCGCTCGACCGGAGTGGGGTGGTACCCCACTCGGCGTCGACAACGCGGTTTCTCGCCGAGACCGCACGGCGTCGACGAAAACAACGGGGTCGCTCGGCGAGACCGCGGTTACTCGACGGGTCGGCGGATGCCACCACCCGCGACGCCATCGAGGACGCGCGCCCGCGGCGACATCGAGGGCGCGCACCCGCGGCGCGGGGCGACCGCGACGACGGGCGCCGGAGGGCTCAGCCGCGCGGCTGCGAACCGCGGCCGTGACCGCGCGCGGCTCGGCGGGCGCCATGGCGCGCTCCCCAGCGGCGGCGCGGGTCGCTCGGCGACCCTCGCGAGCGGCGCGGGTCGCTCGGCGACCCTTGCGAGGCGCGGTGCGACGTTTCGATGGCGATGGATCGCTCCCGCCGGGCCCAGTCCCAGCGCGCCGCATCGGCTGCTGTCCCCGGCCCGGGCTAGTCTCGAACGGTGACACCTGAGCTCTCGGCCCGCATCGTCGCGGACTCCCGCGATCGGGTCGCGTGGGTGCGTGCGCGCTCGCGCGGGATCACAGCGACGGATGCCGCGACCCTGACATCCGAGCGGGCGATCGCGCGCGCCGCCGACGCCAAGCTCATGGGCTCGGGCTTCTCGGGCAACGCGTTCACGGCCCACGGCCGCCAGCGCGAACCCGAGATCGCCCGGTGGGTGGCCGCGACGCACGGCATCCAGCCCTCGTCCGCGCTGTTTCACGCGGTCGTCGAGCGGCGGCACCTGGCAACCCCCGACGGCGTCGCGGTGGATGCGTCCGGGCGCGTGACCCTCGCCGAGATCAAGACGACGAACAAGGCCTGGCGCAGCATCCCCCGTTCCTATCTTCGGCAGGTGTGGTGGCAGCAGCACGTGCTCGGGGCCGAGCGCACGCTCGTGGCGTGGGAGCAGCACGACGACTTCGTGCCCATCGACGACGAGCCGCGCTGCGCGTGGGTCGAGCGCGACGAGGCCGAGATCGCGAAACTGGTGCGCCTGGCGACCGCGCTGATCGACGAACTGCATCGCAGACACCTCGCCGGCACGGCACGGCACGACCGCATGCCTCAGCCCGTCCCCCCGCGTGAGCCGTACCGCGCGCTCGCCCTCTCCGACTGACGCGCTCCGGCTCGGCCACCCCGCGCACGACCCCCATTGCGGCGGTCACCGGGAAGGGAAAGGCTGAGGACGAGGCGCATCCACGCGCCCCGATTCGGCGATGCGGCCAGGCATCGGACGACCTCGGCCGCGAGGAAGGACGAGCATGGCTGCCAACAGGGCCGTGGCCTACAAGGGCCCGGGTGTCGTGGAGGTCGTCGACACGGACTATCCCGAGTTCGAGCTGAAGGACGGGCCGGGGGTGAACCCCGCGAACGTCGGGCGCAAGGTGCCGCACGGTGCGATCCTGCGTACGGTGTCGACGAACATCTGCGGGTCGGACCAGCACATGGTGCGCGGGCGCACCACCGCGCCCGCCGGGCTCATCCTCGGGCACGAGATCACCGGCGAGGTCGTCGAGACGGGCCCCGACGTCGAGTTCGTCAAGGTCGGCGACATCGTCTCGGTGCCGTTCAACATCGCGTGCGGACGCTGCCGCAACTGCAAGGAGGGCAAGACCGGGATCTGCCTCAACGTCAACCCCGACCGCCCCGGAAGCGCGTACGGGTATGTCGACATGGGCGGGTGGGTGGGCGGGCAGGCCGAGTACGTGCTGGTGCCCTACGCCGACTGGAACCTGCTCGTGTTTCCCGATCGCGACCAGGCGCTCGAGAAGATCCTCGACCTCACGATGCTCTCCGACATCTTCCCGACCGGCTTCCACGGCGCGTACACCGCGGGCGTGCGGCCGGGCTCGACGGTCTACATCGCGGGAGCGGGACCGGTCGGGCTTGCCGCGGCGGTGGGCGCGCAGCTGCTCGGTGCGGCCGTGGTCATCGTGGGAGACCTCAACGAGGAGCGCCTCGCGCAGGCGCGCTCGTTCGGCTGTGAGACGGTCGACGTGGCCAAGGGTGATCCGAAGGAGCAGATCGCGCAGCTGCTGGGCGTGCCCGAGGTGGACTGCGCGGTCGACGCGGTCGGTTTCGAAGCCCGCGGTCACGGCGCGGATGCCTCCCACGAGGCCCCCGCGACGGTGCTGAACTCGCTCATGGACCTCACCGCCGCCGGCGGCGCCCTCGGCATCCCGGGTCTGTACGTCACGGGTGACCCGGGCGGCATCGACGAGGCCGCGAAGGTCGGATCCCTGTCACTGCGGCTCGGGCTCGGCTGGGCGAAGTCGCTGGCGTTCACGACGGGCCAGTGCCCCGTGATGCGCTACAACCGCCAGCTCATGATGGCGATCCTGTACGACAAGGTGCAGATCGCCAAGGCGGTCAACGCCACCCCGATCCCCCTCGAGGACGCTCCGCAGGGCTACGCCGAGTTCGACCACGGCGCCGCACGCAAGTACGTCCTCAACCCGAACGGCTACATCAAGACCGCATGACGCGGGAACTGCGGATGCCGCGACCCGCGGCATCCGTCATCCATCCACGAAAGGAACACCCATGTCTGTGAACCTCGAAGACGCCCGCCGCGTCATCGCCGCCGCCGAGAAGCGCGCCGACGAGATCGGCCAGCCCATGAACATCGCCGTCGTGGACTCAGGAGGCAACCTCGTCGCCCACGTGCGCCAGGACGGCGCGTGGATCGGCAGCGTCAACATCTCGATCAACAAGGCGTGGACGTCGAAGGCGTTCGACATCTCGACGAAGGACCTCGGCGACAACGCGCAGCCGAACCAGCAGTTCTACGGAATCCACGCCACCAACGGCGGCAAGGTCGCGATCTTCGCCGGGGGCGTCCCCCTCTCGCGGGACGGCAAGGTGGTGGGCGCGGTCGGCGTGAGCGGCGGGTCGGGCGAGCAGGACCAGACCGTCGCCGAAGCGGGGGCAGCCGCGTTCTGACCCGGTGACCGCCAGCTCTCTGGGGCGGAGCCACAGCCGACGAGCATCGGTCGCGTCGCGACGTCAGTCGATGGTTGATTCACTGCAACCATCGGTGTATAGTTGACACATTGCAACAGTTGACCAAGTTCAACTTGTGCTTGCCGCAACGCATCCACGCGCTCCTGGCTCCCGTTCCCAGAAGGATACTCATGGCTTCGCACACCCCTGCCACCGGTTCGGTCGCCACGACCGAACAGCGTCAGCACCGCCGTGTTCTGCAGGCGCTCTCGGGCCTTCTGCTCGGCATGTTCGTGTCGATGCTGGCCTCGACCGTCGTGTCGACCTCGCTGCCGGTCATCGTCCATGACCTCGGCGGAAACCAGGCGGCGTTCACGTGGGTGGTCACCGCCACCCTGCTCACCACGGCGATCTCCACCCCGATCTGGGGCAAGCTCGCCGACCTGTTCAACCGCAAGCTGCTCATCCAGCTCGCGATCGTGATCTTCGTGCTGGCCACCGCCGCGGCCGGGTTCTCGCAGGACCCGGGAATGATGATCGCCTTCCGCGCCGTGCAGGGCGTCGGCGCGGGCGGCCTGGCCGCCCTCAGCCAGGTCATCATGGCCGACATCATCAGCCCGCGCGAACGCGGTCGCTACATGGGCCTGTTCGGCGCCGTGATGGCCCTCGCGACCGTCGGCGGGCCTCTCCTCGGCGGCTTCATCACCGACTCCCTCGACTGGCGCTGGAACTTCTACATCGCGATCCCGTTCGCCATCGCAGCGCTCGTGCTGCTGCAGCGCACTCTGCACCTGCCGGCACGCCCGAAGACGAAGGCCCGCATCGACTACGTCGGCATCGTCCTGCTCTCGACCGCCGTGTCGCTCGTGCTCATCTGGGTGACCAACGCCGGCAAGGACTACGACTGGTGGAGCACCCAGACGATCCTCATGGTCGGCGGTGCGCTGCTGGCCGCCGTGCTGTTCGTGGTCGTCGAGCTGCGCTCGAAGGAGCCGCTGATCCCCCTCACGATGTTCCGCGACCGCACGTTCACCCTCGCGGTCCTCGCGTCGATCTCGATCGGCATCGCGATGTTCGGCACCTCGGTGTTCCTCAGCCAGTACATGCAGATGGCGCGCGGCGCGACCCCGACCGAGGCCGGCCTCATGACCATCCCGATGATCGGGGGCCTGCTGATCGCGTCGATCGTGATCGGGGGCCTGGTCACCCGGCACGGGCACTGGAAGCCGTACCTCATCGTCGGCGGCGTGCTGCTGATCGCCGGCTCGTACCTGCTGTCGACGATCCACTACGACACGAACTTCGTGCTCGTCTCGGTGTTCATGTTCCTGCTCGGCGCCGGCGTCGGCATGACGATGCAGAACCTCGTGCTGATCGTGCAGAACACCGCCAGGCCCAGTGAGATCGGCGTGGCCAGCTCCGGCGTCACGTTCTTCCGCAGCCTCGGCGGCACCGTGGGCGTCTCGGTCATGGGCGCGGCGCTGGCCGGCTCCGCCACCGACCTCGTCGCCGAGCGCAAGGCCGACATCGGCGCCGCGATCATGTCGCTCGGCGACAAGGGCGCCGCAGTGGCCGAGCAGCTGCAGTCGGGCGCGATCCCGAACGTCGCGCAGCTGCCCGAGGCCGTCCGGGTGATCTTCGAGGACATCTACGCACAGGCGATCGCGCACTCGTTCCTCATCGCCGTGCCGCTGGCGGTCGTGAGCCTCATCGCGATCGTCTTCCTGCCGAACAAGCCGCTCACGCGGATGACCACGAGCGAGCGCATCACGGCCAGCGAGGCCGACCTCGCGACCGTGTCGACCGCTGAGGGCATGGATGCCCTGGTGTCCGCCGGTGCGACGACGGATGCCGCATCCCGCGGGGCATCGGGCACGGCCGGAACACCCGACGACGCGGCGGGCGAGGCATCCGCCGACCCTCGCTGATGTCTGAGCGCACCGAAGCGGTGCGGGCCCTCGAAGCGGAGTTCGGCGAGCTGACAGGCCGGCTGCAACGGCTTCTCGCCGACAACGCCGCCCGCGTGAGCCCCGGAATGCTGCCTGCCGCGTACAAGGTCTTCACCACGATCGTGCACCACGAGAGCGTGACGCAGTCGGCGCTGGCCGAACTGCTGATCGCCGACAAGGGCCAGATCTCGCGAACGGTGCGCGAGCTCGAGCACCTCGGCCTGATCGCGCGGACGCCCGACCCCCGCGACGGCCGCTCGAGCAGGCTCGCACCGACCTCGTTCGGACTCGAACGGCTCGCAGCGGCACGTGCCCCACGCGAGAACCCGCTGGTCGAGTCCCTCGGCCGGTGGCCGATCGACGACGTGCGCTATCTCACCCGGCTGCTGCACGCCCTGAGCACCGGCACCCTGCCGCAGCCCCCCTCGCACCCCGACTCGTAGCACCCGCGTAACACGCATGAGACATACTGCGGGTTGACTGTTCGACGGGCGATGACAGCCTTCGCCGCACTGCCTCGGAAGGAGCGACCGATGAGATTCCGGCCGCTGCGAACCGCATCAGCCCCCCACTCCACCGCCGTGACGGTGAGCGACCCACCCCGCCACATGCGCGCCGTGGTGTTCGACGCCCCCGGCGACGCGGGAGCGCTGCACGAGGCATCCGTCGCCGTGCCCTCCCCTGTGCTCAGCGAACTGCTGGTGCGCGTGGTCGCGGCGGGGATCAACCCGATCGACGCCAAGACGCGCGGCGGAGCCGGCGCGTCGAGCGCGATCGGCGCGTACCCGGCGACGCTCGGGTTCGACTTCAGCGGGATCGTGGTGAAGTCGCCATACGAGTCGCACCCGCTGCAGCCCGGCACCGAGGTGTTCGGCATGGTGCCCTTCCCACGGTCGGGCGGCACGTACGCCGAATACATCGTCGTGCCCTCGCTGTCGGTAGCCCGAAAGCCCACGTCGCTCTCGCACGTCGAAGCGGCAGGCGTGCCCCTCGCCGCGCTCACCGCGTGGGGACTCGTCGTCGAGACGGCCCACGCGCACGAGGGCCAACGGGTGCTCATCCACGCCGGAAGCGGCGGTGTCGGGCACTTCGCGGTGCAGTTCGCCGCGTACTTCGGCGCCCACGTGACCGCGACCAGTTCGGCCCGCAACGCCTCGTGGCTGCGCGAGCTCGGGGCATCCGTCGTCATCGACTACGCGACCACCCGCTTCGAGGACGCGCTCGGCGACGTGGACGTCGTGATCGACCTCGTCGGCAACGTGCGCGACGACACCGGCACGCGATCGCTGTCGGTGCTGCGCCCCGGCGGCCTGTACATCCTCGTGCCCACCGGCGGCTGGCCGGGGTACGTCGAAGCGGCTGCGGCTTCGGGCGTGCGCGCGACAGGGTACAAGGTGATCCCCGACGGCGGCGCGCTCGCGACGATCGGGCGGCTGCTCGACTCCGGCGCGGTGCAGGTCTACGTCGACCGGGTCTTCGACCTCGGCGAGGCCGCCGCCGCCCACGTGGAACTGGAGCGCGGCCACACCCGCGGCAAGATCGTGCTGCAGGTCAGCGCCGACTGAGGCAGCGTCCCGCGGCATGCGCCGCGGCTGTGCCGGGCGAGCCGCGACCCTGGGCGAGCGGGGCGGCGAGCTCGCGGGCGAAACTGGGCTACGCGGCCAGCACGCGACGGCCCTCGGTGAGGACCTCGGCCGCGATGGCCTCGAGCAGCGGCGAGCGCAGGTTCCACTGCTGCCAGTGCAGCGCGACGTCGACGGGCGGCCCGCCGAGGCGCACCAGCCCGCCCGAGGCGAGCTCGCCGGCGGACTGGAGCCCGGGGAGCAGCCCCCACCCGAGCCCGAGCTTGATCGCCGTCGCGAAGTCGTTCGACGCCGGCACGTAGTGCCGGGGTGGCCTCGACGGATCGACGCCCTGCGCGGCGAGCCACTGCGACTGCAAGTCGTCCCGCCGGTCGAAGTCCACGACGGGCGCCGCCGCGAGGGCGCCTTCCTCCGCCAGCCACCGATCGACGAAGCCCGGCGTCGCCACAGCCTCGTAGCGCATCGTGCCGAGCGTGCTCACGCGGCAGCCGGCGACCGGCGTCGCGCGCGACGTGACCGCGCCCATCACGGTGCCCGACTCGAGCAGCCCCGCGGTGAAGTCCTGATCGTCGCGGTGCAGTTCGAACACGACCGGCAGCCGTTCGGTCAGGCGCGCGAGCGGCGCGAGGAACCACGTCGCGAGCGAGTCGGCGTTGACCGCGAGCGGCACCGCGACGAGCGCGCCCGCGTCTTCGGCTCCGACACCGAGCTCGGCCAGAGCGTCGTGTTCGAGCAGCGTGAGCTGGCGCGCCAGCCGCACGATCGCCGCGCCCGCCTCGGTCGCCCGCGCGGGCTTGGACCTGACCAGCACCGTGCGGCCGAGCTGCTCCTCGAGAGCCTTGATGCGCTGGCTGACGGCCGACGGCGTGAGGTGCAGACGCCGTGCCGCGGCATCCAGCGTGCCCTCGTCGACCACGGCGGCGACGGTCTCGGCCAATTCGAACGGAATCCGCATCAACAGTCATGCTAATGGTCCTGAAGAATCATGAGCTGGTTTGATGAACGGATGCCTCGTACCCTCGAGTCGTGATCCCCACCGCGCTCGCCGGACTCGGCCTCGGCCTCTCGCTCATCGTGGCCATCGGCGCACAGAACCTCTTCGTGCTGCGCCAAGGGCTGCGGCGCGAGCGCGTGCTCGTCGTCGCCGCGATCTGCGCGGCCTCCGACGCGGTGCTCATCGCGCTCGGGGTCTCAGGCGTCGGCCTGGTGCTGCACGCCGTGCCGTGGGTGATCGAGGTCGTGCGGTGGGCGGGCGCGGCGTTCCTCGTCGTGTACGGCGCGCTCGCGCTGCGCCGTGCGGTCCGCCCCACCGGCGAAGTGCTCGACGCAGACGGCGCGGCCCGGCGGACCGCCGGCGCCGGTGAGGTCCACGCCCCGGACGGCGCACCGCAGCCGTCCGCGCCCGCTCCGGGCGAGGCATCCGTCGTCATGACCCGCACCCGCGCCCGACTCGCGCCCATCGTGCTCACGTGCCTCGCGCTCACGTGGCTGAACCCGCACGTGTACCTCGACACGGTGTTCCTGCTCGGCACGGTCGCCGCCACGCATGGCGATCTGCGCTGGGTGTTCGCCGCCGGGGCGATGTCGGCGAGCGGGCTGTGGTTCTTCGGCCTCGCGCTCGGCGCGCGCTACCTCAGCCGGTGGCTGTCCACGCCGCGCGCGTGGCGGATCCTCGACGCGGTGATCGCGGTGGTGATGTTCGCGATCGCGGTCAGCCTCGTGCTGCCTTCCTGATCGAGGGGTCGTCGATCTCGGAGCGGCGCGCCTCGACGATCGCGCGGATCGCGTCGTCGGGGAGCGGCCGCTCCGGCTGGAACCGGATCGTGCCCTTGTCGAACTCGAACCCCTCGAGCGACGCCGCGATGCGCTCGGGCACGAGCCCCGAGAACGGGTACACGCCGATGTGCTTCTTCGTGCGCATGACCGAGATCAGCGCCTTGCCGCGATACAGCAGCGCCGGCATCCCGTAGCTCTTGCCCTGCTCGGTGCCCGGGATCGTCTCGCGCACGACGTCGAACACGTGGCTCACCACCGCGCGGTCGTGTGGATCGAGCGAGGCCAGGTAGTCGTCGACGGTGCCCATGCGGGTCATCCTGTCATCGGGGCGTCGCGGCCGGTAGGGCGGGCACGGCACGATAGGGGCATGAGACGGGTGCGTGTCGTCGTGACCGGCGAGGTCCAGGGGGTCGGCTACCGCTACACGATGCGCCTGGTCGCCGGCGACGCGGGTGTGGCCGGGTGGGTGCGCAACCGCCGCGACGGCAGCGTCGAGGCCGAGGTCGAGGGAACCCCCGACCAGGTCGACGAGGTGCTCGCCTGGATGGCCGGGGGCCCGCCCGGCTCGCGCGTCGACACGGCACGGGTGACCGATGCCGCGCCCACCGGCGCGCGGGGCTTCGAGGTGCTGCCCACGGCGTGACCCGGGCCCCGCCTGCAGAACTCCTCCGTTTCGCGGCGGCGCCTCGCGGAAGCCGCGGATTCCTGCGGCCGCCGGGGCGCGCGCGAGCGGATTGGAGGAGTTCTGCAGCCGCCGCGGCCGACACCTCAGCCCGAAAGACCCGCGGCGAGCTCGGCGAACACGTCGGCGGCGCGGTCGTAGCGGGCCAGCGCGGCGCCCTGCCCGGCCCACAGCGACAGCAGCTCGCCCTCATCGCGGCGGCCCGCTGCGGCGCGGAACTGCCCGGTGAGCCAGTTCTGCGCGGGAAACGGCAGGATCGCGTCGGCCTCGAGGGCGCGCATCGCGCGATTCGGAATGCCGCGGGCCAGCCGCCCGCTCATCGCGCGCGTCAGCACGGTGGTCGTATCGGATGCCGCGGCGATCGCCGCGCGATGCGACGGCGGGGCCGCCGACTCGGCCGTGCGCAGGAACGCGGTGCCGACCTGCACGCCCGAGGCGCCCAGCGCGAACGCGGCGGCGACACCGCGGCGATCGGCGATGCCGCCTGCCGCCACGACCGGCGCGCGCACGGCGTCGACGATCTGCGGCACGAGGGCGAATGTGCCCACGAGCGACGCCTCGGCCGGCGCGAGGAACGACACCCGGTGACCTGCGGCCTCCATGCCGGTCGCGACGATCGCGTCGACGCCGGCCTCGTCGAGCGCGACGGCTTCGGCGACGGTCGTGGCGGTGCCGATGATCCGGATGCCCCGCCCCCGCGCACGATCGACGAGGGGCGCCGGCGGCACGCCGTAGACGACGCTCAGCGCCGCGGGCGCGGCATCCAGCACCGCCTCGATCTGCTCGTCGATGTCGGGCAGGAACGCGGCGGGCGGGGCCGGGACGGGCACGCCGACCTCGTCGAACACCGGCGCGAGCGCGGTCAGCGCCGCGTCGAGCGCGACGCTGACCGGACGCACCTCGTCGCCGGTCGGCAGCCACAGGTTCACCGCGAACGGACGGCCGGTGGCCGCGCGCAGCGCCGTGATCGTGTCGTGGATGCGCTCCGGCGCGTAGCCGTAGAGCCCGTAGGACCCGAGCCCGCCGAGGTCTGAGACCGCTGCGGTCAGCGCGACCGACGACAGGCCCCCGAATGGGCCGAGGACGATGGGGGCGTCGATGCCGAGCACGGCGGCGAGGGAGTTCACGGCTCGACGCTACTGCGGCGGGGCATCCGTCGTCGTTCGGTTACGCGTCACACGTCCAGCGCGATGTCCGTGTTCTCGAGGTGTTCGAGGTGCCCTCGAAGCTGGCGGCCTCAGAAACCCTCGGGCAGCCTCGGCGTGTAAGGCTCCTCGAGCCGCGAGACCTCGTCGGCGGTGAGCTCGAGGTCGACCGCGGCGATCGCGTCCTCGAGATGGTGGGGCTTGGTGGCGCCCACGATCGGCGCCGACACGGCAGGCTTCGACAGCATCCATGCGAGCCCCACCTGGGCGCGCGAGACCCCGCGCTCGGCGGCGATCGCACCGACCGCCTCGACGATCGCCCGATCGGATGCCTCCTGCTGGTGGTACAGCGTGCCCCCGAACTCGTCCGTCGCGGTGCGCGCGGTCTCGGTGCCCCACTGACGGGTCAGGCGCCCGCGCGCGAGCGGGCTCCACGGGATCACGCCGACGCCCTGGTCGAGGCAGTACGGGTGCATCTCGCGCTCCTCCTCGCGCATGAGCAGGTTGTACTGGTCCTGCATCGAGACGAAGCGCGTCCAGCCGTTCAGGTCGGCGGTGTGCTGCAGCTGCGCGAACTGCCACGCGTACATCGACGACGCCCCGATGTAGCGGACCTTGCCCGACCGCACGGCGTCGTGCAGGGCCTGCATGATCTCGTCCATGGGGACGTGCGGGTCGAGGCGGTGGATCTGGTACAGGTCGATGTAGTCGGTGCCCAGGCGCCGCAGCGACGCGTCCAGCTGCGTGAGGATCGCGCCGCGCGACAGGCCCGCGTCGTTCGGGCCCGGACCCATGCGCATGTTCACCTTGGTCGCGATGATCGCCTGGTCGCGCGTGGTGAACTCACGCAGCAGCGCGCCGGTGATCTCCTCGCTCGTGCCGAGTGAGTACACGTTCGCGGTGTCGAACGTCGTGATGCCCGCCTCGACCGCGCGGCGGAAGAACGGCCGCGACTCGTCGATCCCCATCGACCAGCCGTGCGCGCCGGTGCCGGGGTCGCCGTAGCTCATGCAACCGAGGATGATGCGCGAGATGCGCAGACCCGAACCGCCCAGGCGTGTGTACTGCATCGTGGTGGGGTTCCTTCCCGTGCGGTGCCGCCGGGCGCGGCATCCGCTCTCCATCCTGCCGTGGACGACGAAGGAGGGGCCCCGCCGAAGCGGAGCCCCTCCTGTACGACTCTTACTGAGCGGGATCAGACGAGCGCGTTGACGTCCAGCGGGATGCCGGGGCCGAACGTGGTCGACACGGCGCCCTTCTGGATGTAGCGACCCTTCGAGCTGGAGGGCTTCAGACGCACGATCTCATCGACCGCGGCACGGAAGTTCTCGTCGAGCTGCTCGGCCGAGAACGAGGCCTTGCCGACGACGAAGTGCACGTTCGCGTGCTTGTCGACGCGGAATTCGATCTTGCCGCCCTTGATCTCTTCCACGGCCTTGGCCACGTTGGGGGTCACGGTGCCGGTCTTCGGGTTCGGCATCAGGCCACGAGGACCCAGCACCTTGCCCAGGCGACCGACCTGGCCCATCAGCTCGGGCGTCGAGACGGCCGCGTCGAACGCGGTCCAGCCTGCGGCGACCTTCTCGATGAGCTCGGCGCCGCCGACCTCGTCGGCGCCCGCGGCGATCGCGGCCTCAGCGGCCGGACCCGTCGCGAACACGATGACGCGGGCGGTCTTGCCGGTGCCGTGCGGGAGGATGACGGTGCCGCGCACCATCTGGTCGGCCTTGCGCGGGTCGACGGCGAGCTTGAGCGCGACCTCGACGGTCGAGTCGAACTTCGCCGAACCGGTCTGCTTCGCCAGGGCGACAGCCTCGGTGGGCGTGTAGAACTTGTCAGCCGCGATCTTGGCGGCGGCGGCCTGGAAGGCCTTCGACTTGGTAGCCATGTTCGTTATTCCCCTCAGTCCTCGACCGTGATGCCCATGGAACGGGCGGTGCCGGCGATGATCAGCGAGGCGGCCTCGATGTCGTTCGCGTTCAGGTCGGGCATCTTCTGCTCGGCGATCTGACGGACCTGGTCCTTGGTGAGCTTGGCGACCTTCACCGTGTGCGGGGTCTTCGAGCCCTTCTGCACACCGGCGGCCTTCTTGATGAGCTCGGCGGC
Source organism: Microbacterium sp. BWT-B31 (assembly GCF_041379855.1). Lineage (NCBI taxonomy): Bacteria > Bacillati > Actinomycetota > Actinomycetes > Micrococcales > Microbacteriaceae > Microbacterium > Microbacterium sp. BWT-B31. Next base: position 124,825 of record NZ_JBFECU010000006.1, read on the forward strand.
CGGCGGGGTCTTGAGGATGAACGTGAAGCTGCGGTCCTCGTAGACGGTGATCTCGACGGGGATGACGTTGCCGCGCTGCGACTCGGTCGCGGCGTTGTACGCCTTGCAGAACTCCATGATGTTGACGCCATGCTGACCGAGCGCGGGGCCGATCGGCGGCGCCGGGTTGGCTGCACCGGCGTTGATCTGAAGCTTGATCAGGCCGGTCACCTTCTTCTTCGGTGCCATTTCTTTCCTTCTTTCGAGCGCCTCCGTGAAGCCACGGCGGGCGCGCTTCCACACACCAGGCGATTCCTGGCAGTGGTGGGGATCGTCGCGCGACAGGCGCGCAACCTCTTGATTCTACCGGATGCCGCAGCATCCGTGATTTCTAGAGCTTGGTGACCTGGTCGAAGGACAGCTCCACGGGGGTCTCGCGCTCGAAGAGCGAGACGAGCACGGTGAGCTTGCCGCTCTCGGGCTTGATCTCGCTGATCGTGCCCGGCAGGCCCGCGAACGAGCCTTCCTTGATCGTGATGGTCTCGCCGACCTCGAAGTCGACCTCGGCCGGGATCGTGCGGGCCACGGCCTGCGCACCCTTGGCCGCGCCGCCCTTGGCGGGTGCGGTCTCCTTCACCTCGACGAGCGACTTCAGCATGTTGAAGGCCTCTTCGAAGCGCAACGGGGTGGGGTTGTGCGCGTTGCCGACGAAGCCCGTGACGCCGGGCGTGTGGCGCACGACCGACCAGGTGTCCTCGTTGAGTTCCATGCGCACGAGCACGTAGCCGGGGATGCGGACGCGCGTGACCATCTTGCGCTGCCCGTTCTTGATCTCGACGACGTCCTCCATCGGGACCTCGATCTGGTAGATCTCCTCCTCGACCTCGAGCGTCGACTTGCGCTGCTCGATGTTGGCCTTGACCTTGCGCTCGAAGCCCGCGTACGAGTGGATGACGTACCACTTGCCCGGAAGCGACCGCAGTTCGGCGCGGAAGGACTCGTACGGGTCGTCGGAGTCGCTGTCGTCACCGTCGTCGAAGACCGGACGGTCGTCCTCGCCGTTGATGTCGGGCCCGTCGTACGGGGCGACCTCGTCGGCCGCCTCGGCGGCGCGGTCGGCCTCCTCGTCGGCGAGCGAGTCGTTCAGCACGGATGCCGCGGCCTCGGCCTCGGCTGCCTCGTCGATGTTCAGAGCGTCGTTCACGATCGCGTCAGCCTCCGGGTCGTCGATGTCGTCAAGGTCCTCGTAGTCCTCGCTGTCGTCGTCGCCCTCTTCGTCGACGACATGGATCGCGAGGTGCTCGGCGGCCTCGACGGACAGTTCCTCGGCCTGCAGAACGTTGCCCTCCTGGGCTTCGTCGTCCTCGCTGGACTGCTCTGCGGCGGTCGCCCAGTCGGCGTCGTCGACATATCTTTCAGACACTTGAGATCTCTTCCTTCGTGGAGGACTGCAGAGCCGGCGGTCCGCATCGCTCCGTGCGTTCAGGCGCCGCCCGGCACTCCGAAGACGACGGTCGTGACCCAGACGAAGAGGACGTCGAGCCCGTAGACGAGGGCCATCATGACGACCACGAATCCGAGGACCACGAGCGTGAACTTCACGAGCTCCTGGCGGGTCGGGGTGACCACCTTGCGCAGTTCGGCGAAGACCTGGCGGATGAACAGAGCGATGCGAGCAAAGACGTTCAGCTTCTTCTCGCGCGAAGCGTCGACCTTGGCGACGACCTCGCCCTTCGGCTCGTCCTGAACCATCGAACCCACCTGACTACCTTTCGTGTGTCGGCTTCCGCCGACCTGCTCTGCCAGCGCACGCACTGGCGACGCGCAGGGCGGACAGGAATCGAACCTGCAACCTGCGGTTTTGGAGACCGCTGCTCTGCCAATTGAGCTACCGCCCTAGAGGCCCGTTCGAGCCCCAGGAGCAGTCGTGTCCGCGGTCTTCCACCGTATCCGTCAAGAGAGGGAGCATGCCCGAACGGGGCGGGCATGGCGAAAGAATGCAGATTTCAACTGCTACACCCAGTGTAGAGCATGCCCGGGGACCGGGCGAACCATCAGTACTGCTGGATGCCGTAGCGGTCGGGCTCGGGGCCGCGGTGGAACCGTCGGCCGGTGAGGGCGTCGGGAATGATCCGCACGTACACGTACTTGAGCGTGGGGATCCAGGGCTTCAGCGGCAGCTCGTCCGCCGCGGCGACCTCGGCGGCCGTGTCCAGGCGATGGGCGTGGCCGCGCACGATCACGCTCCACGCGTACTCGTCCTCGTGGTCGTCGACCTCGAACACGACCTCGTCGTTCACCGTCAGCTCGAACAGCTTGCTGCCCTCGGCCGTGCGGAACACGACGGTCTGCTCGTCGACGACGAAGTTCACGGGAAAGATGTCGATGACCCGCCCCACGTGCGTCACCAGGCGCCCGAGCTCCTGCCCGCCCAGCAGCTCCCAGCATTCCTCGTCCTGCAGCACATCGACCGGCTCGGTGTCGCTCATACACCCATCGTGCCCCGCTCCCGCCGCGCGCGCCACTGTGCGGCTCACTCGCCGGGAGGCTCGCGCGACCGCCTACGATCGGGCCATGACCGTGACGCAGGCGCAGCTGGACGCGCTGTGGGACTTCGGCGACGCCGCCGGGTCGGAGGGCCGGCTGCGCGAGGCCGCCCAGGCGGCGACGGATGCCGCGACCCGGGCCGAGCTCGAGACGCAGATCGCCCGCGCGCTCGGCCTGCAGGGGCGCTTCGACGAGGCCGACGCGCTCCTCGACGCGATCCCGGCCGAGGTCGCCACGGCCGAGGCCGCAGTGCGCGTGCGGATCGCCCTCGAGCGCGGCCGGCTGCGCAACTCGGGCGGAGACCCGGACGGCGCGCTCGCGCTGTTTCGCGAAGCGACCGAGGCCGCGGCATCCGATCTCGTGTTCCTGCGCGTCGATGGGCTGCACATGCTCGCGATCGCCGATCCCGACCGGGCCGAGGCGTGGACGGCCGAGGCGCTTGAAGCGCTCGAGGACGTCGACGACGCGCGGACGCTGCGCTGGCGGGTGAGCCTGCACAACAACGCCGGGTGGGCGCGCTTCGACGCGGGCCGCGTCGCCGAGGCGATCGTCGAGTTCGAGAGGGCGAAGGATGCCGCGACCTGCTGGGGCACGCCCCAGCAGGTCGCATGGGCCGACGAAGCGCTCGCCGAGGCGCGCGCCGCCCTCGGCGGATAGCTACGCGCCGACGCGGATGAGCTTCTTGTTGACGAACTCGTCGGCGGCCAGAAGCCCCATCTCGCGCGAGGTGCCCGAGCGCTTGACGCCGCCGAAGGGCAGCGCCGGCTCGTCGGCGAGGACGAGGTTGACGTACACCATGCCGGCGTCGATCCTGTCGGCCACGCGCGCGGCCTGCTCCTGGTCGGTCGTGAACACGTACGAGCCGAGGCCGAAGGACGTGTCGTTGGCGAGGTTGACCGCCTCTTCCTCGCCGGCGACGCGATAGACCACGCCGACCGGTCCGAAGAACTCCTCGCGATAGGCGTCCATGTCGCTGGTGACCCCGGTCAGCACGGTCGGCGCGTAGAACGCGCCCTCGCGCGTTCCGCCTGCGACGAGGGTCGCACCCTGCGCCACGGCGTTGTCGACCTGGGCCGCCAGGCGCTCGGCCGCCGCCAGCGACGACAGCGGACCGAGCACGGTGTCGTCGGCGAACGGGTCGCCCACCTTGGCTTGGGTCATCGCCGCCGTGAACTTCTCGAGGAACGCGTCGTAGAGGTCGTCGACCACGATGAAGCGCTTGGCGGCGTTGCACGACTGGCCCGTGTTGTCCAGTCGCGCCTCGACCGCGGCCTGCACCGTCTGATCGAGGTCTGCCGTCGACAGCAGGATAAACGGGTCGGACCCGCCGAGTTCGAGGGCCACCTTCTTGAGGTGCTGGCCCGCGAGGGATGCCACGGCTGCGCCCGCGCGCTCGGACCCCGTCACCGACACCCCCTGCACGCGCGGATCGGCGATCACCGCGGCGGCCTGGTCGTTGGTGATGTACAGGTTGACGTATGCGCCCGCGGGCAGGCCCGCATCGTGATAGATCTTCGCGATCGCCGCAGCCGACTCGGGGCACTGCGGAGCGTGCTTGAGCAGGATCGTGTTGCCCACGACGAGGTTCGGCGCGGCGAAGCGCGCGACCTGGTAGTACGGGAAATTCCACGGCATGATGCCCAGCAGCACTCCGAGCGGCGAGCGGCGGATGACCGCCGTGCCGTCTCCGTCGATGTCGAGCGGCTGGTCGCCGGTGATCTTCTCGGCGTGGTCGGCGTAGTACTCGGTGATGTCGGCCGCGAAGTCGACCTCGCCGAGCGCGGCGGCGAGGGGCTTTCCCACCTCGCGCACGATGATCGCGGCGAGTTCGTCGCGCCGCTCGCGGTGCAGTTCGGCGACCCGGCGGATCGCCGAACTGCGCTCGGCCACCGCAGTCGCGCGCCAGGTTCGGAAGGCGCTGGCGGCCGAGGCGATCGCTTCTTGGACCTGCGCATCGGTCAGGGTGTCGTAGGTCGCGAGGGTCTGACCCGTGGCGGGATTGACGACGGCGTAGTCGCTCATGGTTGCTCTCCAGTCGTTGTGTCAGACAGTCTGCCGCGAACGACGGACGCTGGGCGGAGCATCCATCGACAGCGTCTTGCCGCGGAAGAAGTCGGGACGCTTGATCGCCTGCCAGATCATGATCAGGATGCCCACCACGATGATCAGCATGCCGAGGATGAACACGATGCCGATGCCGCCGATCTGGGCGCCCGAGCCGTACGCGGGGTCCATCGAGTCGATGAGCGTCGTGAAGAACAGGATCGCCAGGATGACGCCGCCCACGAGCGGGAACAGGAACGTGAACAAGACGTTCCGCGCCGAGTCGAACCACTGCTTGCGGAAGTACCACACGCACGCGAACGCGGTGAGGCCGTAGTAGAAGCAGATCATCATGCCGAGGGTCAGGATCGTGTCCCACAGGGTGTTCTCGCTGACCACGCGCATGACGGCGTAGAACACCGATGCCACCACCGCCGACACGATCGTGGCGTAGCCGGGCGTGAAGAAGCGGGGGCTGACCTTCGCGAACGAGGGCGGCAGCGCGCCGTAGTGCCCCATCGCCAAGAGCGTGCGGGCAGGGCCGACGAACGTCGACTGCAGCGAAGAGGCCGAACTGGTGAGCACCGCGAGCGACACCAGGAACGCGAGCGGGCCGAGGACCGGACCGGACAGGTGGAAGAAGACGTTCTCCTGAATGGCCTCGTTGCCCAGGCCCAGTTCGCCCGTGCCGACGCCCGCGAACATGATCATCGCCACGGCCAGCAGCAGGTACAGCGACACGATCATCAGCACCGTGATGGTCGCCGCGCGGCCGGGAGTCTTGTCGGGGTCCTTGGTCTCCTCGTTCATCGTGAGGGTGACGTCCCAGCCCCAGAAGATGAAGATCGACAGGGACAGGCCCGCCGCGAACGCGCTGAACGACGTCACTGCGAACGGGTTGAACCAATTGAGGTCGAACGGCAGGTAGTCGAAGCCGTTGCCGCTCACCGCAGCCACGATCGCGGTGACCGCGAAGACCACGAGCACGACGATCTGGAACGTGACCAGCACGTACTGCAGCTTCTGGGTGGTCTGCATGTCGCGGTACGACACGAAGGTCGCGCCCACCATGAACAGCAGGCACACCACGATGTTGATCCACGTGCCGATCGCGAGCGGGCCGGTTCCGGTCGCGATCGTCGCGATGTCAGGATTGCCGGTGATCTGCGCCAGCAGCAGGAACAGGAAGTCGACGGCGACGCCGGCGAGGTTCGAGAGCACCAGGATCGTGGCGACGACGAGCCCCCAGCCCGCGAGCCACCCGACCCAGGGGCCGAACGCGCGCGCCGCCCACGTGAACGACGTTCCGGCGTCGGGCATGCGGTTGTTGAGCTCCCGGTAGCCGAACGCGACCAGCAGCATCGGGATGAACCCGACCAGGATGATCGCGGGGATCTGCTGCCCGACGACCGATGCGGTGGGCCCGATCGCCGCGGTGAACGTGTATGCCGGGGCGATGCACGAGATGCCGATGACGACCGCGCCGATGAGGCCGACCGTTCCCGCGCTCAGGCCCTTGCTTGAGATCTCTCCCGCGTGCTCGCCCGTTGCCGGGGCGATCTCGGGTGTGGCTTTCGCGATTCCGCTCATCGCGGCTCCTCCTTCTGTGCCTGGCCGCTGGCGACGGTGCCGGCGAGCGTGCGGGGCACGACGATCATGGGGACGGGAAGCTCGTGCAGCATCTTCGCCGCGGTCGAGCCGAGGAACAGGCGCCGCTGCTGTGCGAGACGGCTCGAGCCGACCACGGCCAGCTCGCCCGGCTCCCAGCCGATGCCCGAGACGGCCTCCTCGATGCTGTCGCCGTCGGCGACGACCACCTCGGCCTCGATCTGGTCCGGCAGCGCCGCGAGCGCTTGGGTGAGGACCTCTCCGGCGTGCGCGGCGCCGACGACCCGGATCGCGCCGGTCTCGACCCCCGCGGGAAGATCGACCGACACGAGCGAGAGCAGACGAAGCTCGGCGCCGGCGGCCGCGGCCAGGCCCGTGCTCGCCTCGAGGAGCGCCTCGGCGCCGGGGCGCGTGCCGACCGCCGCGGTGACGCGGGTGATGCCGATCGCCGGGTCGAGGCGCCGCGAGCCCTCGGGAGCGAGCGCCACCGGCACCGGCGACGAGTGTAGCAGCTCGGTGGCGACGGTCCCCAGGCGGTGCCGGCCGCGGATGCCGCCGTTGGCGGCCCCCACGACGATGAGGGAGGCCTCGAGCTCTTCAGCCGCATCGATCAGTCCCGCCGCGAAGGACTCGCCGTAGCGGACGTGGGTCGTGCGGGAGGTGGCATCCGGAATCGTTGCCTGCGCCGCTGCCAGCCACGCCGTGGCCTGGTCGTGCAGGTAGCGGTCGTAGCCCGAGTCCGGCGGGGTGATGACGCTGCGGTCCTCGGCAGGGAGCACCACGACGATCGCCAGCTCGCGGCCCGTCGCTGCGGCCAGGCGCGCACCGAGGGCGACGGCGTCGGCGCCGGCATCCGTCGCGGTGTATCCGACGAGGATCGGGCGGCTCATGCGCGCGCCTCCGCGACGATATTCGCCGCGGCCAGGCGCCCCATGCGGATCGCGCCGTCGACGTGCTGGTAGCCGGCGCCCGCGAGGTCGCTCGCGGCGAAGTGGATCGGCCCCACCGGTTCGCGCAGGTCGGCGCCGTAGCGGTGCAGGCCCCCGAGGTCGAAGCTCGCGGCGTACGCGCCGCGCGTCCACTCCTCGCTCCCCCAGTCGCTCTCGTAGTAGACGATCGGGTTCTTGGCCTCAGGACCGAAATAGTGCGACAGCGACTCGAGGATGCGCTCCTTGCGCTCCTGCGCCGACACGCGGAAGACGTCATCGGCGTTGCGGTCGGAGACGAACCCCACGAGCGTCCCGCGCTCGTCGCCGTGGTTGGTGTTGTCGTACGCCTCGTGCGACAGCTCGTACGGGCTGAACGCGGTGCCCGACAGGCCCTGATCCCGCCAGAACGGACGGTCGTAGACCGCGTGCACCTTGACCACGAACCCCATCGACAGGTGCTGGTGGAGCTGGTGGCGCAGGCGTGGCATCGGCGGCACGTACGAGATGCGGTCGTAGAGGTTGGGGGCCAGGGCGAGCACCGCGTAGCGCGCGCGGACGGTCATGCCCTCGGCGATCGCGGTGACGCCGGTGTCGGTGTGCTCGATCGTGCGCACCGGCTGCCCGAGGAACACGTCGTCGCCCAGGCGCTCGGCCAGCAGCAGCGGAACCTGCTGCAGCCCGCCGACGACCCGCTTGTCGAGGATGAAGTCCGCGTCGACGAGGTTCGAGTAGCTGCCCGCGCTGGCCGCCATGAGCAGCGACTGCAGCAGCGAGAACGCGTGCGTGGGCTTGGTGAGCATCGCCGAGCCGGTCGCGAACGCGAGGTTGCGCACCGCCTCGTCGTCGTCGGTCTGGCTGCGCAGCCACGCGTCCCAAGAGATCGTGTCCCACTGGGCCGCCTTCTCGTGTGCCCACGGGCGGTCGGGGTCGATCTCGGCGACCATCGCGTCGAGTCGCTCGGTGATCTCGGCGATCACTCGCTCGGTCTCGGGCGCCACCGGGAACACGTCGCCCGTGAAGCGCGAGAGCGTGCCGTCCGGCCCGATGTAGACGCTGTCGCCGTCGCGGTGGCGGCTGAAGGTCTGCAGCCCCAGCTCGGCGATCGTCTCTGTCAGCGCCTCCTGGTCGGGCGAGATCCACTGGCCGCCGATCTCGAGCATCGCGCCGTCGATCACATCGGTCCACAGCCGTCCGCCGACGCGGTCCCGCGCCTCCAGCACTGCCACAGAGAGCCCGGCCCTCTTCAGTTCGTTCGCCGCGGTGAGGCCGGCGGCCCCCGCCCCGACGATCACGACATCTCGGGTGATCTCGTTCATTTCACTCCTTCGTGTGTGTGCGTGCTGTTGTCGCAGTCCCAGGCGGCCTGGGCTCACGCCTGCGTGTCCCGAAATGCTGGTTGATCGGCCCCCCTGAAGCGGCGATTCGGGACGTGCTTCCGGGGTTGGCAGGACATGAGTGGTGGGTGGATGCTTCGGGTCAGGCGCTCGCGAGCGCGGCCGCGACCACGTCGAGGCCCTCGTGCAGCAGCGCGTCGGGGATCGACAGCGGTGGCAGGAAGCGGATGACATTGCCGTACGTGCCGCAGGTGAGAACGATCACGCCCTCGGCGATGCAGGACTTCGCGACGGCGGCGGTGAGGGCGGCATCCGGCTCGCCCGTCTGGGCGTTCACGAACTCGGCGGCGATCATCGCACCGTGGCCGCGCACGTCGCCGAGGCGAGGGTCTTCGGCCTGTAGGGCGGTGAGGCGCCCTGTGAGGATCGCGCCGACCTGCTGCGCGCGCTCGATGAGCCCCTCGTGCTCGAACACGTCGATCGAGGCGACCGCCGCCGCGCATGCGACCGGGTTGCCGCCGTAGGTGCCGCCGAGGCCGCCGGCGTGCGAGGCGTCCATGATCTCGGCTCGGCCCGTGACGGCCGCCAACGGCAGGCCGCCCGCGATGCCCTTGGCGGTCGTGATGAGGTCGGGAACGATGCCGAACAGCTCGCTGGCGAACATCGCGCCGGTGCGGGCGAAGCCGGTCTGGATCTCGTCGGCGATGAACACGACGCCGTTCTGGCGGCACCACTCCACGAGAGCCGGGAGGAACCCGTCGGCCGGCACGATGAACCCGCCCTCGCCCTGGATGGGCTCGATGATGACCGCGGCGAGGTTGTCGGCGCCGACCTGCTTCTCGATGACCGAGATCGCCTTCTTCGCGGCATCCGCCCCGCTCAGGCCGTCGCGGAACGGGTACGACAGCGGCGCGCGGTAGATCTCGCCCGCGAACGGGCCGAAGCCGCTCTTGTACGGCATCGCCTTGGCGGTGAGTGCCATCGTGAGGTTGGTGCGGCCGTGGTAGCCGTGGTCGAACGCGACGACGGCCTGCTTCTTGGTGAACTTGCGCGCGATCTTGATCGCGTTCTCGACGGCCTCGGCGCCCGAATTGAACAGTGCGCTCTTCTTCTCGTGGTCGCCGGGGGTGATGCGGTTGAGCGCCTCGGCGACCGACACGTACGAGTCGTACGGAGAGATCATGAAGCAGGTGTGGGTGAACTGGGCCACCTGCGCCTGCACTGCGGCGACCACCTTGGGGTGGGCGTTGCCGACCGTGGTCACGGCGATGCCCGACCCGAGGTCGATGAGAGAGTTGCCGTCGGCGTCGACGATCACGCCGCCGCCGGCGGCCACGGCCTCGATCGGTGCGGTGTGTCCGACGCCCGCGGCCACGGCGGCGGATTTGCGGGCGAGGAGCTCCTGCGAACGCGGGCCGGGGATGCTCGTGACCAGGCGCCGCTCCTGCGGCAGGGACGGTCCGCCGAGGGGCGGGGCGGCAACGGTGTCGATCGTGGTCATGCTGGGGAGCGTAGAAGGGCGGATGCGACGACCGCACTCTCCTCGATGTACATTCTCTTCTGCCGGGTGTACACGAAGTACAGGAGATCAATGGTCGTCATCAGTGATTCCCCCACTCTGCGCGCGCTGCTTGCACGCGCAGACCTGCGCCTGCGGCTCGAGGCGGCGCCCGGCGACGAGGACGCCCTGGACCGGCCCATCCGCTGGGTGCACTCCTCGGATCTCGCCGATCCGACGCCCTTCCTGTCGGACGGTCTCGTGCTGCTGACGACCGGGACGCAGTTCGACGGGGCCGACGACGCCGCATACGGCGACTACGCCGCGAGGCTGGCCTCCCGCGGCGTGCTCGCGCTCGGTTTCGGCACCGAGGTGGTGCGCGACGGCATCCCGCCGGGGCTGGTCGAGGCGTGCCGCGCTCGGGGCCTGGCCGTGTTCGAGGTGCCGTACCGCACGCCGTTCATCGCGGTCGCACGGGCCAACGCCGACGCGATCGCCGCCCAGACGTACGCGCGCCAGTCGTGGGCGCTGGCCGCGCAGCGCGCGATCTCGCTCGCGGCGCTGCGCCCCGATGGCCTGGGTGCGACGATCGCCGAACTCGCCAGGCAGCTCGACGCGTGGGTGACGATGTTCGACGCGGCGGGCAACCTCACGCGGGAGCATCCCGTCGGCGCGCTCGACCCGGCCGCGCGCGAGGCGGTGACAGCCGAAGCCGGCGCGGTGCTGCGCCGCGGCGCAGGTGCCGGGTCGTCGCTGCACACCGGCGACATCGCCTTCACGCTGCAGACGCTCGGCCGCGGCGGGCACCTGCGCGGCGCGATCGCGATCGGCACAGGCGACCTCGACCAGGAGAGCCGCAGCGTCGTCACCTCGGTCATCGCGATGGCCGGGCTCGCCCTCGAGCAGAACCAGGGCCTCGAGCGCGCGCGGGCCTCGATGCGCGCCGGCGTCGTGCAGTCGCTCCTGACCGACGACCCCTCGTTCGCCGCCCGCATCGCCCGCGACGTGTGGGGCGGGCTACCGCCTGCTCCGCTCACGGTCGCGGTGACCGATGCCGCGACCGCACGCCACCACGGAGCCGCCGAGTGGCTCGAGCTCAAGGCCTACGAGTCGGGCGGGCGCGTGTTCTTCGGCCGCAGCGAGGACTGCCTCGTGATCGTCGTCGCGGCGGACGAGGCATCCGCCGTGGACGAGTTCGCGAGCGCCTTCGACGCGACCGTCGGCCTCTCGCGCCCGGCGCCGTACTCGGGCTTCTCGGCCGCCGTGCGCGAGGCGCGCGTCGCGCGCGACCGGGCCGCGGCCGCAGGCGACAGGGTGTCGCGGTTCGGCGACTGCGGCGCCGGAAGCGTGCTGTCGGCCGAGCCGTCCGACGAGGCGCGCGCGGTCGCCGTGGCCGTGCTCGCCCCGCTCGACGAGCACGACGCCGAACACGGCACGGCGCTGCGTGAGACGCTTCGCACCTGGCTCGAGCAGGACTGCTCGCACGAGGTGACGGCGCGGGCCCTGGGCATCCACCGTCACACCGTGCGCTCGCGGCTCGCGACCGCGCAGCGCGTGCTCGGCCGCGACCTCGCCTCGTTCGCCGAGCGCGCGGAGGTGTGGGCGGCGCTCAGCATCGCAGGGCGCTGAGGCGCGCGCGGGCGGCGCCGTCGTGACTGCGGGAGATCACCTGATCACGGGCGGAGCAGGAGACGGATGCTTCGGCTCAGCGCGGCGCGTGGGCCTCGAGGAACTCGTACACGTCGGTCGTGTCGACACCGGGGAAGGCGCCCGTGGGCAGGGTCGCCAGCAGCGTCCGCGGCGTGCGGACGTTCGGCCACGAGTTTCCGCGCCAGGCCGCCTCGAGGTCGGCGGGCGCCCGGCGGCAGCACACCTCGACGGAGTGCTTCGAAACGCCGCGATTGTGCGTGTCGCGGCCGAGGAACCAGCGCGTGTCGTCGAAGCGCACGCCCACCGACACCGAGTGCGCCCCCTCGCTCGAAAGCTCCACGCGGGCGGTGCACCAGTACGTGCCGTTGCCGGTGTCGGTGTACTGGTAGTACGGGTTGAAGTGATCCTCTTCGTCGAACACGACGCGCGAGGTCCACCGGCGGCAGCACATCTGCCCCTCGATCGACCCGAGCCGGTCGGTGGGGAAGTTGACGTCGTCGTTCTCGTAGGCCTTCGTGATCGTGCCGGACTCGTGCACCTTGAGGAAGTGCACCGGAATCCCCAGGTGCACGGTCGCGAGGTTCGTGAAGCGGTGCGCGGCGGTCTCGTACGACACCGAGTACGCGTCGCGGAGGTCTTCGATCGAGATGGCGCGGTCGGCCTTGGCGTCCTGCAGGAACGGCACCGCGTGCGCCTCGGGAATCAGCAGAGCGCCGGTGAGGTAGTTCGTCTCGACCCGCTGACGCAGAAACTCGGCGTACGAACGGGGCTCGCGGTGCCCGAGCATCCGGCTCGACAGCGCCTGCAGCACCGCGGTGCGCGGGTCGCCCTTCGCGGCCAGGCGGCTGGAGAGGTACAGACGGCCGTTCTTGATGTCGGCGACGCTGCGCGTGGTCTGCGGCAGATCGCTCACGTAGTGCAGGGTGAACCCCAGGTGAGCGGCAATATCGGATGCCGTTCTCTGCGTGAGCGGACCGCCCGGGTGATCCACGGCGCCGAGGATGCGCCGCGCCTGCTCCTCGAGCTCGGGGAAGTAGTTGTCCTGCGTGCGCATGAGCCCCCGCAGCTCGACGTTCGCCCGTCGCGCCTCTTCGGGGGTCGCCGCGCGCTCGTCGTTGAGCCGCTCGATCTCGCCCTGCAGGGCCAGCATCGCCGAAAGCGCCTCGGTCGGCACGGACTTGCCGACGCGGAAGGGCGGGATGCCGAGGGCCTGGAACGTCTGGCCGCGCATCGCGCGTTCGAGCTTGATCTCCATGCTGGACCGCTCGTCGAGGGGCTCGGCCTCCAGCAGCGCGTCGAGGGTCGTGCCGAGGGCGCGCGCGATCGCCTGCAGCATGGTGAGCTTCGCCTCGCGCCGCCCGTTCTCGATCATCGAAAGCTGGCTCGGCGCGCGGTCGACCGCGGTCGCGAGGTCATCGAGGGTCATCCCGCGCTCGGTGCGCAGCTGGCGGATGCGGCGGCCGATCGTGAGCGCGTCGACCTCGTCGTCTTCGATCGCGGCGTCGGCCGCGGCATCGGTCACCCGTTCGGTCGTCGTCATGGCCGTGTCCCACTTTCTCGCTGTCATGTTTGCGGTCTTCGGCTGCCGAGGTGCATTCAGCAGACATTTCGGGCCGCCCGGAGTGCCGTCGAGTCCTCAGGATGTCACATTTGCAGAAGAACGGCAAAAGTTCACAGCTGAATCGGCCATATCTGGGTCGAATCTTCACCGAGAGTGGACTCACGACCACCCCGAGGATCCAGAACGCGGATCACCGGATGCCTCCACTCAGCACACACGCCGGGACGGGGCATCCCCACCCCCGCACATTCGTTCACAGGAAGGCAGGAAGATGACACCTGCAACCGCCACCCCCATGCGCACCCGCACCGGCCCCATCCCCACCCAGACGCACCAGCCGTCGATCAAGATCACCGGCGCGCTGCGCGACCGCTACGACGAGATCCTCACGCCCGCGGCCATCGCGTTCCTCACCGAACTGCACGACCGCTTCGGCGACCGCCGGCACGACCGGCTCGCCGATCGTCTTCGCCGCCGGTTCGAGATCGGCAACGGACACGACCCGCAGTTCCGCGACGACACCCGTCACATCCGCGAGGACGACCAGTGGCGGGTCGCCGGCGCCGGCCCCGGTCTCGAGGACCGCCGCGTCGAGATCACGGGTCCGACCGACCCCAAGATGACCATCAACGCGCTGAACTCCGGCGCGAAGGTGTGGCTCGCCGACCAGGAGGACGCCACCAGCCCCACCTGGAAGAACGTCATCGAGGGGCAGCTCTCGCTGCGTGACGCGATCCGCGGCGAGCTGCAGTACGTCAGCCCCGACGGCAAGCGCTACGAGGTCACCGCCGACCAGACCCCCACGATCGTGATGCGCCCGCGCGGCTGGCACCTCATCGAGCACCACATCCGCTTCACCGACCGCACGGGTCGCGAGATGGCGGCGTCGGGTTCGCTGGTGGACTTCGGGCTGTACTTCTTCCACAACGCCGAGCGTCTCATCGCGAACGGCCGCGGCCCCTACTTCTACATCGCCAAGCTCGAATCCAGCGAAGAGGCGCGCCTGTGGAACGACGTGTTCACCTTCAGCGAGCAGTACATCGGCATCGCCCACGGCACGATCCGTGCGACCGTGCTGATCGAGACGCTGCCGGCCGCGTTCGAGATGGAAGAGATCCTCTTCGAGCTGCGCGACCACATCGCGGGGCTCAACGCCGGCCGCTGGGACTACATCTTCTCGATCATCAAGAACTACCGCGGGCGCGGCGCCCGATTCGTGCTGCCCGACCGCAGCGAGGTCACGATGACCGTGCCGTTCATGCGCTCGTACACCGAACTGCTCGTGAAGACCTGCCACAAGCGCGGCGCCTTCGCGATCGGCGGCATGAGCGCGTTCATCCCGAACCGCCGCGACCCCGAGGTGACCGCGCAGGCGTTCGAGAAGGTCGCCGCCGACAAGAAGCGCGAAGCCGGCGACGGCTTCGACGGCACATGGGTGGCCCACCCCGACCTGATCCCGATCGCGCGCGCCGAGTTCGACGCGGTGCTCGGCGACCGCCCGAACCAACTCGACCGGCAGCGTCCCGAGGTCGAGGTGGCCGCCAGCGACCTGATCGACATCCACATCGGGCGTCCGGTCACCGCGGCGGGCGTCCACGGCAACGTGTCGGTCGCGATCCGCTACATCGAGGCGTGGCTGCGGGGCCTGGGCGCCGTCGCCATCGACAACCTCATGGAGGATGCCGCGACCGCCGAGATCTCGCGCAGCCAGATCTGGCAGTGGATCCACCAGGACCGCGCCACCGACGACGGCACGCGCATCACCCGCGAGTACGTGGAGGGGCTCATCGAGCAGGTGCTCGGCGAGGTCGAGCGGTCGGACGGCGACCGCTTCGAGGATGCGGCCGAGATCTTCCGCGAGGTGTCGCTCGGGCAGGACTTCCCGGCGTTCCTGACGCTGCCGGCCTACTCGCGCTACCTCGTCGAGAGCGACTGACGCGCCGACGCGGCATCGGTGTCCCGATGTGCGCCACAAGCGACCGCTTGAACGGCGCACATCGGGACACGACACCACTTCTCAGACACGAACACCAAGACACGAACACTCAAGGACACGACATGACCGCTTACCAGGACGACATCGAGGCCATCCAGACGCTGAAAGAGGAGCACGGCTCCACCTGGGATGCCATCAACCCCGAGTACGTCGCCCGCATGCGGGCGCAGAACCGCTTCAAGACGGGGCTTGCGATCGCCCAGTACACGGCCGACATCATGCGCCGCGACATGGCCGAGTACGACGCCGACTCGTCGGTGTACACCCAGTCGCTCGGTGTGTGGCACGGCTTCATCGGGCAGCAGAAGCTCATCTCGATCAAGAAGCACCTGAAGACCACGAACAAGCGCTACCTCTACCTGTCGGGCTGGATGGTCGCGGCGCTGCGCTCCGAGTTCGGCCCGCTGCCCGACCAGTCGATGCACGAGAAGACCTCGGTGCCGGCCCTCATCGAGGAGCTCTACACGTTCCTGCGTCAGGCCGACGCCCGTGAGCTCGACCTGCTGTTCACGAAGCTCGACGAGGCGCGCCGGGCCGGCGACGAGACCGCGGTCGAGTTCATCCAGTCGCAGATCGACAACCACGAGACCCACGTGGTGCCGATCATCGCCGACATCGACGCGGGCTTCGGCAACCCCGAGGCCACCTACCTGCTCGCCAAGAAGATGATCGAGGCGGGCGCGTGCGCCATCCAGATCGAGAACCAGGTGTCGGACGAGAAGCAGTGCGGCCACCAGGACGGCAAGGTCACCGTTCCGCACGAGGACTTCATCGCGAAGCTCACCGCGGTCCGTTACGCGTTCCTCGAGCTCGGCATCGACAACGGCATCATCGTCGCCCGCACCGACTCGCTGGGTGCGGGTCTCACGCAGAAACTCGCCGTCTCGCACGTTCCCGGCGACCTGGGCGACCAGTACAACTCGTTCCTCGACGTCGACGAGGTCTCGCCGGCGGCCCTCGGCAACGGCGATGTCGTGCTCACACGCGACGGCACGCTCGTGCGCCCCAAGCGCCTGCCCAGCAACCTCTACCAGTTCCGTCCCGGCACGGGTGAGGACCGCGTGGTGCTCGACTGCATCACGTCGCTGCGCAACGGCGCCGACCTGCTGTGGATCGAGACCGAGAAGCCGCACGTCGAGCAGATCGCCGGCATGGTCGACCGCATCCGCGAAGAGATCCCCAACGCGAAGCTCGTCTACAACAACAGCCCGTCGTTCAACTGGACCCTCAACTTCCGCCAGCAGGCCTACGACCAGCTCGCAGAGCAGGGGGCGGATGTCTCGGCCTACGACCGCGCGAACCTCATGAGCGTCGACTACGACGGCACCGAGCTCGCGCAGCTGGCCGACGAGAAGATCCGCACGTTCCAGCGCGACGGCTCGGCGCGCGCGGGCATCTTCCACCACCTCATCACCCTGCCGACGTACCACACGGCGGCGCTGTCGACCGATGACCTCGCCAAGGGCTACTTCGGCGACCAGGGCATGCTCGCCTACGTGCAGGGCGTCCAGCGCCGCGAGATCCGCGAGGGCATCGCCACCGTCAAGCACCAGAACATGGCCGGCAGCGACATCGGCGACAACCACAAGGAGTACTTCGCCGGCGACGCCGCCCTCAAGGCCGGCGGCAAAGACAACACGATGAACCAGTTCGGCTGAGTCCCCGACTCGCACAACGGCGGATGCCCCGACCCGGCCGGGTCGGGGCATCCGCTCGTGCGCACCAGTGAGTACAAGCCTCGACGGCCGGGGACCCGACGGCCGAGGAATCGAACGCGATCGCGCCTCGACGGGTCGTTCAGCCGAGACGCCCGGCCAGCCGCGCCAGCGCCCAGCCCCAGTCGATGCGCTCCTGCTCGAGGCGCACCGCGGAGCCGAAGCGGTCGGTCACCAGATCTTCGTACAGCGAGCGCTCGGCGGAGTCGAGGCGGGTCAGCGCGGCGTTCGTCGGGGTGCCCTCGCTTCCCCAGCAGGCCCGGTGCGCCAGCAGCGTCTCGCGGTCCATGAGCACGGACTCCGTGTGCCCGAGCCACGCGCGCACACGGTTCAGAATGCCGAAGCCGTGCGTGTCGAGGTCGCCCCAGTACAGCACCGGCACGTTCGCGAGCCAGTCGAGCGACGCGGGCTGGTCGGCGTCGTAGCCCTTGCCCCACAGCACGACGCCACCGGGCGGCACCGGGACGCTCAGATACGTGATCTCGTTCTCGACGATGAGCGCGCGCGACGGCCGAACGGTCAGCCCACGCAGTTCGTCGACGCGTAGCGACGCCTCGGTCAGTGCCGACGGGAACCCGAACACCGCCGGATCGAACCGCATCCGCACAGTCTGAGGCTTGGCTGCCAGCCCCAGCCCACGCACGAAGGCCGTCGCAGGCGCGTCGACTCCGAGCATCGCGGCGAGAGGCCTGCGGTGTCGCTCGATGAACTTCGTGTCGACGCCCGGCGCCGTCACCTGCCGCAGGTACAGGCCCGACCCGCGGTGCGCGTCGAGCCATCGGTATGCCGCGAGCACGGCGGGCCAGTCGTGCGAGAGGGCGATCGCCGCGTGCGGGTGCTCGAGCGCCCACTCGCGCGGCACGGCATCGGCATGTGATGCCTCCACGACGAGGCGGAAGGCGACGGCCGCCGAGGCGACCCCGAGGAGCAGCCACGCCTGATCGAACGTTTCGATCACCGCCCGCGCGGGCACATCGGTGGCGCCACTGACCCGCCCGCCGATGCGCTCGCGCCGGATGTCGTACGCCCGGCCCTGGCGCGCCCCGCGCGTGACGGCCTCCACCCAGTCCCGCGCCGCGTCGAAGTGCTCGCCGAGATCGGACGCCGACGGATGCCGCAACGGCACGTCGATCGTCGGAAACACCTCATCGCGAACGAGGGCGCGCAGGAGGCTTCCGTCGTCCCATCGCCGGCGCACGGCCCGGCGGATCTCTTCGAGGCCGCTCCAGCGCGCCGGATCCGTCACGACCTGGCCGCCGCGGCCTCGACGGCCGCGATGCGCTGCTGCTCGCGGAACTCCTCGATCGTGAGAGTCCTGACACGTGAGGCCGCACCCGTGGGGTTGTCGACGAAGCCGATCGCGCTGACGTAGGGCTCGATGACGTGCACCTTCTGCAACGGGGTCACGATGAGCAGCTGCAAGCCGAGTTTCGCGAACAGCTCGAGCGCGTACCGGGTCGAGGCATCCGATCCGCGACCGAACGCCTCGTCGATGACGACGAATCGGAAGTCGCGGGATGCGGCCGCACCCCATTGCAGCTTGAACTGATACGCGAGCGATGCCGCGAGGATCGTGTACGCGAGCTTCTCCTTCTGCCCGCCGGACTTGCCGTCCGAGTCGGTGTAGTGCTCGAACTCCGCTCCGGTCTCGCGGTCCTGCTCGCTGGCGGCGAAGGTGAACCAGGTGCGCACATCGGTGACGCGCCGGGTCCAGAGCCGGTCGCCGTCGGCGTGACCCTCGCGCCCCTTGAACCTCTCGATGAGGGCGCGGATGCGCTCGAACTGCTGTCCCGGGTCGCCACCGTCTGTCGACAGAGCGTCGGTGGTCGCCTCGCGCAGATCGGCTCGGAACTGTCGCACGTCCTGATTGACCGTGGGCTCGGCATCGAGGACGATGATGCGGCCCGGGTTGTAGTCGATGGCCTGCAGCGCCTGGTTGATCGTCTCGATGCGCAGCCGGATCTCGTCGGCCTGCTTGCGCAGCCACGCGTGGAAGCCGACGAGTTCGCGGACGGCGTTGGTGTTCAGCTGGTGGCGGAACTCGCTCTCGAACCGCGGCAGGTCATCACGTTGAACACGCTCGTGGAGCGCCCGGAACTCGCCGATCGCGCGGACATCGGCATCCATCTCGTCGCGCAGGGCGGGCCACCGCCGCAGGAACTCCGCCATCTGCTGCTGGATGCTCGTGGTGTAGCCGTTCATCTCGCGCTGGGCGGCGTCGATCGCGCTGGTCAGCCCCGCGATGAGCGTCTGCGAGAGACGGTCGCAGCCGTCGATCGTGCGCAGATCGCGGCGCCCGGCTCGCTCGGAAAGGCCCGGATACAGGGCTCGAGCGCGCGCGATGGTGTGCTCGTCGAGCGCCGCGAGGGTCTCGCTCTCACGCCGCCGGCGCGCCTCGAGGCCGTCGCGTGTCGTGCGCAGCGCACCGATCCGTCCGATCGCGTCCTCGTACTCCTCGCGCAGCCGGGTGTCTTCGGCATCGAGCCCCGCGAGCTGTTCGTCGATCGCGACGAGCCTGCTGGAGCCCGCGACGAGAGTCCGCCGCTCATCCTCGAGCGCTGCCAACTGTGCCTGCGCCGCCGTGACATCCAGCGCCTGCCAGCTCGGATACTGCTCGAGCGCGGCCAGTGCCTGACCGCGCGCGGCGAGGGCTGCGACATCGGTGTCGACCGCCGCCAGCGCGCGCTCGATGTCGGCCAGGCCCTCGTCGTGGACGGCGAGCTCTGCCTCGAGCGCCGCGAGCTTCTCGGCGCTGCCGCGACCGAGCACCCACGAGCGCGGGTCGGTGGCGGCGCGCCGGTCGTCCTTCTCGTGCCGGTCGCGGTCGCGGATCAGCCCCTGCACGGTGACGGCGCGGTCCTCCTGCTGGAGCTGGGTGACGGAGGCGGCGAGCACATGATCGGCGCGCCGCTCGAGCTCCGCGCGCAGGAAGTCCTCGAACGAACCGGGCTCGACCATGACCGCGTCGAGCAGCCGGGGCTCGCTGTGCGTCGCGGCGATCGTCCGCACGCGCCGTTCGGGCACGCGCAGATACACCAGGTGCGCGTTCAGGCGGTTGTCGTTCACCCACTGCGACACCCGTGCGTAGTGCTGCTGAGACACCAGCAGTGACAGGGCGAACCCGCGCAGCACCCGCTCGGCCGCGCCGCGCCAGGGGGCGAACTCGTCGCGCACGTCGAGCAGCTCGGCTGCGAACGGCAGCTCGATCTCATCGAGCGCCAGCGCCTCGCACAGCGCGCGCCGCACCCGGTCGAGGTCGGCAGGCAGGCTGTTGCGTCGCGTCGCGAGCGACTCGAGCTCTTCGGCGACCGTGCGACGCGCTTGGCGCACCTCGGCGCGGCGATCGAACAGGGGATCCTGTCGTGCGCGCAGTGCGGCGCGCTCCTCGTCGAGCCGCGCGCGCAGCGCGGCGGTCGCCTCGAGACGCGCGTGGAAGTCCACCTCGGTCTCGACCTCATCGAGCCCCAGCGATCGCAGTTGCGCACTGTAGGCACGGAACCGCTCGACGCGGTCGTCGCGGACCGCCTGCAGCTGCGGAATCTCATGCTCGAGCGCGGCGAGTCGATCACCGCCGACGCCCGCGCGCTCGAGCACCAGCCGATCACGCTCGGGGATGAGCGACTGGCGGGCCGCCGCGAGGTCGCTCTTGCGCGTCTCGGCCGCGTCGAGCTGAGTCTCGGCGTCGGCGACGGCCGCGGCGGCGATCTCGCACACGCGTTCGGCGATGAAGGGCACCACTGCCGAGCGCTCGTCGGTCAGCTCGGCGTGGCGGGTCAGTGCCAGCGTGTACTTGTCGGCTGCGACGATCAGCGGATCGAGCACCGCCAGCTGATCCGTCGCCGTACGCACCGCCTCGTGCGCCTTGACGAGGTTGTCGTAGTGGTCGACGATCGCCCGCACTCTGTCGAACGCGTCCACGGGCTCGAGCATGTGGTCGCGCACGAAGTCGTTCAGGTTGCCGACCGACTTCATCGACACCGTCTGGTGGAAAAGCTCCATCGCCTGCTCGGACGCGATGCCCAGCAGCCGGCGCAGGCGGCGATGGTACTCGGGGAACGTGTTGTCGATATCGGCCCCGCGCGAACGCAGCTGCGCACGCAGCGCCTTCAGGTCCGAGCCGAAGCGGCTGAAGTCGGGGTCGATCGACAGCGGCACCGACGCGGTGACGAAGAACCGCTCGGGCTGCCCCGTCCGGTCCTTCTGGTGGAACACCTGCGCGATCGTGACGGTCTCGCCGTAGCCGACGTTCGTGAACCGCCCGAGGATCACCGAGTACGCGGTGTGGTCGCGCAACCCGACCGGCCGCGACGCGCCGGTGGCCTCGTTGCGCTCGGATTTGTAGTGGCCCTCCACGTAGCTGCGGAGGGTCCGTTCCTTCGCATCGGCGCCGGCGGCCTTGTTGTACGCGATGCGATGGGCCGGCAGCAGCAGCGTGGTGATCGCGTCGACGATCGTGGACTTTCCGCTGCCGATGTCGCCGGTCAGAAGCGCGGTCTGCCCGTCCGGCTGCAGCGACCAGACGCTCCGGTCGAACGTGCCCCAGTTGTACACCTCGATGCGCGTGAGCCGGTAGCCGGCCTGCGCGCTCGCCGGGCTGTCGACCTCGAGAGCCGAGAACAGCGCATCGCTCATGATTCGCCGTCCCCAAGAAGCGTCGCGTCGACGGTTTCGATGACGGATGCCGCAGCCTGCGCGGCAGCAGAGGCGTGAGCGGCTCTCCCCCCGTCCGCGTACGCGGCCAGCCGTGCCGAGAAGTCGTTGAGCGTCTGCGCGTCGGCGTACGCCTTGAGGATGCGCCGCACCTCCCACGCGCCGCGCTGGCCGCGCAGCTCGCGCAGGAACCCGAGCTCGGCGACCTGGGCGATGGTGCGGTCGGCCTGTTCGATCGTGCGCGCCTCGTTCGTCGAGGAGGCCTGGAAAACACGCAGCAGCTCGACGATCTGATCGCGCGTGAGCACGAGCCTGCCCGCCTCTCCGGACGCCTCGAACTCGACCATGCGGCGCCGCAGGAGCACGAGCAGCAGACTCACGTTGTACGTCAGGCTGCGTCGCCGCACCAGGCGCGGCAGCGGCTCCTCGCCCTCGTCGGCCTCTCGCGTGCGCAGATACGCGTACCCCTCGGCCTCGTCCACGATGACATCGACGCCGATCTGGGCGAAGTGGTCGGCGACGGCGGCGCGGTGCCGCGCGAGCGCGTCCCACACCGGCTCGTGCGCCGGCACGTCGCGGTAGACCACCTCGCGCATGAGCGAGATGATCGACGTGGCCACGACCTGTTCTTCCGGACTTCTCATCGGCGCACCACCGTCACCTGCGGCATCCTCACCCGGCGCGGCGTGCCGGCCGCGTCGACATAGTCGATGGTCATTTCGTCAGCGGTCTCGTCGACGGCGACCGACACGTCGTCTTCGTCCAGCGAGAGATAGCCGAGCAGCTCGGCGACGCCGTCCTGGATCGGGTACAGCGCGACGATGTCGTCCAGCGCGACGCGCGCGCGTGGGGGGACGACCGCTCGGATGTTGCCGACGAGCCTCGCCGTGTCGACGAAGTGCTGGGCGAACAGTCCGTCCAGCTCGACCTCGTCGATCGACTGCGGCGCCGGCATGCTGTCGACCACCACGTCGGGTTGCGGATCGTACAGCGGACGCTCGAACACCAAGGCGATGGGCAGGCCCGGCTCATCGACGTGCACGCCGATGTCGCCGGGCGGGCGGTCCCGCACGGCGAGCGCGGATGCCTCGATCGCCCGCACCAGGTCAAGCACGCGCCGGTTCTCGACCCACACCTGATCATCGAGAAAGCGGCGCAGCTGCTCGGACAGGCCGCGCACGGTCTGCTGCGTGCGCTCGGCCGCGTCGGCCCAGTCGTAGTGGACGCGGCGCACGCGCCGGTCGGCGTCGAGCTGCGGCATGGCCTGCACGGCGTCGAGCAGGTCGGACAGCTCGTCTTGCCGGCCCTCGGACAGCAGGAAGTCGTAGAACGCCTGGAAGCTGCGACCCTGGTCGGACGAGGCGATGTCGGTGCGGCTGGTCACGAGCTCGTCCAGGAGCGCGCCCTTGCCGCCGTCCCACCCGGCGATCTTCTCGCGAGCCGAGCGGTCGAGCGAGCGGAAGTTGTCTTCGACTTCGCGGAAATCGCCCAGCAGCTCGCGCGCGGTGGCGGCGAACTGCTGATACCGCTCGCGCAGCGCGGTGTCGTCGAGCACCGCGACCCTGCCCTCGCGAGCCTCGGCCAGTTCTCTGTCGAGCGCTTCTCGACGCCGTTCCAGCTCGGCGACGCGCTCGAGCGGATCAGCCTGAGAGCCGTGCACGATCTGACGCAGCAGGTCGATGAGCGTCTGCAGCCGCGACTCGGTGCCGACGAAGGAGCGCGCGCGCAGGCCTTCGACCCAGCGATACGCCTTCTCGAGCGCTGGGGTCGCCTCGACGTGCACCTCTTCGGACCCCGCGGGATAGAAGCGCCGCAACAGGCCTGCCTTGGGGTCGGACCAGTCGTCGACGTAGGCCGCCGCCTCCTGCGGGTACCGATCGGGGGTCGCTCGGTGGATCGAGAAGAGCTCGTCGTCGAGGGCCGCGACGAGCTCGCCCAGAGGCACCGCACCGCGGTTGTCGTCGATGAACCGCCGCCCGAGGAACGACAGGATCAGCGGCGCGTTGTGCGCCCGCAGCACACGCCAGGCGGGATGCCGCTCCCAGAGGCGGTCCAGTTCGTCGAGGTCCATACTGCCTCAAGCGTAAGAGGTGCCGGCGACATGACCTCGCGCCGGCCTCGCGGCGGACGGCCCGGGGGCGTCGCGCCGACGCCTGTCTCAGGCGATCTCGCCGGCCTCCACCGTCTCGGCGTAGGACGCCGCGCGCGACAGGTGGTGGGCGCCGTAGAAGTCGGCTTCCCGCAGGCGCCGCGCGTCGGCGGGCTGCTCGGCGTCGTGGCCGAGGACCGCGACGACGGCGAGCGCGTGCATCCAGCCGCCGGTGACCGTGCCGAGCAGCATCAGGTACGGGACGCTCACGGCGTACGCGTCGCGGGGCGACCCGGCGAAGCCGAGCACCGCGGCGGTCGCGCGGCGCGCGGCCCCCAGCGCGCGGTCGAGGCGGTCGGCGGTGCGCGCCGCGACCGGGTGGTCGACAGCGCCGAGGGCGGTGATCGTCTCGTCGATCTGGGCGAACAGAGCGGATGCGGTCACCCCGCCGTCGCGGATCACCTTGCGTCCGACGAGGTCGTTGGACTGGATCGCGGTGGTTCCCTCGTAGATCGGCATGATGCGCGCGTCGCGGTAGTGCTGTGCGACGCCGGTCTCTTCGATGAAGCCCGACCCGCCGTGCACCTGGATCGCCTCGGACGTGATCCGCAGGGACTCCTCAGTGGTCCAGCCCTTGAAGATCGGCACGAAGAACTCGGCGAGGGCGAGGGTGCCGTCGGTGTCGGCGCGGTCGAACAGATCGCCCAGCAGCACGCCCATCGCGCGCATCGCGAAGATCTCGCTCGACATCGACAGCAGCAGGCGCCGCACATCGGGGTGCTCGCCGATCGCGGTGCCGGCCTCGCGGCCGATCACGGGGCCCTGCAGGCGGCTCTCGGCGTACGCGGCGGCGCGCTGGTAGGCGCGGTCCGAGACGCCGGTGGCCTGCAGGCCCATGCCGGCGCGTGCCGAGTTCATCATGACGAACATGCCCGCCAGGCCCCCGTGCAGGTCGCCCGCGAGGTACCCGGTGGCGCCCTCGTACGCGAGCACGCAGGTCGGCGAGCCGTGGATGCCGAGCTTGTGCTCGAGCGAGACGGTCTCCACGCCGTTGCGCGCCCCGAGCGACCCGTCGGCGTTCACGAGGTATTTCGGCACCACGAACAGCGAGATGCCCTTCGCGCCCTCGGGGGCCCCCGGGGTGCGGGCGAGCACGAGGTGCACGATGTTGTCGGCGACGTCGTGGTCGCCCCACGTGATGAAGATCTTCTGACCGGTGATCGACCACGTGCCGTCGTCGTTCGGGGTCGCCGTGGTGCGGATCGCGCCGAGGTCGGTGCCGGCCTGCGGCTCGGTGAGGTTCATGGTGCCGGTCCAGGTGCCCTCGACCAGGCGCGAGAGGTAGGTCTCGCGCAGTTCGTCGGAGGCGACGGCGTCGAGCGCGTGGATGGCGCCGGCGGTGAGCATCCAGCACAGCGCGAAGGCCATGTTCGAGCCGTTCCAGATCTCGCCCAGGCCGTCCTGGATCAGCACCGGCAGTCCGTCGCCGCCCGCGGACGCGGGGGCGGATGCCGTGATCCAGCCGGCCTCGACGAGCGCGGCGTACGCCTCGGCGAAGCCTTCGGGCAGGCGCGCCTGGCCGTCTGAGAGCTGCGCCCCGACGCGGTCTCCGACCTGGTCGAGGGGGGCCAGCACGTCGGAGGCGAACTCGCCCGCGGCGGCGATCACGTCGACCGCGTCATCCGCCGTCATCGCGCCGTCGGTGGCGCGCGCCACGACGTCGGTGCCGAAGGCCTCGCGATACAGGAACGCGTAGTCCTCGACGGGGGCGGTATAGGTCGACGCGTCGGCCATGGCGGTCCTCCTCGGAATTGACACTCCGGTTCAGTCTACGCGGTACTCGGTCTCACGGCGACCGTGCCCCCGCGTCCGCCGCGCGCCCCGGCCCCGCTCCCCCGCCGTCAGCCCAGCAGCCCGCGCTCCATCGCGAGGGTCACCGCGCGCGTGCGATCGGCCACGCCCAGCTTGTCGAACACCTTCAGCAGGTGCGTCTTCACCGTCGACTCGCCGATGCCCAGCGCCACGGCGACCTGCTTGTTGCTGTGACCGGATGCCACCAGGTGCAGCACCTCGACCTCGCGGGCCGTCAGCACCGGGGCAGCCGCGGGGCGGCGCATCCGCTCCACCAGCCGCACCGCGACCTGCGGCGACAGCGCGGACTGCCCCGCCGCCACCGACCGGATGCCCGCCACGATCTCGGCCTGCGGCGCCGCCTTCAGGAGGTACCCCGCCGCGCCCGCCTCGATCGCGGCGATGATCTGGTCGTCGGACTCGTACGTGGTGAGGATCAGCACGCGCGGCGGCGGGCTCCCGGCCTCGCCCGCGGCGATGCGCACGGTCGCCGCCACGCCGTCGACGCGCGGCATGCGCAGGTCCATCAGCACGACGTCGGGGCGCGTCGCGGCCGCGAGTCGCACCGCTTCGTCGCCGTCGGATGCCTCGGCCACGACCTCCAGGCCGGGCTCGTCCGACAGCAGCCCGGCCAGGCCCGCCCGCACGATCGGGTGGTCGTCGGCGATGAGCAGGCGGATCACGCGGCGCCGCCCGCTGCGTCGTGGGCGACGGGCGCCGCCGCGCCGGGGAGCACGACGCGCACGGTCGTCCCGCGCCCAGGCCTCGACGAGACCTCCAGCGCGCCGCCCGCCAGCGCCACCCGCTCGCGCATGCCGTCGAGCCCGAAGCCCGCCGCCGGGGCCGCGGGATCGAAACCGCGGCCGTCGTCGGCGACGGTCAAGGTCACCGGCCCCCCGGTGTCGGCCTCGACGCGCACCGACACGCGGACCGCGCCGGCATGCTTCGCGGCGTTCGACAGCGCCTCCTGCAGGCACCGCAGCACGACGACCTGCGTCTCACGGTCGAGCCGCCCCGCGACGGCTCCGGCGTCGAGCGAGATCTGCGCCGGGCCGTGCGCGCGGAAGCGCTCGACGAGCCGCTGCACCGCCGACTCGAACACGGGCTCGCTCGGCACCGCCGCCGTGCGCGCGACGAGCGCGCGAGCCTCGCCGAGGGCGTCGCGCGCGACCTGCTCGACCGTCGAGATCGTCGCGGCCGCGGCATCCGTCTGTCCGCCCCTGGACTGCCGGCCCGCGCGCTCGGCGAAGATCACGAGCCCGGCGAGCGTCTGCGCGAGGGTGTCGTGGATGTCTCGGGCCAGCCGCTCCCGCTCCTGGGCGGCACCGCGGTCACGGCTCAGCGCCTCGACCTGGGTCTGCGCCGCCTGCAGTTCGGCGAGCAGACGTGCCCGCTCCTGGCCGTACTCGGCGATGTACGCGATCCACAGGCCGATCGCGATCGAGAAAGCCAGCGAGAACACCGCGGTCGCAAGACCCGACACCGCCGCGGCCGCGTCGCCGCCGTTGCCGAGCCAGGCCCCCGCGAACACGCTCGCCGCGATGACGATCGAACCCCCGATGCCGCGCCGGCGGGAATCGCCGACGACCCACGCGAGCGGGTACGCCAGCGTCTGCAGAATCGCGAGGAAGGGCGCCGCCCCTGTGCCGACCCCCACCGCGAGCGCCGCCACCGCGAGGAACACCGGGAACCGCCATGACGCGCGCGGCGGGTGGACGGCGGCCCGGCCGATCGCGACATACCCGACGGCCAGGAGCACGATGCTCGCAAGACCCACCGTCAGGCGCACCGCGCCCTCCGGCCGGAATGCGGTGAGCAGCGCCATCGCGACCACGATCGACACGATCGCGACGATGGCGTCCCACCTGCGGGTGCTGAGCATGCCCTCTCGCCTTCTCATCACGCCCTCGCCCGCCCCCGCGCCGTGCGTCGGCGGGGACGGGGCATCGTCAGGCTACGCGTCGCGCCTGATCCAACGGAAGGTGACGCGCGAGAGCACCGCGCCCACGACCAGCCACGCCGCGAGCGCCACCGCGACGCCGACGAGGTTCCACTGGCCGTGCTGCTCGAGCGCGGCGTACTCGTCGGGGAGGAAGACGGCGCGCATGCCCTGGGCCATCCACTTCAGCGGGAAGATCCCGGCGACGTTCTGCAGCCACTCCGGCAGCTGCCAGAACGAGAGGTAGACCCCTGAGACGAACTGCAGCGCCAGCGCGATCGGCACGACGACCGCCGTCGCGCTCTTGCCGGTGCGCGGCGCCGACGACAGTGCGACGCCCAGCAGCGCCGAGGTGGCGATGCCCAGCACGAACACCCACGCGAACGTCGCCCACCGGCCCGGCTCGGTCGGCAGCTCGACGCCCAGCACCGCGGCGGCGAACGTCAGCAGCACGGCCGCCTGCAGCACGCCGGTGACGGCGACCTGCCCGATCTTGCCGAGAAAGTAGCTCACCGGCGACAGCGGCGTGCCGCCGAGGCGCTTGAGCATGCCCTCGGAGCGCTCGACCGCGATGTCCATCGCGAGGTTCTGGAAGCCCGACAGCAGCAGGCCCGCCGCGAGCATGCCTGGCAGGTACAGCGCGGCGATCGACATCGCCGGCGCATCCGGCGACAGCTGCACGTCGCCGTCCGCGCCGAACGCGACCGAGAACAGCCCCAGCATGAACACCGGGAACAGGAACGTGAAGAAGAGCGTGTCTGCCGAGCGGAAGTACTGCGTGATCTCGAACCGCGCTCGCCACGCGCCTGTCGCAAGCAGGCCCCGCGTGCGCACGGGTCGGATTCCGGATGCCGCGACCGCGCTCATCGGACCGCTCCGCTTCGCGCGACCGGCGCCTGAGCCGCCGGGCCGGTCCCGGTCTCGGTCTCGGCGACCAGCGCGAGGTAGGTGTCCTCGAGCGTCGGCCGCGCGATCTCGAACTGGTCGA
Source organism: Microbacterium sp. BWT-B31 (assembly GCF_041379855.1). Classification (NCBI taxonomy): domain Bacteria; kingdom Bacillati; phylum Actinomycetota; class Actinomycetes; order Micrococcales; family Microbacteriaceae; genus Microbacterium; species Microbacterium sp. BWT-B31. The sequence goes on from NZ_JBFECU010000006.1 coordinate 153,202, forward strand.
TCGGAACGCCGTTGCGCTGCGCCCTGGCCGCGGCGAACGCGAACGGGTGCGGGGTGCGCTCGTGTCGCGGCATGCCTCCCTCGATCCAGCGCACGATCGGCAGGTTCGCCTCCGCGCCGCCGATCGTGGCGACCGGTCCGATCGCCCGCAGGCGCCCGGCGGCGACGACCGCGACGCGATCGGCGAGCTGCGCGGCCTCGTCGAGGTAGTGCGTCGTGAGCAGGATCGTCGTGCCGTCGGCCTTGAGCGAGCCGATCAGCTCCCAGAACTCGCGCCGGGCCTGCGGATCGAAGCCCGTGGTCGGCTCGTCGAGGAACAGCACCTCGGGCCGCCCGACGATGCCGAGCGCCACGTCGACGCGCCGCCGCTGTCCGCCCGAGAGCTTCGAGACGCGGGCCTTCGCCTGCGACTGCAGGCCGACCGCCGCGATCACCTCGTCGACGTCGCGCGGGTTCGGGTAGAACCCGGCGAACTGCCCCAGCATCTCGCGCACCGTGACCGGGCCCGCGTGAGCGGTCGACTGCAGCACGATCCCCAGCCGCGCCTTCCAGTCCAGGCCGCCCGAGCCGGGGTCTGCCCCGAGCACCGAGACCTCGCCGCCGGAGCGCCGACGATAGCCCTCGAGGATCTCGACGGTCGTCGACTTGCCGGCGCCGTTGGGCCCGAGAAGGGCGAACGTCTCGCCGCGCGCGATGTCGAACGACACATCGTCGACCACCGCGCGATCACCGTAGTTCTTCCGCAGGTTGCGCACCCGCACCGCATTGGTGTCCATGCCTCCAGGCTCCCGCGGGGGCGGGGCCTGTGGCAGCGGTCATCGGTCGGAACCGGCATCGGTCATTCGGTGGATGCCCCGGCCCGCCGATCGGCGGCGCGTCAGCGTCAGCGCCGGCCGGTGTCCGCCGAGCCGCGCAGGGGTCCGAGTGCCTGTTCGGCGTCCTCTGCCCGCGCGATGCGCTGGCCGCGGATGCCGCCCGCGAGGGCCCACGCCAGCAGCCACACGCCCGAAAGCCCCATCAGCGTGTACGAGACCCGCATCGCGGCGTCGATGTCGAGCAGCACCAGCAGGCTGCCGAGGGCCAGCAGACTCCCGACGATGGCGCCCCCCGCCCCGACCCGCGTCACGACGCAGCCCTTCGCGAGCCACCACGTGATGCCACCGGCGGCGATCAGGACGAGCGCGAATGCGATGGCGTTCCAGATCCAAGGGCCCATGCGCACACGGTACCGCGACCCGGCGCCGCGCGGTACCGTGTGCGCCTGCGCGCGGGTGCGCTCCCCAGCGCGTCGCGACTACGCTCGTACGCGTGACCGAACGCCCTCCCCTGTCCCGCAAGCTGTCCGCCATCGCCGAGTCGGCGACCCTCAAGGTCGACGCGAAGGCCAAGGCCCTCCAGGCCGCCGGCCGACCGGTCATCTCCTACGCCGCGGGCGAGCCCGATTTCGCCACGCCGCAGTTCATCGTCGACGCGGCGGCCGAGGCGCTGCGAGACCCGGCGAACTTCCGCTACACGCCCGCGACCGGGCTTCCGGCGCTGCGCGAGGCGATCGCCGCCAAGACGCTGCGCGACTCGGGACTCGAGGTCGACCCGTCGCAGATCATCGTCACCAATGGCGGAAAGCAGGCGGTGTACCAGGCGTTCCAGGCGGTCGTGAACCCCGGCGACGAGGTGCTGCTGCCCGCCCCGTACTGGACGACCTATCCCGAGGCGATCGCGCTGGCCGACGGCATCCCCGTCGAGGTGTTCGCCGGAGCCGACCAGGACTACAAGGTCACCGTCGAACAACTCGAGGCCGCGCGCACCGAGCGCACCACCGCGCTGGTGTTCGTGTCGCCGTCCAACCCGACCGGGTCGGTGTACACCGCCGAAGAGACCCGCGCGATCGGCGAGTGGGCGCTCGAGCACGGCATCTGGATCATCTCGGACGAGATCTACCAGAGCCTCGTCTACGAAGGCGTGCGCGCCGTCTCGATCGTCGAGGCGGCACCGGAGGCGGCGGCCCAGACGATCCTCGTAGGCGGCGTCGCCAAGACCTACGCGATGACCGGGTGGCGGCTGGGCTGGATGGTCGGCCCTGCGGACGCCATCAAGGTCGCCGCGAACCTGCAGTCGCACCTGTGCTCGAACGTCAACAACATCGCACAGCGTGCGGCCCTGGCTGCCCTCACCGGCCCTCAGGACGAGGTCGAGCAGATGCGCCAGGCCTTCGACCGCCGCCGGCGCCTGATCGTCGCCGAACTGTCGAAGATCGAGGGCGTCACCGTGCCGAACCCGCTCGGCGCGTTCTACGCCTACCCCGACGTGCGGGGCCTGCTCGGCCGCGAATGGGACGGCGTGCGCATCGACACCTCGCTCGAGCTCGCCGATTTCATCCTGGAGCGGGCCGAGGTCGCAGTCGTGCCGGGCGAGGCCTTCGGCCCCTCCGGCTACCTGCGCCTGTCGTATGCGCTCGGCGACGACGCCCTCCTCGAGGGCGTGCGGCGCGTCCAGCGGCTCTTCGCGTAGACGGTCGCGCGAGCGAGTCGCCGCGAAAGGTCGGGTGCCGCGGCGAGTCGCCGGAAAGCGACGGGGCCGTTACGGCGCGGGGATGTCGACGCGGGCGACGGGCGACGGGTTGCCGGCCTCGTCCTTGCTGTACACGCAGTACACGGCGGGCAGGTCGGCGGGGTCGATGATGAGCGGGAAGAAGGGCGCCGGCTCGAACGCGTCGAGGTCGTCGCAGTCCACCTCGCCGGGCGGCCCCCAGACGAAGCGCGTCGCCGTCAGCTCGGGCGGGTCCATGTGGGGCTGCACCAGGATGCCCGCGCCCAGGTCTTCGACAGACGCCCCGGCCGGCACGACCGGCGGTGTGCGATCGACGGCGAACAGCACGGTGGCTGCCGCCGCGTAGGCGTCGCCGCGCACAGCGCACAGGAGGAACCGTCCCTCCTCTTCGGGCAGCTCGACCGCAACGCGCGTTCCCGCACGTTCCCACGCCTCGGTCGCCGCGGGCAGTTCGGCGGGAGCGGAGCCCGCGTAGGTCGCCTCCGCCGTGCATGCGCGCGCGTCCCCAATCGGCACGACCGCGGTGCGCACGACGCCGGCCTCGCGCCCGACCAGGCTGGCCGCCGGCATCCGATCGAACGCGTCGGGAAGGCCGCCGCCCCGGAACGAGCCGCCGCCCTCTTCGGCCCAGATGTCGGAGTACGGCAGCGGGCACTCCCCTCCCAGCGCGAACTCGCCGGTCGCTCGGTCGAAGCAGCGGCCGATCCCGGCGACGCTCTGCGCATAGCTCGTCTCCGGCACCAGCCGCGCCACCGCGTCTTCGACCTCGCACGGCCGGTTGAGCCAGCACTCACCGCCCTCGCGGGCAGCCCACGTCGTCGTGTTGACCACCGCGACGATCGCCTCGGGGTCGCCGCCGGCGTCGAGGGCGAGCAGCGGGGATCCACTCGATCCCTGCACGATCCCGGGGCAGTCGTTCGACCACACCCCGAACCACAGCCAGAAGAACTCGATCACGGTGTGCTGCGCGCCCAGGGTGCATTCGCTGCGGCGCAGCACCCACTGGTCATCGGTGAGGCCCTGCACGGGCACGCCGATGTTGGTGACCGCGGCGCCTTCCTCGGGCTCGGCGTCGGCGATCGCGATCGGCGCGACCCCGACCGCCTCGAGCTCGCCGAGGCGGGCATCCAGCCGAACGATCGCGGTGTCGGTGTGACGCATGGTCGAGTAGGCGATCTCGACGACGTCGGTCGTGAGGGTCGAGTCGAGATTGCCCTCGGCACGGAAGAACTCGGCCGTGCCCGACCACTCCATGCTCACGGTCGTCTTCTGTGCGGGGCGGCCGATGTCTCCGACGCAGTGGCCGTTGGTCAGCACGTACGCGGGTCCGTCCGGCACTCCCGTGTCGACGAGCGTGCCCGTGCAGTTCGACCCCGCCGACATCGTCGCCACCGCGCCGAAGCGCTCGAGCTGGTCCAGCGCCAGGGGTTCGGCGAGAGGAGGCAGCCCGAAGTCCTCCTCCGGCGCCGGGGTCGGGGTCGTCTCGGCCGTGCATCCGGCGATGAGCAGCACGGCCGCCACGGCCGCCACCGCCGCGATCCTCCCCCGCATCCCGCACCCCCTCAGGGCCGAGACTACAGCTCGACGCCCACCAGCACCGGCTCCGGTTGCAGCAGCAGTCCGAACTCGGACTGCACCCGGCCCTGGATGTACCTCGCGAGTTCGGCGAGCTCGGCGGCCGTCGCGCGGCCGCGGTTGGTGAGGGCGAGCGCGTGCTTAGTAGACAGGCCCGCACGCGACATCGGCAGCTTGAACCCCTTGCGAATGCCGGAGTTCTCGATCAGCCAGGCCGCGCTGACCTTGACCGCGGGGTCGTTCGTCACAGCCTGCGGCACGTACCCGGAGTACGCCTCGAGCGGGATCACGAGGTACGGGTCGGCCTCGGGCACGAGGGCCCAGCGCGGGCACTCGGGCGGCAGCGTGCGCGCGAACGCGGCCGTCACGATCGCGTTCTGGAAGAACGATCCGGCGCTGCTGGTGTCGGGGTCGGCCGGATCGAGCACCATGCCCTTGCTGCGGCGGGTCGCGAGCACGCGCTCGCGCACCCAGGCCAGGGACACGGATGCCCCGTCCGCGAGCCCGAGCGCCGTGCGCAGCTGCTCGCCGCCGACGACGCGCTCAGACGGGCCGATGTCCTCGAGCTCGAGCGTCACCGAGACGATCACCGCGGACCGCGCGGGTGCGGAGCCGTAGTGCTCCTTCAGCACCGACGTGCGAAATCCGAGTCCCAGCTCGTCGGCCGGCACGACGACCGGCTCGGATGCTCCCTCGTCGAGCAGCTCGACCTCGACGAGGGTCTGCACGATCTCCTGGCCGTACGCGCCGATGTTCTGCACGGGGGCCGCGCCCACGGTGCCGGGGATGCCCGACAGCGCCTCGATGCCGGCGAGGCCTTCGGCGACCGTCCATGCGACGAGGTCATCCCACGTGTGCCCCGCCTGGGCTCTGACCCGGGCGAAGCCGGGCCGGGGCGAAGGCATCCGCTCGACACCCTTGGTGAGCACGCGAACGACGGCGCCGTCGAACGGCTCGTCGCCCACGAACAGGTTGGAGCCGCCGCCGAGCACGAGCCACGGCCAGCCGTCCGCCCACGCCTCGCGCAGCGCGTCGACGAGGTCGGCCGGAGTGTGCGCGTCGAACATCCGCGCGGGGATGCCGCCGGTGCGCAGCGTGGTGAGCTGCGCGAGCGGGACGGGGGTCACCTCGGGCATCGTTCAGGCGTGCCGGACGCGCACCTGCGCCTTGCCCAGAACGACGGTGTCATCGTGCGTGACGGTGAGGTCGATGCGCGCGCCCTCGTCGTCGACGGCACCGACCTTCGCGACGACCGAGACGGTGGCCCCTTCGGCGGGGTCCACCACGATGGGGCGCGTGAAGCGCACCGCGTACTCGAGGATGCGGCCCGCGTCGCCGAGCCACGGCACGATGGTCTCGACCGCGAGGCCCATCGTGAGCATGCCGTGTGCGAGCACGCCCGGAAGTCCCACCGAGGCGGCGACGTCGTCGCGGTAGTGGATCGGGTTGAAGTCGCCCGATGCCCCGGCGTAGCGCACGAGCGACTCGCGCGTGAGGTGAACCTCGCGCTCGGCGACGACCTCGCCGACAGCCGGCGCGGTCATGCGTCGCCCCCCACCAGCAGGATGGATGTCGCGGTGACGACGTGGTCGCCCGCGGAATCGGTGATCTCAGCCTGGCTTGTGACCATCGCGTTGCCGCCCATCGTGCGAAGGCCCGTCACCGCGAGCGTCGCGACGAGCTCGTCGCCGGCCACGATCGGCCGCGTGTAGCGGAAGCGCTGCTCGACGTGCAGCACGCGAGACAGCTCGATGCCCGCGTCGGGCTCGGCGAGCAGCTGCTGCAGCGTGAGGTCCTGCACGACCATGGCGAAGGTCGGCGGTGCCACCACGTCGGCATAGCCGAGGGCCTGCGCTGCCGCAGGATCGGTGTGCTGCGGGTCGTCGGCGAACACGGCGCGCGCGAACTCGCGCACCTTCTCGCGGCCGACGAGGTAGGGCGCCGTCGGGGGGAAGACGCGCCCGACGAGCTCGGGGTTCACTGGCACCGTCTCATCTTACTGAGCGCGCGCGCACCCGCCTGCGGGCAGCGGCCCGAATCCAAGCCTCAGCCCCGCTGCGCGCGGATCGTCCGCAGCGCCATCTGCCCCGCGATGAACGTCAAGAAGATCGCGAACAGCACGTTGCCCACCAGCGGATCGATGAGCGTCGCGATCCATGCGCCCAGCGCGGACGTCGTGCACGCCGCACCGCCGATGCACGCGCCCGCGACGAGGTCGACGTTCTTTCGGCGGATGTTGCCGACGGTGCCCGAGATCGCCGTCGGGATCATCATCAGCAGGGACGTGCCCTTGGCGATCAGGTCGCTCGTGCCGAACAGGATCATCAGCGCCGGCACGACGATGACCCCGCCGCCGACCCCGAGGAGCCCGGACAGGATGCCGGTCACCACGCCGAGCGCCGCGAGCGCGAGGCCCGTGCCCCATGTGAGGACGAGGTTGGCGTCGCGCGAGGGCACGACGACGAACAGCATCACGATGACCAGCACGAGGAATCCGATGAAGCACCACCGCAGCACGACCTGCGAGATGCGGTGGATCAGCCACGTGCCGATCTGGGCACCGATCACCGCGAAGACGGCCAGGATCAGCGCGGGAATCCATTCGACCGACTCGGCGAACGCGTATGAGATGACGCCGACGGCGGCGGTCGGCACGATCGCCGCCAGCGACGTGCCGGCAGCCAGGCGCTGGTCGAAGCGCAGCAGCAGCACCAGCAGCGGCACGATCACGGTGCCGCCGCCCACCCCGAACAGCCCCGACAGCAGGCCCGCGGCCAGGCCGATGCCGATGCACGCGGCAAAGAATCGCACCGTCCGTGGATGGTGCGCGCCGGGGGTCGTCATCATTCGGTCGTGATGTCGTCGATCAGCCAGCCCGATCCGTCCGAGATGAGCGTGTAGCGGTAGTGGTCCTCGATCGGGACCGGTCCCGACTGGTCGATCAGGCTGTCGTAGGCCTCGGTCGTGGCGATCACGATCTGTTCGCCCGAGTGCTCGATCGCCGTCACGGTGAGCTCGTAGCCCTCGACGGTCGCGGCGAAGTCATCGGCCGCGCCCTCGAACGCCTCGCAGGTCTCGAACGCGAACGACGTGCGCAGCGCCTCGGTCGTCGCCGCCTGGAATTTCACGCAGTCGCTCGTCTGCCATGCCTCGTCGTAGAGCTCGACGGCCGCGACGGCGGCCCGCTCCCCCTCGGCGGCCGCCTGGGCGTTCGAGCGGGCGTTGAACATGAGGCTCAGCGGGATGAGGACCGCGGCGACCGCGATGAGCACGAGCAGAACGATCCCGACCACGAGCCAGACGATCCACGCCTTGGACTTCTTGGGATCGGTCGCCGAGATGAAGCCCCCGGTGGGCGCGCCCTGCCCGGTCGGGTACCCCAGGGGATAGGCGCCGGGCGCAGCGGAGGCGGCCACCGGATACGGCTGCCCAGGCGCGCCGCCCGCGAAGCCGTCAGGTGCGGGCACGCCCGGGTAGGCGGGCGCCTGCGGCTGGGTCGGCCCGGGGGCGGCCGAGTCGAGCGCAGCCGGCGCTGCCGCGGCGGTCGCCGCGGCGGCCTCGAGCTGGTCGAGCGACTCGACCACCTGCACATCCTCGATGATGGGCCTTCCGGTCGGCGCCGCCGGCGCCGCGTCGAATGAGTCGTCGGCTGCCCTGACCGGAGCCTGCAGAGGCTGCGCGTGCTCGGTCCAGGTGGTGCCATCCCACCACCGCAGAGCGCCATGTCCGTCGTCGTACCAGCCGGGTGGGGTCGTCGTCGTCATATCCGCAACCCTACTCCAGGCCCATCGCCGGGTCAGGCGCGAGGGTCCAGCGCGACCCGCACCGAGCGCCCGGAGCGAGCAAGCGCGATGGCGTCGTCGATGCGCGAGAGCGGCAACGTAGGACCGACCAGTTCGGCGAAGGGATACTCGTCGCAGCGCTGCCGCAGGAACGCGACGGCTGCGACCAGGTCGAGCGGCGTGTAGTTGTGCACGCCCCGGATCGTCGTCAGCCGGCGCACGAGGTTCTCGGGGTCGATCGCCACGGTGCCCGACGGGAAGACGCTGCCCACGAGGATGACGACCCCGCCGATGCCGATGGACTCGAGCGCCGCAGACACGGCCGTCGACGCCCCGGAGGCCTCGATGACGACGCCCAGCTCGTCGACGCCGATGCTCGCCAGAGCGCGGGCAAGGGCATCCGGTTCGAAAGGATCGACGACGGCCGAGGCGCCAAACCGTGTCGCGAGCGCGCGACGATCAGGGTCGGGGTCTGACACGACGACGCTCGCCCCGCGGTCGGCGGCCATCGCCGACGCGGTGAGCCCGATGAGCCCGGCTCCCGAGACGAGCACGGCGGCTGCGTCGACGTCGACGACCTGGTCGGCGCGGTCCACGGCCGCCCACGCGGTGGCCGCGGCGCACGAGGCCGGCGCCAAGACCGCTGCGGGCGCCGTCTCGCCGACCCGCACGATCGCGGTGCCGGCCTTGAGGTGCACGTGCGTGGCGAAGCCGCCGGTGAGCTCCCACCGTGCGGCGATGCGCTCGTGCCCGTACTTCGTGCCGGTGCGGCACTTCTGCCGCAGGCCCCGCCGGCACCGGTCGCACGCGCCGCAGCTGGCCATGACCGACCACACGACGCGGTCGCCCACGAGCAGTCGCGACCCGTCGACGGTGCGCACGTCCGGGCTGCCCATCGCCACGACGCGTCCGACATACTCGTGCCCGAGCACGAGGGGCACCGGCGCCGAGCGGTGCCCGGCGACCGTGTGCACGTCCGAGCCGCACACCGTCGCCAGCTCGACCTCGACGAGCGTCTCGCCCTGGCACAGGGCGACCCCGGGCACGGCGATCGCCTCATGCGGACGGTTCTGACCGACCCACACCATCGCGGTGGCGGGCGGGTCGAGGGTCACTTCGCGGGTCGGGCGGCTCACGACCGCCGGCGTGGCCACGTCACACCCACAGCGCGGGGATCGCCCGCAGCCCGGTGACGTCGTCGAGGACCGCGTGCGCTCCCGCGGCGCGCAGCGCCGACGCGGAGTGCGCACCGCTGCGCACACCGACCACGATGCCGGCGCCCGCCGCCAGCCCGCTCGCGATGTCGCTGGTCGTGTCGCCCGCGACGGCGACGGATGCCACCTCCGACGTCCGCGTGCGCAGCAGCGCCGCGAGCACCAGGTCGGGCGCGGGCCGCCCGCGACCGGCGTCGATCGGCGACAGCGCGGCATCCGCCAGGCCCGTCCAGCCGAGGGAGGCGAGGATCGCGTCGCGCGTGGCGGGGGCGAACCCGGTCGTGAGGACCACCGAGCGCCCGGCGTCGCGCAGATCTTCGATCAGCGCGCGGGCCCCGGGGATCTCGCGCGCGCCCCCGTCGGCGACGATCTCGGCGTAGGCGTCCTCGAAGGCCGCCGCCCCCGCCGCGGCGAGCTGCTCGTCTCCGCCGGACAGATGACGGAAGACGTCGATCTTCGACTGCCCCATGGTCTGGCGCACGTACGCGAGCGCATCGGGCCACGGCATCCGCTCTGCCACCGAGGTGCGCTCGGCGGCGCGCTCGAACGCGCGCTCGACCACCCCGTCGTCCTGCACCGTCGTGCCGGCCATGTCGAGCACGACCAGCTCGATCGGCGCGGCGGCGCTCAACACGATCACGGCGTCCTGGGCCGTCCGGGTCTCGGGCATCAGGGGGTTCCTTTCGGGGTGGGCTCGGCGACCGTGCCGAGCAGGGGTGCCAGGGTGGTCTCGGCAAGGCCCAGACCACAGGTCATGCCGATGCCGGTGGTCGCTGCGATCACGTGCACGCCGGGCTCGGGCTCGGCGACGAGGACGTCGTCCGGCCCGCTCGCGTAGAGGCCCTGCCAGCGCTCGACGACCCGCGGCGCGACGCCGAAGAGCGCCTCGAACTCGGCCAGCAGTAGGCGCGCGGCGGACTCCGGCTGGAACGGCGGGATGGCCTGTCCGCGCACGTGCGTGTCGCCCACGAGGATCGAGCCGTCGGGCAGCTGTGTGTACATCTGGTTGAGGTCGAGCTCGGCGAGGTCCGGCCGGTCCTCCCGCAGGCGCGCACGAAGGGCGTCCGCCTGGGGCAGCACCGCGAACCGCCCGTAGCGCACGAGCGACCATCCGGTGAGCACGGGCGCCGGAAGGCTCACCCCGGCGGCGCGCACGCGCAGCATGTCCAGCCCGCAGCGCACCAGCTGCTCGCTCTCGGCGAGGTCGGGCAGCAGCTGGTCGAGGTCGTGGTTCACGCAGACCACGATCGTTTCCGCGTCGATCGCGCCGCGCGTCGTCTCCAGGCGCCCGGTGCGCACGGAGCCCGCCGCGGTCCGCAGTCGCATCTCGACCCCGAGACCTGCGAGGTGGGCGCGGATCGCCGCGGTCGCCGCGCGAGGGTCGGTCTGCAGGTCGGGCTCGACATGCGCACCGCCGACCGCGCCGCGCACGGGCAGCGCGCGTTCGAGCCGGGCACGATCCAGCAGTCGGATGCCGCCGCCCTCGGCCGCGGCAACGAGCAGCTCCTGCTCGTCGGCGTGACGGGCCACGACCAGCGTGCCCGACTCGCGCACCCAGAACCCGGCGTCGCGCGCGAGGCGAAGCCACAGCTCGCGTGACGCGTCGGCGTAGACGCGGGCCGCGCCCTGCTGCGCCCCGATGCAGAGGTGGCCGAAGTTGCGGATGCTCGCTCCGCTCGGCTCGGCGCAGCGATCGACCACGACCACCCGCAGCCCTCGTCGCGCGGCCGCGTACGCGGCGCCGAGGCCCACGATCCCGGCGCCCACGACGGCGACATCGAACCGGTCGTTCACCGGAACACCTTCCTCATCCACATGGCGAGACCTTCGACGGCGAGCACGACCACGAGGATCATGAGGACGATGGCGGTCACCATGCCGTAGTTGGATCCCTGGCTCGCGTTGAGCAGGTAGTACCCGATGCCGCCGCCGCCGACGATGCCGAGGATCGTCGCGGCGCGGATGTTCGTGTCGAGCACGTAGAACCCGTGCCCGATGATCGCGCGCGTGCCCTGCGGGATCGTCGCGCCGAGGTACACCTGCGTGCGCGTCGCGCCCGTGGCGAACAGGGCGCGCTCGGGGCCGCGGCGCACCTCTTCGAGAGAGTCGGCGACCAGCTTGCCGAGCAGGCCGATGCTGCCGAATGCGAGGGCGAGCGTTCCCGCCTGCATGCCGAGGCCGGTGATCACGATGAGCACGATCGCGAGGATCGTCTCGGGGATGCCACGGATGCCGACCAGGAGCAGCCGCGCGGCGCCGCGCACGGCCCCGTTCGCGGCGACGTTGCGCGCGGCGAATGAGCCGATGATCAGCGACGGCGCGAGGGTGAGCAGCGTCGCAGCCAGCGCGATCGCGATCGTCTGGCGCATCGCCTCGAGCATGACCTCGCTGCCGTAGACCCCGAACGTGGGCGGCCACAACTGCACCGCGACCGCGGGGATCTTGGCCCAGAAAGTGAAGAAGTCGCCCCAGTTGATCTGGCACACCCACACTCCGCCGACGACGACCGCGAACGCGACCCACCCCGCGACGACGTTGCGCACGCGCACGGCGGTCCACGGGCGGCGCACCGCCGTGTCGGGGGACGCGGCCCAGGCGGGGCGCGCGGCCGAGGCATCCGTCGTCCGGCCCGCACGGGCACGCGCCGGGCGCACGCGGCCCATGAGGCGGTCGGCCCAGCTGCCGCGGCTGCCGGCTGAGCCGAGCATCGCGGCGCGGATCGCGCTCGAGACGATCTCCATCACGACGCACAGCAGAAAGATGACCAGGGCGATCCCGAGGCCCAGGCCGTAGTTGAGCGACTTGAACGCGAACGACATCTGCAGGCCCAGGCCCGCGACGCCGACGTAGCCGAGCACGACCGAGCCGCGCAGGTTGATGTCGTTGCGGTGCAGCACGGTCGCCACCCACGACGGCAGCACCTGGGGAAGCACGCCGCTTGTGAACTCCTGCAGCCTCGAGCCGCCCGCGGCGCGGATCGCCAGGCGCGGGCCCTCATCGATCTGCTCGATCGCGTCGGCGAACATCTTCGAAATCATGCCGATCGAGTGGATGCCGATCGCGAGAATGCCCGGAAGCGCGCCCAGCGAGAACATCAGCACGAACACCATCGCCAGCACGACATCGGGCAGCGCCCGCGTGAGCACGCCGAAAAAGCGCGCGGCGGCGCGCCACCCCGCCCCGGGGGTGGTGTTCGATGCCGCGAGGTAGGCGACCGGCACCGAGATGACCGCGGCCAGCAGCGTGCCGGTGAGCACGAGGCCCACCGTGAGGGCGATCTGCCACGCGAGCTCGGCGGGTTCGGGCAGGCGCAGCCCGCCGACGCGGGCGAGGAAGTTCTCGGCGTTGGACCAGCTCGCGAGCATCTGCGGGATCGAGATGTCGACCTCGACCAGGGCCGCGATCGCGAGGCCGAGCAACGCCAGAAGGGTGAGCCCCGCGGCGATGCGCTCGGGCGAGACGCGGCGGCGCGGCGCGCGCTCGGCGACGCTCGGCCGCACGGGCGGGGTCTTCGGCGGGGCGACGGTGGTCGTCATCGCGCGGGCTCCTCGACCTGCAGGAGCTCGGCTTCGACGGCCTGGAGTTCGGCGGTGGTGGTGGCCACCCGCCCGTAGATCTCCATGACCTGCGCCTTGGTGAGGTCGGCGGTGGGAAGGTCGAGCACGACCCGGCCGTGCCGAAGGCCGACGATGCGGTCGGCCCACGAGATCGCCAGGTCGACCTGGTGCAGGCTGCACACGACGGTCAGCCCCTCGTCGGCGGCGATCTCGCGGATGAGGGCCATCACCTGATCGCTCGACTCGGGGTCGAGCGAGGCGACCGGCTCGTCGGCCAGGAGCACCTCGGGGTTCTGCATGAGCGCGCGGGCGATGGCGACCCGCTGCTGCTGGCCGCCCGACAGCGTGTCGGCGCGCTGGTACGCGCGGTCGAGCAGCCCGACGCGGTCGAGGTGCTCGAGCGCGGTGAGCTTGCGCGAGCGCGGGTAGGACCACAGGCCCAGGCGCGGTCCGGCGACCGAGGCGAGCGACCCGGTCAGCACGTTCTCGAGCACCGTGAGCGAGGGCACGAGCTCGAACTGCTGGAAGATGAAGCCGACGCGGCGGCGCAGGGAGCGCAGCATCCGTCCCCGCAGCGTCGGCACCTGCTCGCCGAGCACCTCGACGGAGCCGGAGGTGGGAACCTCCAGCCCGTCGAGGTGCCGCAGCAGGGTGGATTTTCCGGAGCCCGACAGACCGAGCAGCACGACGATCTCGCCGCGCGTCACGGTGAGCGACACGTCTTCGAGGGCGGTCGTGGCGCCGAACCTCTTGGTGAGGCCGTGCAGGCCGACAACTCGTTCGGGGGTGCTCGTCGTGCTTGTCATCGTCGTCTCCGAGATGTGGTCAGTGCGCGCAGGTCAGCCCTGGCACTGGGTGGCGTTCGTCTCTTTGCAGATGTCGCGGATCAGGTCGTAGTACGCGTCGTCGACGGGCTTGGTGGCGTAGAACACGTCGCGGAAGCCCTCGGTGTCGGCGCTGTCGACACCAGCCGCGATGATGTCGTCGATCGTGATCTCGCCGAGGATGTCGGTCAGCTGCGCCTTGAGGTCGTCGGGGAGCGTGTCCGAAACGACGATGGGCGCGCCGGGCACCATGGTCTTGGCGATGACCTTGACCTTGTCGGATGCCTCGGCCTCGCTGTCTTCGGCGAAACCGGCCTCGCACTCGACGCCCTCACCGGTCTTCTGCACGCTGACGTCGTGCTTGCCGGCGAACACCGGGGTGACGTCGGTCTCGGGGTCGATGCCGACCTGGAGCAGGTTGTACGACGGGAACAGGTAGCCCGAGGTCGACGACGGGTCGACGAAGCAGACCTTCAGGCCCTTGAACTGCTCGATCGAGGTGATGGAGCTTGCCGCGGGCACGATCGCCTCGGAGTAGTAGCCGGGCTCCTGACCCTCTGCGGTGACGATCGACGAGATCGGCGTGATCTTCGCGCCGTTGTTCGTCGCGGTGACGTAGGTGAAACCCGAGAACGAGGCGACGTCGATCTTGCCGGCGATCGCCGCCTCGATGAGCGCTGCGTAGTCGGTCGACTCGTGGTACTCGACCGTCTTGCCGGTCTCGGCCGCGATGTAGTCCATGAGCGGCTGGTAGTTGGTCTCGGTGTCGGCCGAGTCGGGCACGACGCCGAAGACCAGCGTGTTCTCGTCGACGGCGAAGCCCGCGGCAGCGTCGGCCGAGTCGGGGGCCGAGCCGGTCGCGTCGGCCGAGCTGGAGCATCCGGCGATGCTGAGAGCGAGGAGTGCGGCGCCGGCGAGGGCCAAGGGCGCTGTGAGTGCACGGAGGTTCATGACTGCCTTTCGGGTGTGATTGCGAAGGAACCTCCAGCACTCTCGCACCGCGTCCCGGGAGATGTATGCCTACGTTCGGACAATTAAGGACGTGTTCACCTACGTGCCGATTTGGTGAACTTGTCGTTTGCGGCTTCCGCGGCACCATTCCCCCTCTCGCTCGCGGCAAGTAGTATTCCTATGTGGCCGATATGGTGTACAAGCAGATCGCCGACGATCTGCGCGCGCGCATCGCGACAGGGCAGCTCGCCCCGGGCGACGAGGTGCCCACCGAAGCCGAGCTCGCCCAGCGCTGGCACTCGTCCCGAGGGCCCGTCCGCAACGCCCTCGCGACACTGCGCCTCGAGGGGCTGATCGAGACCACGCGCGGCCGGCCGGCCCGCGTGCGCGAGCGCAAGGCCCACCAGGCCGTCGACGTGTCGATCCCCTTCACGCGCTGGGCGCTCGAGATGGGGGCGGCACCGGGCGCCCTCACCCAGGAGGTGAGCCTGCGGCGGGCCGACGCCGCGAAGGCCGCGCAGCTCAGGATCGACGAGGGCGCTCCGGTCGTCGACGTGCTGCGACTGCGCCTGCTGGACGGCCGGCCCACGATGCTGGAGCGGCTCACCTACGTCGAGGCGGCGGGGCGGATGCTGTTCGACGCCGACCTCGACGCGATCTCGATCACCGCGCTGCTGGACCGCAACGGCTTCCCGAGCATGTCCATCGACCACGAGATCGACGCGGTCGCGGCCGACGACACCGACGCACGCCTGCTGGAGGTCGCCGCGGGCTCGCCGATCCTGCGGCTGCAGCGGGTCACGCGCGGCCCGGACGGCACGACGTTCGAGGCGTCCGACGAGCGTTACCGCAGCGACATCGTGCGCTTCACCGTGTCGGCATCCGGCAGCTCGCGTGACGGAGACGCCTACCTGCGCGCGCTCGGCAGCGGCAACGCCTGATCCTGTCCACCGTTTCGGCGGGGACCCGAATGCGCCCCTCGGGAGCGTGACGACCGAGCGCCGTCGCGCGGCATCCGCCTCGACGGCTACCGCTGCCGCTGCTGGGCGGCCGCCTCGAGGCGGGCGCGCCAGTCCGCCGGCACTCTGCCGGCCGGTCCCGGCGACGGCTGCGTGTCAGGGCGGCTCGTGGGCGGTGCCAGTGCGGGGCCGGATGCCTCGACCTGCGCCTCGTAGTCCCACCACCACTGCTCACCCGGCTCGAAACTCTGCACGTAGCGGTGCCCGGTCCCGCGCGCGTGCGCGGTCGCGTGCTGCCCGAGCGACGAGTCGCAGCATCCGACGTGCCCGCACGCCGCGCACCGCCGCAGGTGCCACCACCAGCCCTCGACAGCGTCGCACTCGGCGCAGCCGGTGCCGCTCGGCGCAGCGGTGACGTCGATGTCGGCGTCCATGGTCCTCATTCCCCTGTCGGCCGGCGGCGGGTGGCCGGCAGGTCCTAGTCCGCGAGCGCGCGATGCACCGACGCGACGGCGCTCGACCCCTCGCCGACGGCTGCGGCGACGCGCTTCATCGAGCCGCGGCGCACGTCGCCAGCCGCGAAGATCCGGGGCGTCGAGGTCTCGAACGGCAACGGCTCGCGGCCCATCCGCTGCCACCGCTCGAGGGACTGCTCGAGGATGTCGGTGCCGGTGCGCAGGAACCCCTCGGCGTCGCGGTCGAGCGCGGGCAGCCACCCGGTCGCCGGTTCGGCGCCGATGAAGCAGAACAGCCCCCGCGCGTCGATCTCGCCCACGGTGTCGATGCTCACCCGTTCGAGCACGCGGTCCCCGTCGAGGCCGACCACGCGCGACCCGGTGTGCACCTCGACGCGCGGGTCTTCGAGCAGGCGGTCCACGAGGTACGACGACATGCGGCTGCCCAGGTCGTCGCCGCGGACGACCAGGTGCACGGGGCATCCGTTCGCCGCGAGGTACAGCGACGCCTGCCCGGCAGAGTTCGCGCCGCCGACGACGACCACCGGCGACTCCATCACCTGGCGAAGCTCCAGCGGGGTCGCGGCGTAGTAGATGCCCGCGCGCTCGAAGTCGCCCCAGCGATCGAGCTCGAGCCGGCGGTACGCGGCGCCCGAAGTGATCACCGCCGTGCGCGTGCGGATCGTGCGACCGTCGGCGAGGGTGACGTCGAGGAGCTTGTCGACGGACTCGAGGCGCACGGCCTCGCACGGCGCGTACACGCGCACGCCGAACTTGAGCGCCTGCAGGCACGCCTGGCCGATCAGACTGCCGCCGCTCACTCCGAACGGGAAGCCGAGGAAGTTCTCGATGCGCGACGTGGCGGCGGCCTGGCCGCCGGGGGCCACCGCGTCCAGCAGCACCGTCTCGAGTCCCTCCGAGGCGCCGTAGATCGCCGCCGCGAGCCCGGCGGGCCCGCCGCCGACCACGACCAGGTCGACGACCTCGTCGGCTTGGGCCTGATAGCTCAGGCCCAGTCGCTCGGCGACGATGCCGGGCGTCGCGTTGCGGATCGGCTCGCCCTGCACGAAAGCCACCGGCAGGTCGTCGACGGTGATGCCGTGGCCGTCGAGCGAGCCGAGCTCGCCCGGGGCCAGTTCGACGGCGGCGTGTACGAGGTCGATCCGCTCGGCGAAGCGGCGCAGCGCCAGAAAGTCCGACGAGGTGCGCGAGCCGACGAGCTTGAGCGTGAGGGCGGCCGGGCCGCGGCGCAGCGACTCGCGACGCGCCCACAGCGCGTGCAGGACGATGTCGCACAGGTCGTCGTCCTCGGCCATCAGGCGGCGCAGCTCGGCCCTGGTCACCCGCAGCACCCGCGAGGGCATCGACGCGCGCGCCGAGAGGAACGCGCCCTGCCCGTTGAGCAGGCTCAGCTCGCCGACGAACGTGCGCGGACCCATGCGGGCGATCACGGCCTCTTCGATCCAGAACAGCGAGTCGCGCACGACCTCGATCTCGCCCTCGTCGACGAGAACGAGGTCGTAGTCGCGGTCGCCGGAGCGGAACACGTACTGACCGGCCTCGACGCTCTCGGGCGTGCCGAACGCGCACAGCCGACTCCACTGCGCGTCGGTCAACGCGGGCTGCTGGATCGGATCGGACACATCGGCTCCTATCGAGATCAGGCTAGTCAGGGCGGACGGTCAGCGGGGCCGTCTGCGCGGAATCCGCCTCGCCCGCCCCGAGCGCCCGGATCAGCGACTGCGCGTCGTAGGGGCCGGTGTGCCGGCGGCCGTTGATGAAGAGCGTCGGCACCGATGTGATTCCCATCGCCTCGGCATCCAGCATGTCGTCGCGCACGCGGCCGGTCACCTCGGGCGAGGTCAGATCCCGCTCGAACCTGTCGACGTCGAGTCCGAGCTCACGGGCCAGGCGCACGATGTCAGAGGGCCGCTGGTTGTCCTGATCGGCGAACAGCCCCCGCTCGAAATCGAAGAACTTGCCCTGCAGCGCCGCCGCCTCGGCCGCCTCGGCCCCCGCGAGCGCGTTCGGGTGGTACTGCTCGAGCGGCGCGTGGCGCCACACATAGCGCAGGCGGTCGCCGAGCTCGCCGACCACCTCGTGGATGGAGCCCGACGCCTTGAGGCAGAACCCGCACTGGAAGTCGCCGTACTCGACGATCGTGAGCGGCGCGTCGGGCGAGCCGAAGATGTGGTCGCGCGCCGGGTCGACGGGGCGCACAAGGGTCTGCCCCGGGTCGACATCGGTGCGCAGGGCGTCTGAGATGCGGAACACGATCGTCGCCAGGACGAAGGCGATGACGGATGCCGCGAGCACGCCGACCCGCGCCTCGTTCTGCGCCGCGGAGTCATCGATGGCGAGGTCGACGATGAACAGCGAGATCGTGAAGCCGATGCCGCACAGCGCGGCGCCGCCGGCGAGGCGGTCGAGGGTGAGGCCGGGCCCGAACTCGCCGATGCGCAGCGCCTTGAGCGCGGCGGTGGAGCCGAACACGCCGATCAGCTTCCCCGCGACGAGACCGGCGACGATGCCCCACGTGAGCGCCGACCCGGCCGCGCCGGCGAGGATCTCGGGGCTGAGGACGACGCCGGCGTTCGCGAGGGCGAACAGCGGCAGGATGACGTAGGCGACGTACGGCGCGTATGCCGACTGCAGCCGCTCGTTGATGCTGATCGACTCGCGCAGGCTGTTGGCGGCCGCACGCGCATACTCGGAGTTCGGCGACTGCCGGAACGTGCGGGCCAGGTCGAGGGCGTGCTCGACGTCGCGGCGGTCGGGCCGGTACACCGGCACGAGCAGCGCGATCGCGACCCCGGCGAGGGTGGGGTGCACGCCCGACGCGAGGAACGCCAGCCACACGATGATCGCGAGCGTCGCGTAGACCGGGCCCCGGCCGCCGCGCAGGTATCGCGTGAAGTAGACGCCGGCCAGGCCCAGCGCGGCGATCGCGAGCGGGAGCGGCGTGAAGTCCTCGGTGTAGACGAGCGCGATGATGCTGAGCGCGCCGATGTCGTCGACGACGGCGAGGGCGAGGAGAAACACGCGAAGACGCCCGGGCGCGCGCGGCCCGATGAGCGCGAGCGCCCCGACGAGGAAGGCGGTGTCGGTCGAGATCACGATCCCCCACGCGCCGGCGTGGCCCGTGTCGGCGGCGATCAGCGCGAAAAGCAGCGCCGGGATCGCGAGCCCCGCAACCGCCGCGACCACCGGCACGACCGCCCGCGACCAGCTCGTGAGCTCTCCGATCGCGAACTCGCGGCGCACCTCGAGCCCGACGGTGAAGAAGAAGATCGCCATGAGCGCGTCGTTGACCAGGGCGTGCAGGGTGAAGTCGAGTCGCAGGTCGCCCACCCCGACGCTGAGGTGCGTCTCCCAGAACGACTCGTACGATCCGGTGGAGACGTTCGCCCACACGATGGCCGCGGCGGTGGCCAGCAGCAGCAGGAGCGCGCCGATGCGGTTCTGCCCCATCGCGCGGATCTTCTCGGCGATCGAGCGGCGCGTACGCGACCGTGCCTGCACCTGCTCGGGCTCAGGCGAATGCCCGATGGTCGTCAGCTCCGCCATAGGTCCTGATTGTGCTCGCCCAGACAGCGCGCGGACAACCCCACGGCATCGGTCGCCTGCGCGGGCGCGCGAGGTCGGAGCCCCTGCGTAGCCTTCGGGGATGAACGCACCCCTGCCGAGCCCGTGTCTGCTGTGCGGCGCGTCCCGCGGCGAGCGCGTCGCCCGGCGCTGGCACTGCGCGGTGTGCGGGTGGCGCGTGGGCGACGTGCCCGACCCCGAGCTGCCCCTGCCGCGTGTCGAGGTCGTCTACTACCTGCGCTTCGCCGAGCGGGTCAAGATCGGCACGTCGTCGCAGCCTCGCATGCGCCTGGCGGCGATCCGGCACGAGAAGCTGCTCGCGTTCGAGCGCGGCGGGCGCGGCCTCGAGCGCGCGCGACACGCGCAGTTCGCGCACCTGCGCGAGGGCGGCGAGTGGTTCACGGCCGATGCCGCGCTCCTCGCGCACGCGCAGGCCCTCGCCTCGGGCGCCGACCCGTGGGACGCCTACGCGCGATGGTTCAGCGAGGCGCTGCGCGAGAGGAGCGCCTAGCCTCGGCCGGCGTTCCGGCCGGTCAGGGCCGCGAAGACTGCCAGTCCGGATCGACCCAGGTCACGTTCTCGGGCTTCGGGTAGCCCTTGCTCGCCGCCCGCACGAGAACGCTCGAGTGCACGGCGGCACCGGGCGGGATGCGGCGATGGCGCGTGCCGAGCAGGAACCACGCCCAGCCCCGCTTGTGCAGTGTGGCCTCGGCGTCGGCCGCCGACACCGCGCACGCCGATGCGAACGCCTTCGGGCGCACGAGCAGCCCCTCGGCGACCGCGCCGTCGACGATCCACTTCAGCGCGATCTTCGACAGCTTCGGGTCGGGCCGGGCCTTCCCCCGCGCAGCCGCGGGCGCGTTCGCGGGCCTCGGGTCGTCGAACGTGCCGCCGACGTCGGAGTGGACCCCCGCGAACCACACCTCCTCGAGCGAGCCGTCCGTGCGCGGATCGACGAGGTACTCCTTGAACGGAGCCCGCCGCTCGTCGATCGACACCGCGTGCCGCACGCGGTGCGCCGGCTCTGCCGCACGCGTGTACGGCCAGGTGACCGTCCACTTCAGCAGGCCGGCGGCCTTCACCGTGTCCCACACACCGAGGTACGCGACCGGCAGCGTCGACCTGCCGTCCAGGGTCTGGGCGAACACCTCCGCGGTCAGGTGCACCTCGTCCCAGTCGATCCTCTTCTCGCCGCCGCGGCGCGCGTACGTCGAGGTGACGTACGGCACGAGGTTCTCGGTTCCGGGGCGCAGCAGACCGACGGTCTGCAGCATCCCGAGCAGCGCCCGCGCGGTGTACGCGCCCCGACTGAACCCGAAGACGAAGATGCGGTCGTCGGGCCGCCAGTTCTCGGCGAGCCACGTGTACGCCTCGCCCAGGTTCTGACGCATCCCGGTGCCGAAGGCCAGGCCGCCGAGCCTCGACAGAGCGCGCGCGACCGGCGTCCACGCGCCGGCGGAGGCGAACGTCCCGACGCCCGGGTCGTAGTACGCGATCTGCTCGGTCGGCTTGGAGTGATCGAGCAGCTTGTACAGCAGCAGCACGTTGGTGTTGCCCTTGGCGCGCAGCTGCGCGCCGGTGCCGTCGAGGCAGATGACCAGGTTCCTCGCCACGTCGCCCTCCTTGGCCCGCCGAACCCGAATCGGTGCATGAGAGCGACGGATGCCGCCTCCTTGGCGCTCAGTATGTTCCCGAACGCGCCCGGCGGAAAGAGTGTCGGTGCGGGCATCTGTTCAGCACCGGTCGCCGGGACTATGTTGGGCCCCATCCGGCGGGGAACCGGGGGGTCGCGCACGAAGCACGCGGGGGGTTCGCCATGCTGCAGACGCACAACACGCCCGAGGTTCGCGCGCCGGACCGGCGACGGCTGCGGGTGTTCGCGTTCGATCCGATGCGCTCGCGCCTGAGCGGGCAGTTCCTCGAGCTCAGCATCCCGTTCGAACGCAAACTCTCTCCGGGACCCGTCGGCGAACTGTTCGAGGTCGTCGACTACGACGCGCGGCGCGACGTCTGGTATTCGCCGGTCGACCTCGACGATCCGCTGGTCCTCGCGCAGTCGGGGCTTCGGCCGTCCGAGAGCGACCCGCGCTCCCACCAGCAGATCGTGTACGCCGTCGCCATGAGCGTCATCGAGCGGTTCGAACGCTTCACCGGGCGGCGCTTCAGGTGGCGCGGCGACGAGCGGCTGAGGCTCGTGCCGCACGCCTTCTACGGGCGCAACGCCTTCTTCGACCCCGAGCGGCGCGCGGTGCTGTTCGGCTACTTCCGCGCCGACGAGACCGACACCGAGGCGAACCTGCCGTCGCAGCTCATGTTCACGTGCCTCTCGGTCGACATCATCGCCCACGAGGTCACCCACGCGATCGTCCACCGGGCAAGGCCCCTGTTCACGATCCCCACCAACGCGGACGTGTTCGCGTTCCACGAGGGCTTCGCCGACGTCATCGCGCTGTTTCACCACTTCCTGTTCCGCGACATCGTCGAGGAGGCGGTCGCGCAGTCGCGCAGCGAGCTCGAGGACGCCGCCGCGCTGTTCGCCCTGGCGAACGAGTTCGGCCACGCGACCGGGCGCGGCGGCCCGCTCCGCTCCGCGCTGGAGGACTCGCGCACGGGCACGGCCGACCCGCGCGCCTTCCTCGACTCGACCGAGCCGCACGAGCGCGGCGCGATCTTCGTGTCGGCCGTGTTCGACGCGTTCCTGATCACCTTCAAGGAGCAGATCCGCGACCTTCGGCGCCTGGCCACCGGCGGATCCGGCGTGCTCGGCGACGGCGAGCTGTCGCCCGACCTCGTGCGCCGCATCGCGGCCGAGGCGAGCCGGAATGCCGAGCGCATCCTCGGCATGGTGGTGCGCGCCTTCGACTTCATGCCGCCCGTCGACGTCACGTTCGGGGACGTCGTGCGCGCGATCATCACGGCCGACCGCGACCTCTTTCCCGACGACGCGCTCCTGCTGCGGGCGCACCTCGTGGAGTCGTTCCGCCGTCGCGGCATCTTCCCGCCCGGGGTCGTCTCGCTCGCCGATCAGGCGCTGCTGTGGCGAGCGCCCGTGTCGGCGCTCAGCCTCGCGACCGGTCGCACCGCGGTGGACCTCAGCCAGCTGATCCTCGATTCCACGGTCAAGCTCGACCCGAGCGCATCGGCCACCGCTGTCGCCGGCTCCACGGCGCAGGCGCGCTCGAGCAGGCTCTACGGCGAGCTGTTCGCGTGGGCGAAGGAGCATGCGCTCGAGCTGGGGCTGGCCCCAGGCGTCGGCACGCTCAAGGTCGAGGGGCTCCACGTGGCGTTCCAAACGGCGGTCGACGGGCAGCCGCGGCCGCGGATCATCGCCCAGGTCGTGCAGCGTCGCAAGGATCTCGAGATCGGAGCGGACCCGAACACCCGCACGCGCGTGTACGCGGGCTGCACGATCGTCGCGAGCATCGACGGCTCGGTGTCGTACGTGGTGCCCAAGTCGCTCCCCCTCGCCGACGAGTCGATCCTCGATCGGATCGCCGACCCCGAGCTGGCCGGCTTCGTGCGCCACCAGCACCGCGAGGGCATACAGCGACTGAAGGGCATCCGGGACTGGGAGGGCACGATCGAGCAGGACGACCCGCTCGCTTCGTGGCTGAACGCCTCGCCGCTGTCGCGTCTGACGTTCGCGAATCTGCATGCCCCGGCGGAAGGAGACGAGTGATGCCCGCCCCCACGACGGTGACGATCCGGATGTACAACCCGGGCTTCGGCGACTGCTTCCTCGTCACCGTGAAAGAGCACGACAAGACCTGGCGGATGCTGGTCGACTGCGGCGTGCACAGCCACGGGCGCTTCAAGGTGAACGGCCAGTCGCGCGGGATCGGCGAGATCGTGGGCGCGGTCATCGACCAGCTCTCGGCGGAGGCGGCCGACGGTCAGCCGGCCGTCGACGTGGTCGTGGCGACCCACCGCCACGCGGACCACATCTCGGGCTTCGCCGAGGACGCCTGGAACGCCGTCCGCGTCGGCGAGGTGTGGGTGCCGTTCGTCGAGGACCCTGAGGATCCCGACACGCGCGCGCTCAAGGGCGACCTCGGCGAGGCCGCCAAGCACCTGCAGGCGCTCGTCGCACGGGCCCGCAAGGCGCGGCCGGGCAGCCGCTCGCTCGCGCTCGCACTGGACTTCGCCGCGAACTCGTCCGGCAACGCCCTCGCCACCAAGCGCCTCGTGGAAGGCGAGTTCGCCAACCGCGGCACGGTGCGGGTGCGGTATCTGCCCTCGCGCGAACCCGCCGAGAACGCGATCCCCACCGGCATCGACGGCGTCACGGTGCATGTGCTCGGCCCGTCGCGCAAAGCCGAGCTGCTCAAGCGGATGAACCCACCCGCGTCAGTGCGCTGGCTCGAGGACGCCGACCACGAGGCGCTCCCGGCGACCGATCGCGAGGACCTCTTCGACACGATGTACCGGGTCCCGCGCGACGAGGTCGAAACGCGCATACCGGAGGAGCTCGTCAAGACGCGCAACTCGCTGCGCCTGAACGAGATGGCCTACGACGAGGACTCGCTCCTGGCGGCGGCATCCGTTCTCGAAAGATCCGTCAACAACACCAGCGTGTTCTTCGTGCTCGACGTGCACGGCAGCCGATTCGTGTTCGTGGGCGACTCGCAGCAGGGCGCGTGGGACCACGTGCTCGACGACCCGGCGGCACGCCGGCTCGTCACCGACGCGACGTTCTACAAGGTCGGGCACCACGGCTCGCACAACGCCACTCCCCGGCGCTACGTGGAGGAGATCCTGGGCGACGACGCGACGGCGATGGTCCCGGTCGGGTTCGTGCGCGCGTGGGCCGACACGATCCCCAACGCGCACCTGCTCGAGGGCCTCGCCGAGAAGCACATCCGCATCATCCGCGCCGACTCGCCGCACATCGACAAGGACGTCACCGTCGACGACGCGCACCAGCTGTGGACCGAGGCGAGATTCACCTGCCCGGTGGGCTGACGGGCGGGCCGTTCCTGCGCGCGGGAGCGAAGGGTTGAGCCGGGCGGGCCTTTTCGTGCTGCGCTGTGCCGCCGGTTTCATCGTCGCGCAGCTGTGCTGGCGCGGCGAGTGGTTCCACCTCGGGATCGGCAACGACACGCACGGTCTGTGACGAGGAGGACACGAGGTCGCCGGCGAACTGCTGGGCGAGCGCGGCGAGCTCCTGCACCCCGGCCGCCTTCGCGAGGGCGCGCCGGAGCGCGTCGTCGTGGGCCGGGCGCGCCTTCTCGAGCAGTGCCTGGCCCAGCTCGGTGAGCTCGGTGTAGATGCCGCGGCGGTCGTCGAGACAGAGGATCCGCGTCAGCAGTCCGCGATCCTCCAACCGGGTGACCAGGCGCGTCGTCGCCGATGCGCTGAGTGCGGCCGCACGCGCGAGCTGCTGCATGCGCATATGCCAGCCGTCCTGACGGGCGAGGGCGTCGAGCACCGTGTACTCGACGACGGACAGCTCAGCTGAGGCCTGAAGCTCCTTGCCGAGTTCCGCCTCGATCAGTGCGTGCAGCGCCGCGAGCCGCCGCCAGCCCTGTGCGCGGACCTCGACGGCGTCGTCGCTGATGCCCATGGGTGCCTCCGGAAGAGATCGTTGCTTGCGCGCACTAATTGCGTGTGCAATGATTTACCTCGCGCCTGCAACTACCAGTGTACGCAACATTCCCCGATCTGACACGAAAGGCACCGCCATGCCCATCGGACTGTTCGCCCTCGCCATCGGCGGCTTCGGCATCGGCCTCACCGAGTTCGTGATCGTCGGCCTGCTGCCCGAAGTCGCGGCCACCTTCGGTGTGGACGAGGCGACGGCCGGATGGCTCGTCACCGGCTACGCCCTCAGCGTCGCAGTCGGCGCCGTCGTCGTCACCGCCTCGACCACGCGGCTGCCGCGCAAGGCTGTGCTCCTGTCGCTGCTCGTCCTGTTCATCGCCGGCAACCTCCTGTCTGCCGTCACGCCGAGCTTCGAGGTCATGCTCGCCGCGCGCGTGATCGCCGCACTCAACCACGGCGCGTTCTTCGGCATCGGGTCGGTGGTGGCGGCATCCCTCGTCCCCGCCGAGAAGAAGGCGGGCGCGATCGCGATCATGTTCACCGGTCTGACGACGGCGAACGTTCTCGGCGTGCCGTTCGGCACCTTCCTCGGGCAGTCCCTCGGATGGCGATCGACGTTCTGGGCGATCACCGCCATCGGCGTCGTCGCGTTCTTCGGCATCCTGTTCCTGGTCCCGAAGGCGGGCACGGCCGACAAGCCCGCAAGCCTTCGCCAAGAACTGTCGGCATTCCGCTCCGGTCAAGTGTGGTTCACGCTGCTCGTGACAGTGCTCGGCTTCGGGGGCATGTTCGGCGCCTTCACCTACATCGCGTACACGCTCACCGGCGTCTCCGGCTTCGACGCCGCCACCGTGCCGTGGCTGCTGATCCTCTTCGGCGCAGGCCTGTTCGCGGGAAACATCCTCGGCGGGAAAGCAGCCGACCGCGCCCTCGACCGCACCCTGCTGATCGTGCTCGCCGCGCTCGCGGTGATCCTCGTCGTCTTCGCCCTCACCGCAGGCAGCCAACTCGCCACCTATGCGAGCCTCGTCCTGATGGGCGGGTTCGGCTTTGCCACCGTCCCGGGGCTTCAGACCCGCATCATGCAGGCCGCGCCCACGGCGCCCACCCTCGCCTCCGGAGCCAACATCGCCGCATTCAACGTCGGCAACGCGCTCGGAGCCTGGCTCGGAGGCCTCACGATCGCCGCCGGCCTCGGCTACACGTCACCCCTCTGGGTCGGTGCCGCCCTCTCCGTCAGCGCTCTCGCGGTGATGGTCGCGGCCTCCGCCCGACAGGCACGAACCGCCCCGGCGCCTGTGCCGGTCTCGGTCTGAGGCCGGGCGCACAGGCGAAGGTCATGATGCAAGCCGTGATCGACACCATCGCCAGCGGCGTCCCCGCCGCGCTCGTCGAGTTCCGCAGGCTCGGCCGCACCATGAAGCAACGCGCCGCCGACATCCTCGCGTTCTTCGACCGCCGGGAACATCGAACGGCGATCAAAGGTCGCCTCGAACACCTCCACGGCTCCGCGCTCGGCCTCCGCAACCTCACCCACTACATCGCGAGATCACTGCTCGAAGCCGGCAGTTTCAGACCCGCCTACCCTCGTTCGTGAAGAGCCGCCTCTTGCCTGCCAGGTCCGACGATTCGCTGCCCGCCCGGACGCCCGCACCGTCGTGTACGTTCGTGTCAGGTCAAGAGCGTCACCCGCAGCCTCCGGACAGGGTGACCGGCAACCGCGCCGCCCGGCACGGTGCCCTCCGGAGAAGACCCGACCTGCCGTCGACTGGCGGCAGGTAAGACGGGCGCACGCCCCTGTCCTCAGGAGCCTTCATGAGCGACTGCCGCATCCACGACAAGACCTGCATCGTCTACCGGGCCGGTCACTGCCTGCATCCGATCCAACTGCGACATCTGCGCGAACGACCGCAACACTGGCGCGACGGCATGGTGGCCGACGTCGAGCGGCAGACTGCGACGATCACCTACGTCCACGAAGCCGCCACGATCTCGGTGTGGCACCACATGCCGCTCGACCGTTGGCTGATCGTCGGCGAGCCCGTCTCCGTCCACGAGAACCTCAACACCCTTCAGATCGGCAACCGACTCCTCTACGTCGAGGTCACTCTCCGGCGGCTCTTCGACGAGCTGTTCCCGCACACCCGTGAAGTGCAGGCTGCCTATCGCGCTGCGCAGCCCATGTTGCTGGTGGAGGGCGGCACCGCGAACCCAGGCACGCTGGGCGCTGCATTCGACTACGCGACGCGCTTCGCACTCGACCCAATGTACGACGCGAACATCGCGCGCGTGGGTTTCCTCAGCGATGCCGAAGCGGTGTCGAACATCACTGCTGTCAACGCCGTCGCGCAGGTCGCGCAGGCGATCGGTGATCGGGTGACGGCCATCGTGGGCCCTGGCGCTGCTGACTGAGGTGTACCGCATTGGGCTTCTCGGTCGCTCGCCGTTGCGAGAGCTTGTCGATGCCGGAGAGATGCAGCCACAGCGACTCATCGATCTCGCGCCGCAGGATGCCGTTGACCAACTGACGTCCATGGACGAGACTGCACGTACAGCCCTGTTCTCTCACCTCAGCGGCCCTCACGTTCTTGGGCCGACGTTCGACGGCTCGGCACTATGCGCCGCCGATAGCGATGTGATCGCGGGAGGCCTGCTCCTGGATCTCAAGACGGGCCTCGGCGGCAAGGTGAAGCGCCCCGGCGGACGAGCGGACTATCTCCGGATCCGCGACCTGCGCCATATCATCGGCTACCTGCTCTTCGACCGCTCAGATGCACACCGCATCGATCATGTGGGCATCTACTCGGCGCGGTTCGGGCACCTCGTGACGTGGCCGGTCAGCGACGTGCTGGAGACACTCGCGGGCCGTCCTGTGGACCTCGCCGATGTCCGCGAACGGACCTGGCGTGCTCTGGGCGGCGACTCGAGCTCCGACGGAACGAAGGGCGATCGATGATGGATACGGCAGTGTTCGCTCGTCGGCTCTCCGATGACGACGATCTCGCGCTGATGTCGATGCTCTCGACACGTATCGATCCCTCATGCGCGCCAACGAGGACACCGCGGCGTCGATCGAAGAGTCCGAGTACTTCAGCTGGGTCATTGCGAAGCTCGGCGATCTCCTGAGCGCCTCGACGCCGAATGACGTCTCTCGCCCGGTCTCCGTCATGCCCGAAGGCGAGCACGCATGGACTCGTCCGCTCCGGCGTCGAGCAGTAACCGGTCAGCGAACGCGACGCCGGACTCCACGTCACTGCGCCGTGCTAGCGGTTCGAGCAGCTCGGCAAGACGTCGAGGCCAGAGCAGCACGCCACGCTGCATCGCATCTCTGAGAGCGTCGGCGACCAGCGAGAGGTCCTCCCCCGCTTCGACGAGGTCGGCTACGGCGCGCTCGACTGTCATCGCCGGGAGCCCGTGAACACGTGTCACATCGACGTCCTCGAGCCGGCGAATGCGCAGCCGAACGTGCGGCAGACGTGTCGTTCGCCGCTCGGGTGTGACGAAGTCGCTGTCTGACGGGAACCAGTCGCCGACGCCATGGAGCGCCGCCGCCGACTTACCTGCCGCGACGACGGTCCGCGCCGCTCCCCCGAGCGCGAGCCAGTTCACCCGAATCGTGTCGATCGCCAAATCATCGGCGGCAGGAGCACCAGCCATACGATAGACGCCTTGCGCCATCCGCTCAACTGCGCCGGCTGACGCGAAGCGGCTCAGAGCTGCCCTTGGAACCCCGGCCCCGCCCGCCTGCTGAGTCGTGAACATGCCCCACTGCCCCGCGCCGATCTCGCCCAGAGCGGCAATGCTTCGGAACGACATACAGCATTTATATCGCATAGCGTCACAAATGTGGGACGTGCGAACTACGGTGGAACCGTGAGCTTCCGTCCCGCTGATCGTGTCTACGTCGACGAGTCCAAGGCGCGCGGGTATTACGTGGTGGCAACGGCATCGGCCGTCGGGGACGTTCAGACCTCGGATCGAGCCCTGCGGGCGCTGCTCAAGCCCGGCCAACGGCGCATCCATTTCAAGAGCGAGAGCGACAGTCGCCGACGCCAGCTGCTCTCGCGCATGTGCGAGCTCGAGGTGCGCGTGTCCGTATGGATAGTGCGACAGCGCTCAGACAAGGAAGCCCGACCGCTCTCGCTCGGCGCGCTCGCTGAGCAGGCTGCCCGCAACGGCGTTGCACAGCTCATCATCGAACGCGACGAGTCGCTCGAGCGCGCCGACCGCCGACTGATAGCCGAAGTCCTCCGGCGCGCCGGTACGTCCGACATGCAGTACCGGCACGCCATGCCGCATGAGCACCCGATGCTCTGGGTCAGCGACGCCGTGGCATGGTGCTACTCGAACGGCGGCGACTGGATCCGTCGCGTCGATGGGATCGTCAAGTCGCGCGTGACCCAGCTGTAGAAACACGTGAGCCTGGCTCGTCATACCGTCCGGAAGACTGCCAGGCTCCGAGGGCTACTGCCCGCCGTGCACTCAAGTCTACTTCGAGTAGACGAAACCGTCTAGCGTCGTTAGCCGCCACGGAGAACGTCACGAGCCTCGCCACGACGCTCCGACCAGCACAAAACCGGCACAACGCCGAACCGGCGCAAGAGTTCGACTCCCGCAGACGCGACAAACGTGTTCTCGTTCCTCCGGCAGACCGCCCGCGTGAACAACGCCGGGGCCGTGCCCGACGGCGCTGCGAAGCCGACGTCGACGTACACTTTCGGGCAGGTCGACGACACCTTCCGCGTCTACGCCAACAAGACCGAAGCCCTCGCCTGGCGCTACCTCGTCGACGTGCTGCAGGTGCAGCTCCGCGACGACACGCTCGCCGCGATCGAGCGCGACGTGCTCCGGCGACGGCGAGGACGACAGGTCCACCGGCATCCTCGAGACCTCCGGCGTGCAGGTGCAGGCGTTCACCACCGACCTGCTCACCACGCTCTCCGCGGCCAAGTACAAGCTGCTCGGCCAGGAGCGCGCGATCACCGGCTGGGCGCTCAACCCGCTCGACCTGCAGGCGCTGGAGATGCTCCGCGAGAACGGCGCGACCGGAGCGTTCCTGTTCAAGTCCCGCGCCGACATCGAGGGATTCCTCGGCCCTCCCGTCGTCACCTCGCTCGGCCTCCCGACCGGTACGGCCGTCGCCGCCGACTGGAACCGGGCCGAGCTGCTCCCCGTGGGAGACGATGAGCTGGTGTTCGACGGCAAGAACCGCACCGCGAACAACACGTTCCTCCTCATGTTCGAGGGTCGCTACGGCTTCCGCGTCAAGAAGCCCTTCGACTTCGTCAAGGTCGCCCTCACCGCGTAGCCAGACCGGGGCGGCCGCCGTGGGGACGGCCGCCCCCGCAGCTCCGCTGCGCGCATCGCCCGTCCCGTCCTTTCGCGGGGCGGGCGATGCTGTCCCGTTCGCCGGTAGTGTCTCGATCGTGGACGTACTCCGTGACCTGATCGACACCGCTCGAGCGATCCTCGCCGGGCGACAGCCTGCCGCTGAAGCACCGGCAGCGGCTCCGCGACCGAGGCCGCGCATGACCGTCGACGCGCTCGCGCGGCAGCTCCGCGCCGAGTTCCCCGACGGCATCGATGCGCCCACGCTCTGGGATCGCTGCGAGGCGGCCGGATTGGACATGGCCGACGTCGACCGCGCGATCGACGAGCAGACCTACGCTGCCGAGCGCGCGGCTCAGGTCACCCCGAGTCAGCTCGATCCCGCTGCGCTCGCCGTCGTCGACCTCACCGGGATCGAAGCGGTACGCATGCGCGTGAAGGGCACGGCGTTCGCGCTGCACGACAACGAGCGCGCCCGCTTCGGCGCGACCGAGTACCTGCTCGTACGCGAGCCGGACAACGCGCACGACCTGCACGCGATCGCGGTCTACGGTCACGGGCGGCGAGTCGGCTACGTCGCGGCGTCTCGCTCGGCTGCGCTCGCTCCACTGCTCGACTCCCTCGAAGGCGAGGCGTTCCGTGTCGGCGGTGCCGTGATCGAAGGCACCATCCCACGACTGTGGGTAGACGTACCGAGGGTGCCCGCGCTGCGCGCGTTCGCGCGCTCTCGCTGATCAGTCCATCCCGCCGCGTACCCAGTTCTGCACGCGCCAGATGACGTTGTAAAGATTCCACGGGGCGACGTCGTAGGTGTCCCAGCGCTGCCCGACGTGGGCCGTCCAGTCCGGGATGCGGCCGCAGCAGATGCGGTGTTCGGTGAACCGGTAGATCGTGTTGCAAAGCGCGCTGCGCATGGAGGTATCCCCTCGTCGGTCGCGGCCCCGGGCGGGGCTAGCGTCGGCAGCGGCTCACGCACCCATCGTATGAGAGTCATGTCAAGCCCCGGTTGGCCGGGTCGGTCGGTGAACGGGCCGGGGATCGTCGTTCGTGGCCCCTTGCGCCGCGAGATTCCGCGCAGGCCCTCCCGGCGCATCAGCCGCTCCACGGTGCACCGGGCCACGTCGTGCCCGTCGCGGCGCAGCTGCGCGTGCACCTTCCGGGCACCGTAGACGCGGTAGTTCGACCGGTGCACGGCGTGGATCTTCACGACCGTCTCCTCGTCGCTGATCGACCGCTTCGACGGCGGCCGACCCTTGGCCGCGTAGTACGTCTGCGGGGCGATCGGCAGTTCCCTGCAGATCGGCTCGACCCCGAACTCGTCCCTGTTCTCGTCGATGAACGCGATCATCTGCTCTGTGGGCGGTCGAGCTCCGCCGCGAAGAAAGCCGACGCACTGCGCAGGATCGCGTTCGCCCGCCGCAGCTCACGGTTCTCACGCTCCAGCGCGGCCAGCCGGGCAGCGTCGTCGGTGGTCGTGCCCGGGCGCACACCCCCGTCGACCTCGGCGCGCTGCACCCACCCGCGCAGCGTGTCCGCCGGGATACCGAGCTGACGGCCGACCCTGGTGCACGCGCCACGGCGGCCGCCGTCGACGTCACGCGACTCCAGCACGAGCCGGACCGCCCGCGCCTTCAACTCCGCCGGATACTTCTTCAAAGCTGGCATCGCTCCTCATCCTTTCGGGACGATCAGAGCCTCCATTCAACCCGGGGCGAGACATCATGCCTCGTGTACGGGTCGAGCTCGAGCTGCGCGTCGCGGGAATCGAATCTCTATTGCACCGATCTGCCTCTGCACTGCCACCGCGAGACCATCCAGGAATGCAGAAACCCCCGGATAACCGGGGGTTTTCATCTGTAGCAGGAGCGGGGCTTGAACCCGCGACCTCACGATTATGAGTCGTGCGCTCTCACCAACTGAGCTACCCTGCCGCGAGGCATCCGCTGTCGCGGACGACGGATGCTGCGAGCCCCGAGTCAGGATTGAACTGACGACCCCTTCCTTACCATGGAAGTGCTCTGCCACTGAGCTATCGGGGCGTGCTGCCCGCGAGCGGGCAACCAGAAAAGAATACCAGAGCCGCGGCGCCAGACTTAATCGACGGGTGCCGCATTCCTCAGCACTGGTTGTGCGCGGCCAGCCACGGCAGCGGGTCGATCGGGGTGGTGCCGTTCTGCAGCACCTCGACGTGTGTGTGGGCGCCGAACGAGTGGCCGGTGTCGCCTGTGAGGCCGATGAACTCGCCCACTTCGACCTGGTCTCCCACCTGAACCTGGCGCGAGCCGTACTCCATGTGCCCGTAGCGGGTCGAGACCAGCTGGCCGTCGATGACGTGGTCGATGACGACCGAGACGCCGTAGCCGGCGTCGCTCTCGCTCGACACGCGCACCACTCCGTCGGCGATTGCCTGGATGTGAGCGCCCTCGCCCGGCGTGAAGTCGACGCCCTCGTGGAAGCCGCCGTCGCGGTACCCGAAGCCGTAGCTCACCGGCACTCCGACGGCGAACGGCCACTGGATCGGGCAGTTCTGGTTGTTGACGAACACGTCGCTCGAGTAGTGCGAGATGCCCTGGGCGCCCGCCAGTTCGACGTAGCGTCCGGTGGTGTAAGTTCCGTCGCGCTGGATCGCGGAGTCCTGGACCGAGTTCGGCGCCACGTACGCCTGGATCTCGTCGGCTTTGATCGACCCCACGGCGACGTCGCCCGCGAGCACCGACACCGGCGCGGTGGCGGTGGTCGCCGCGACCGCGTTGGCCGAGGTCGTCATGCCCACCGTCAGAAGGCCCACGACCCCGATCACACCGACCGAGAACGACGCGCCCGTGATGCGCTTGAGCGACGCGCGCGTCAGCTTGCGACGCGGCGCCGCGTGCTCGGACGCATCGGACACGACCTCGGGCTCGGCTGCGCGCTCGGGCTCGGCGACTGCCGGGGCGGCCAACTGCACGGGCGTCGCGGCCGTGAACGAGAACAGACGCGCCGCGAGCTCGAACTCGTCATCGACGGATGCCGCGGCCGCGGCATCCGCGACCATCGGCGCAGCCTCGACGACAGCTTCGGTCTGCGCCGCCGCCTCGGCGTCGACGACCGGCTCCAGCAGCTCGAAGACCTCGACGACCGGCGCAGCCTCGGCGACGGCCTCGACCGCCGGGGGCATCGGGATCGCCTGTGCCGCAGCCGTCAGCGTGGCCTCGGCTTGAGCGGCACGCTCGGCCTCAGCCTCGGCGGCGCGCTCGGCGGCGCGACGGGCCCGGGCGGCGGCGCGGGCTGAGGACGCGGACTCGATCGGGGCGAGTGCCGAGACCTGGTCGGCGCTCGGGATGACGTGCTCGGCGGACTCGAGCTGCTCCGCCGTCATCGGCTCTGCCGGTGCCGAGACGCTCGTGGGCGCGGCGGGAACGGGGCTGGCCATCGTCGTGACGACGATCTGCTCGACCGGCATGGTCTCGATGACGGGCTCGGGCGCGATCGGCGACGGCTGCGCGGCGGCAGTCGCGTCGGTGACGGGGGCGGCCTGCTCGGCGGAAGCGGGGATGAGCACCTGCGCACCCGTGGCCGTGCGGGCGGCGCGACGCGTCATGGTGGACTCGGGCTGGGCGGCACGCGGCGTGCGCACACGGCGTGAGGTCGAGGCTGTGCCCACGCGCGGGGAGGCTTCCCTCGGCGCGTCGGCGTCGTGGGACGTGGGCGTGGGGACGGTCACCGGCTTGGGCTCCGCGGTGCGCGCGGCCGTGGCCGCCGGCTCGGCGGGAACGATGGTCTCGACCCGTTCGACGGGCTCGACCACGACGACCGGCTCGACTGAGGCAGGCGGCTCGACCGGCGGCGCCGCGGCGGCAGGCGCCCCCGGCGCGACCGTCTCGACCCTCGCTGTCGGGGCGGCGACGCGGTTCCACACGATGGCGGGACGTTCGGCGCTCGTCGAGACATCACGGCGCCGCGTATCGGCGCGCGATGGTCGGGTCTCGCCCGTGGGCACGTCGGCGTGCGCGGGTGCAGACCGGCTGGAGCGGCGCGTGGGCACGGCGTCAGCCATCGGGGGGTCAAAAGTCACTACGTGAAGGCTCTCGGGTGTTGGTCGCTCGCGGGGGGCAACGGGCGGACAATCGGGCTTATCACGAACCTTCGCCTTCGGGCGGCAAAGGTAACGATCCCGTAAACACTACCCGGGGCATCCTGAGAATGCCATGGATGAATCGGTGTCGTCGCCGAAGAAGCTCGGAACGACACGCAGAGGTCAGTCCTCGAGCGCCCGCGCGACCAGGTCGTCGAAGATCTGCGCCCCCGCCGCGACGGTGAGTGCCCGCGTCTGGCCGGGGCGCAGCGACCGGTGGAAGCGTCCGCCGGCCTCGCGCACGAGCAGTTCGCCCGCGGCATGGTCCCACGGGTTGAGTCCGCGCTCGAAATACCCGTCGAGGCGGCCCGCGGCAACCGACGCGAGGTCGAGCGCGGCCGAACCGATACGGCGCACGTCGCGCGCGATCGGCATGATCCGTGCGAGTCGGGCGAGGTCTCCGGCGTGCGTCGCGGGGTCGTAGCCGAACCCGGTGCCCAGCAGCGCACCCGCGGGCCCGACGGCGTCGTTGACGGCGAGGCGGTCCCCGCGCCCCCTCCCCGCAGCGCCGACGCGCTGTGCGGAGCCTCCGGGCGCGCGGCCCGAGCCTGTGCCCCACGCGCCCTCACCGCGTGCGGCGTGGAACTCCTCGCCCGTGGCCGCATTGCGCACCACCCCGGCGACGACGTCCCACGCCTCGGGCCGCGGCTCGCCCTCGACAGCGGCGATGCTGATCGCGTACGCGGGGATGCCGTAGGCGTAGTTGACGGTGCCGTCGATCGGGTCGACGACCCACGTGATGCCCGTGGTGCTCCTGCTGGCCTCGGACTCCTCTCCGAGGAATCCGTCGCCCGGGCGCGCCTCGGCCAGCCGCGCGCGGATCAGCGTCTCGACCTCGCGGTCGGCCTCGGTGACGATGTCGGCGACCGCGGTCTTGGTCGCCGCGATCAGCACGCCCTCGGTGCGGCGCAGGTGCGCCAGTTCGGCCGCCTCCCGTGCGATCTCGCGGGCAAGGGCTTCGAGGTCACGCGGCTGATCCATGCCCCCAGTATCCCGCCCTCCCGCCGGCCCCGCTTACGCTCGACTCATGGTCGCCCCGCGCTCGCCGCACCACGATGTCGTGATCGTCGGCGGAGGACACAACTCTCATCCTCGCCTGAACAGGCGCCCACACCAGGGGGCAGAAAACCGCATGAAATCAACGGTTTTCGAGGTCTCTAGGACATACACGTCCATCCACATACGCGCAAGACCATACTCGGTGCCCCATCGTCTGCCCCACGAGTAAGCACTCATGGAGCACTGATGCGTTCCCGGGCAGCGCGCACGGTATCCTCGGCGGTCGGCGCATGGAGCAGGCCGTCCGTGACGTGGTGCCCTTCGTCGACATCGACCTCGTAGTTGGAGACGAGTTAGCCGATGAGCGCCGCCACGACGGCATGCAGCGGAGCA
Organism: Microbacterium sp. BWT-B31; assembly: GCF_041379855.1. Classification (NCBI taxonomy): domain Bacteria; kingdom Bacillati; phylum Actinomycetota; class Actinomycetes; order Micrococcales; family Microbacteriaceae; genus Microbacterium; species Microbacterium sp. BWT-B31. Next base: position 189,025 of record NZ_JBFECU010000006.1, read on the forward strand.
AAGCGCTCCGGGTGCTCTTCTACCGAGTAGCTGTCCTCAGGCGGGGTTCCCCCGCGGCTCGCCCAGCGGTTGCCGTGCTCGATGACGTTGCCGTCATCGTCTCGGAACTCGACCGGTTCGATCTGCGGTCTCGTGTACTCACTCACGCGGACTCCCGTCCTGCTCTTCCCTTGCCCCGCGAGAAGGGCAGTGCCATCGCGCCGCTAGGCTGATGCGCTGTAACGCTGGCGTGCGGCCTCGCCGGTGGTGCCGATGGCCTCACCGACCTCGCGCCACGACAGGCGCTTCTCCCGCGCCGCGCGTACGGCGTCTGCGAGTTCGCGTTCGGCGGTGTCGCGCCGCCAGGCGGCGAGCTTGACCGCCATGACGGGCGGGATCGGGGCGTCTTGGTCGCCGGGCTTGGGTTCGTAGTTCTCGAACGCGTCCGCGAACTCGTCGGCGCGTGCCTTGATGTCTTCGATAGAGCGTGGAGCCATGATGTTCACCTCAGATACTTGGGTCGAGTCGGACGCATCGCGTGTGCGATCGCGATGATGCCGTGCCACTCGATGACCCCGACTTCGACCAGAGTGCCGGTCTCGTCGGGGCCGATGAACATGGTCATCGCATCGTCTTGCACGAAGTGCCGGACCGGGAAACGGAGCGCATGGAGCATCGCTGCATCTGTGACGCCGTGCCGGTGACCACTGTCCAGGATGATCGGTCCGACTCCATGTCGCAAGTCTACTTTTCGCAAGGTAACTTGCCAAGTGGTCGGTGTGGGCCTTGCCGACGAGAACGTGGTGAGCGCCGCGCGGGGGTTCCGATTCGGCACTCCCGCTGGAAGTCAAGACTCGCGGCTATCGGTCGCGGTGTCGTCGCCACCGCGCACGAGCGCGTGCTGGTGTGCGGATCGGGGTCGCGCCGCGGCGGCGCGGTCTACGGGCGCGGCGGCAGCGGGGGCGGCGGCGGGTAGCCGTCGTACCCGTTCGGCGGGACGGGCGGGGCGAAAGGCGGCTGCGCCTGCGTGCCGTCGTACGGCTGCGGGGCAGGCGCGCCGTACGGCTGCGAGGCGGGCGTGCTGCCGTACGGCTGCGGGGCGGGCGTGCTGTCGTACGGCTGCGGGGAAGGCGCGCCATACGCAGCGTTGGCGCCGGGCGCGGCATCCGTCGCCCACTGCTGCGGGTACTGCGCGGGGTACTGGGGCGAGGCGAACTCGGCCGGTGCAGAGGGTGCGGCCGGGTACGCCTGCGCCGTCGGGTGACCCGTGTAGTAGGCGTTCCAGTCGGGGGTGCCGTCGGCAAGCACCGGCAGCGGCGTGACGCCGTCGACATAGGTCGGCCACGTGGGCGCACCGTAGACTCCCGCGTGCGGGGCCTTCACGCGCTTCGGCGCGAACAGGGCGTTCACGAGCGGGATGAGCGCGGTGCCGACCGCCGCAAGGATCGTGACAGCCACGACGATGCGCCAGTACAGGTCCGAGAAGTCCACCCACTCGCTGAGCACGATGGGAACGATCAGCATCACCGCGAGGCCGACCACGAGCACGATGGTGACGATGGTGACGGCCCGCGTGAAGGTGGTCACGTAGCGGGCGTGCCCCTTGGTCAACAGGCGCAGGTGCAGCAGCGCGAGCTGCAGGATCAGCACGATCAGCAGGAACTTCAGGAACCGCTCGAAGCCGCTGAACGAGTAGCGCTCCGGCATCCAGATCAGCACCGCGCCGATCAAGAGCGCGATCACCCACGACGCCATGCTCGCCAGCGCGAACCAGGCCGGACGCTTCGGAGCCAGGTGTGCGTCGAGGATCGCCACACCCGCGAAAGCGGCCAACAGCAGGATCGTGAGGAACGCCCGACCGATGATGCCGTTCGAAGGCCCGATCAGCACCCACACGACGCACACGAGCGCGGCGGCTACGAGCGCGCCGATCGCGACCCAGATCGCGACCCGCAGCAGCGGGTTGCGATCGTGCTCCACAGGCTCGTGCGGTGCGTACGCGTCAGGCGCGGTCATAGCGATGACTCCCTCTCTCGGGCGACGGTCGCCCGCGACACTCATCCTGGCACGCGGGACAGACCTTCGACCATGTCGCGCCCGGCGGCGTCGGATCTCGCACCGCGCAACGCCGAACATCGCCTCCGCAGCGGCAGGAAGATTCCGGCCCCGGCCACGGGTGATGTCGTCGCGGCGCCCGCGCGGGCTCGGTGCGCCAACCCGGTTTCACACCGTGCGGCGAGCCTCCTGCCGTGCGAGCTCCGCCTTGGCGAGAGCGTTCTTGTGCACCTCGTCGGGCCCGTCTGCGAAGCGGAGGGTGCGGATGCCGGCGAACATGCCGGCGAGCGGGAAGTCCTGGGACAGGCCCGCCGCGCCGTGGACCTGCATGGCCTTGTCGAGGATCCACTGCACGGTCTCGGGCGTCGCGACCTTGATCGCCTGGATCTCGACGTGGGCCCCCCTGTTGCCGACGGTGTCCATCAGCCAGGCGGTCTTCAGCACCAGCAGGCGCAGCTGCTCGAGCCTGACACGAGATTCGGCGATCCAGCCTCGGATCACCCCCTGGTCGGCGAGCGGGCGCCCGAACGCGACGCGACCGTCGGCGCGCTCGCACATCAGCTCGACGGCACGCTCGGCCATGCCGATCGCGCGCATGCAGTGATGGATGCGGCCGGGCCCGAGCCTCGCCTGCGCGATCCCGAAGCCCCCGCCCTCTTCACCGATGAGATTCTCGACCGGCACCCGCACGTCGGTGAACGAGAGCTCGGCGTGCCCGCCGTGGTGGTGGTCGTCGTAACCGAAGACCTCCATGCCGCGTTCGATCCGCAGGCCGGGCGTGTCTCGCGGAACCAGCACCATGGACTGCTGGCGGTGTCGCGCGGCATCCGGGTCGGTCTTTCCCATCACGATGAACACCCGGCAGTTCGGATTCATCGCGCCGGTGATCCACCATTTGCGGCCGTTGAGCACGTACTCGTCGCCGTCGCGCACGATGCTGGTGGCGATGTTCGTGGCGTCGGAGGATGCCACGCCGGGCTCGGTCATCGCGAACGCGGAGCGGATGCGGCCATCCAGCAGCGGTTCGAGCCAGCGCCGCTGCTGAGCGGGAGTGCCGAACTCGTGCAGCACCTCGATGTTGCCGGTGTCGGGCGCGGCGCAGTTCATCGCGGCGGGGGCCAGGTTCGGGCTGCGGCCCGAGATCTCGGCGAGCGCGGCGTACTGCAGGTTCGTCAGCCCCGCGCCGTCCCTCCCGGGAAGGAACAGGTTCCACAGTCCACGGGCACGCGCTTCATGACGCAGGTCTTCGATGACAGGCGCGCAGTCCCACGCCCACCTGTCCTCGAGGGCCCAAGCTGCTCCTCGAACACCGGTTCGGCCGGATACACGTGACCGGCCATGAACTCCAGGAGCGCGCCGCGCAGATCCTCGGTGCGGGCGTCGTACGCGAAGTCCATCACCGGCTCCCTTCGAGCACGTCCAGGCCCGCGTCCAGCAGCGGCTCGATGGCCTCGCCGATGCCGTCGAAGCCCTCCCCGACCGTCTGACCCTGCAGGTGGCGGAAGTGGATGCCCTCCAGGATCGCCGCGAGCTTGAACACCGCGAGCGCGAGGTGGAAGCCGAGACTCGACAGATCGCGCCCCGTCTTCGCGCTGTAGCGCGCGACGATCTCATCCTCGGTCAGGAACCCCGGGGCACGAGACGCGTCCGTCACGAGCACGCTCGTCGAGGCATCCGCGAGCCGGTGGTATGTGAGCATCAGCGCCAGGTCGCTCAGCGGATCGCCGAGCGTCGCCATCTCCCAGTCCAGCACCGCGGTGGGGCGGTCGCCGGCGTCGAAGAGCACGTTGTCGAGCCGAAAGTCGCCGTGGACGATGCCCGCGGCCGACTCGGACGGCACCTGTGCCGTGAGGCGGCGGTGCAGTTCATCGGCGGCGGGGAGGTCGCGGCTGTGGGACGCGTCGAGCTGGCGCTTCCAACGATCGACCTGGCGGCGAAGATACCCCTCCGGCCGCCCGAAGCCCTCGAGCCCGACCTCGGTCGGATCGACGAGGTGGAGCTCGGCCATGGTGTCGACGAGTCGTTCAGAGATCGTGCGCGCACGGTCGGCGCCGAGCGCGATGAGCTCGGCGGCTCGGCGGTAGGGCGTGCCGGCGCAGCGCTGCATGACGTAGAACTCCGCCCCGATGACCGACGAGTCCGCGCACAGGGCATACGTGCGCGGCACGGGCACCGCGGTCTCTTGCAGCGCGGTCATGACCCGGAACTCGCGACCCATGTCGTGCGCCGTCGCCAGGACGTGCCCGAGCGGAGGCCGCCGGACGATCCACTCGCCACCGCCCCCTGTCACCACGAAGGTCAGGTTCGACTTTCCGCCCGCGATGAGCGTGGCACTGAGCGAGTCGCCCGTGCCGAGCCCGGCGGAGGCGAACCAGGACGAGAGCCGTTCGAGGTCGAGGCCGGGGGGATTCATGCCGCGCCTCCCGCGATGGTCAGCCCGCCGTCGATCAGCAGGGTCTGCCCGGTGATCCAGCTCGCGTCGTCCGAGAGCAGGAAGGCGACAGCACCGCCCACGTCTTCCGGCACACCCAGGCGCTTGAGGGGATAGCCCGCGGCGACGGCATCCTCTCGCCCCTCGTAGAGGGCAGCGGCGAACCTGGTCTTCACGACCCCGGGGGCCACGGCGTTCACGCGGACGCCCGGGCTGAGCTCGACCGCGAGCAGTTCCGTGATCGAGATCAGCATGGCCTTGCTCGCGCCGTAGATGCCGATGCCCGGAGCGGGCTTGACCCCCGACACCGACGAGACGTTGACGACGGCGCCGCCGTGCTCGGCCATCCACGCCTTGTGCGCGTGCTGGGTCCACGCCAGCGCGGACAGGCAGTTGACCTCGATGACCTTGCGCGCGATGTCGAGGTCGAGGTCGATCATCGGCCCGTACGCGGGGTTGATGCCGGCGTTGTTGACCAGGAGGTCGACGCTCCCGAAGGCCTCGAGCGCGCGACGGACCGTCTCGGCCTGGTGCTCGCCGTCGTCGGCCTTCCCTGCGATGCCGAGCGCGCGCTGCGGACCGCCGAGCGAGGCGACGGCGTCCTCGAGCGCGTCCTGACTGCGCGCCGTGATCACGACTCGCGCTCCCTCATCGACCAGCCGCTGGGCGATGGCGAGGCCGATGCCGCGACTGGCCCCCGTCACGATCGCCGTCTTTCCTTCAAATGTCTGGCTCATCCGCACCACTCTCCGTTGAATGCCCACGTAGGTGACTAAGCGCTTGCTTAGTTCTATGATGAACTCTGCACGCTGCTCGCCCATTCGTCAAATCCCTGCCGCCCGCGCGGCCCCGGGTGCCACCCCCGAAGGACTCCCGTCGATGACCGATCCGCCGCTCGCCTCGAGGGCCGAGCTCACCCGCACACGGCTCCTCGACGCGGCCATCACGGCCTTCTCCGAGAAGGGGTTCCACGCGACCACGACCCGTGACATCGCGGGCGCGGCCGGAATGAGTCCCGCGGCGGTGTACGTGCATCATCGCTCGAAGGAGGACCTGCTCCACCTGATCTCAAGACACGGCCATCGAGCCACGCTCGAGCTGGTGCGGGACGCACGCGCCTCCGCCGGCGACCCGGTGTCGCAGCTCGCGGCCGTCGCCCATGCCTTCGCCGCGTACCACGCCGAGAACCACACCGTGGCGCGCGTGCTCAACTACGAGCTCTCAGCCCTCACCCCCGCCCACCAGGACGAGATCGCCGAACTGCGAAAGGGCATCGACACCGAACTGCGTGAGATCGTCGGCGACGGCATCGCCGCCGGCCTGTTCGACACGTCCGACCCCGCGCTCGCCGCCACCGCGCTCGCGTCGCTCGGAGTCGACATCGCGCGCTGGTACCGCGAAGAGGGCGCCTGGAGCCCGCAGCAGGTCGCCGAGTTCTATTCCGACCTGGCCCTCAGGATGGTGGGCGCCCACTCCCACCCCCGCTGACCGCGGCCGCCTTCACGCGGTCGCGCAGCGCCGCCACCACGATGTGGACACCCTGCTCGAGCGCACGATCTGCGCGCGTGCGGGATGCCGGTGAGTGCCACCGCTTCGTCCATGAGCGCGAACGAGGCGGTGCGCACGTCGAGCAGACGCCGCACAACCCCGGCGTTGTCGCGAAGGCGCTACGCGTGCTGCCGCTCGAGCTCGGCGCGGAACCACGCGTCAGCCACGGCGCGTGCCCGGGCGACCGACTCGTGCTGGCCGGCCGCGCCGTCATCGAAATGCGCGGCTCGCTCGACCTCGGCGGTGGCGAAGTCGGCAAGGATCCGCGGCGGCCTGCCGTTGCCCATCTCGCGGGTGACCGCCTTCAGGTCGATGAGCTGCCGGGTGGCGCGACGGATGCCGTCACCAACCTCCGAATCGTCGAGCAGCGTCGGCAGATCCATCGGCGGGATGACGGCATCCGGGTGATCACCGAGCCAGCGGAGTGCCGCGGCCGGACGCAGCACATAGAAGAAGCGCTTGAGCGACCCGGACCCGTTCGCGAGCTTCAGCTGCTGGCGGGCGACGTGCAGGTAATGGCGACCGATGAGCTCCCGCTCCACAACCTCGCCCGCCAGGGCGAGCAGTCGATCGCGGAAGCCCTCATCGCCGTCGTAGACGATCGGCGAGCGCAGCCACTCGATCGCCGCGGCGTTGCCCTTCGCGATGAGGCGCACCGCCTTGGCCAGATCCCAGCCGTTGACGTCGAAGATGCGGTCGAGCGGCGTCTCGATGACATCCCGCGTCTTCCACAGCGACAGGTACGCCTCTGGTCGCCGCACGTAGAGGAACCGGCAGTCGTAGTCGCTGTCCGGCGACGGGAAACCCCACGCACGACTGCCGCTCTCGATCGCCCACGCGATGCGCACGTCGTGCGTGCCGGCGACATCCTGAAGGCGTGCGCCTATCGCCGCGACGATCTCACGATCGAGGGACGCAGGAATGGCGCGCATCGCCCGACCCTATCAACGAGCGGATGCCGCGACCGGCTTGCTCATCGCCCAGCGACTGAGGCTGGCGCGCGAAGGGAGCCTGATCAGCGACTCTCAGGCTTGGCCGCACCGCGCTCGGCGGCCGTGTAGCCGGTCTTGTCGCCCGCGCGGCGGCGGAGCTGCTTCGCGGTGTGGGCCGCCATCATCGGCGCGACGGAGGCGACGTCGTACGTCAGCGCGTCCTTCGCGTCGACTCCGATGCGCTGGGCCTCGAGCACGGCGTCCTGGTTGGCGCCGATGAACGAGACGTCCCAGTCATAGACATCGCGCTGCGTCTCGATGAGTCGCTTGACGTCGTGCGCCGTGTACTCACGGGACGCGTTCTCGTACCCGTCGGTGACGATCGTGACGAGCACCGTGTCGGGGCGAGCATGCTCGGGCAGAGCGGCCAGCGCGGCGCCGAAGCCTGCGAACGAGACGCCGATGGCGTCGTACAGGGCCGTCGAGCCGCGCGGCTCGAGGACGACCTTCACCTCGGCAGGGTCGGCGAACGCGTGGGTGTGCTCGATGACGTCGTCGAAGGTGACGAGGTCGACGGTGACCATTCCGGGCTGCCCGGCGTGGCCGGCGATGAGCTGGCGGACGCCGCCTTCCATATCGGTGCGGATCGACCACATCGAGCCGGAGCGGTCGAGGATGACGAGCATCGCGGTGTAGTTCGAGTCGGTCATGGGAGTCTCCTCTGCGGAAAGCGGTTGGTTGGTTATGCTCACAGTATTATCAGAACGTTTCTTTCAGCGCAATACGAGCAATGCTGTTAGCATAAGCGTGGTCGCCGACATCCGTTCTGCCTACGGTCCGGGAGGAGCCCGCGCATGAAGCCCGCATCGAAGAAGACCGGTGATGAGCAGGTCGGTCTGCGCATCGCCGCGCGCCGAAAGGCGCTGGAGATGTCGCGCGAAGAGCTCGCGTCGCAGATCGGCGCCTCCTACGCACTTGTCGCTCAGATCGAGACGGGCTGGCGGATGCCGTCATACGAGAAGCAGCTGCTCATCGCGAAGTCGCTCGGCGTCGGCCTCGATGAGGTGTTCGGACAGGCCGCCGACTTCCTGGCACCACCCGAAGACACGACTGCGACGAGCATTCCGGATGCCGCATCCGCCGCTCCCGTCGCACGTTTCGCCGCAGCGGCCGCCGCCGCGTTCCCGCTGGGGAGCATTCCTGTCGCGCCCGCAGCACAGTCCGCACCGGCTCGGCCATCGGCGCCGCTCCCCCCGCCCAAGCCGACGTTCGATCAGGTCGTCGAACGCGCCGCGGAAGGGCTTCGCGACCTCCCTGCATCGCGTCGCCTCGACGCGCTGTCGCGGCTTCAGCTCATCGTGATGCGCGAGGTCGCCGACGAAGAGCGTCGCCGCGTCGGCAGCGACCAGCACCCGTCGGGCTGGATCACCGACCTCGCCCCCGACGAGGTCTTCGTGTTCGGCTCGAACGCTGAGGGCCGCCACGCCGGCGGCGCCTCGCGCACTGCCTATGAGCGGTTCGGCGCCGAGTGGGGCCAGGGTCGAGGCCACCACGGCCAGAGCTACGCCATCGTGACGACGAGCGGGCTCAGCGTCCTCCACGACGAGGTCGCGCGCTTCCTGGTGTACGCGCGGCGGCATCCGGAGCTTCGGTTCCTTCTCACCCCGATCGGCACCGGCACCGCCGGCTACCGCACCGACGAGGTCGCGCCGCTGTTCGCCGGTGCGCCCCACAACGTGGTGCTGCCCGGCGAGTTCGAGGGCGCGTAGCGGGCGAAATCGCAACGCCCGCCAAACGACGAAAGCCCCCGTGCGGGGGCTTACGACTGACCGACCTCAATGCCTTTGTCGGCTCTTCACAAACGAGGGTGTAGCGCGGGTCTGAATCCTCCGGCTTCGAGCAGTGATCTGGCGATGTAGTGGGTGAGGTTGCGGAAGCCGAGCGCGGAGCCGCGGAGGTGCTCGAGCCGCCCGTTGATCGCCTCTGTCGGCCCGTTCGATGTGCCGGGGCGGTCGAAGAACGCGAGGATGTCGGCGGCGCGCTGTTTGAGGGTGCGGCCGAGCTTGCGGATCTCGACCAGCGCGGCGGGAACCCCGGTTGTGATCGTGGCGATCACGGCCTGCATCATCGCCTTCGCCGTGGTCTTGTCGGGCTCCCGGTAGGCGGCGACGATGCGCTGGTAGATGCCCCAGGTCGCCTCGACCTCGACATGCTCCTCGACGGCGAACACCGCGTCCAGTCGGATCTTCTGCTTGTCGGTGAGCAGGTCTGCGCCGGTGTGGAGGGTGCGGCGGGCTTTGTAGAGAGGGTCGTTCTTCATTCCGCGGCGCCCGAACAGGTCCTGCTGAACGCGCCTGCGGCACTGGTCCAACGCGTCGCCGGCGAGGCGGACGACTGGAAGGGATCCATGACCGGGACGGCGTCGGGGAGTTCTTCGGCGGCGGCGGTCTTGAAGCCTGCGAACCCGTCCATCGCGACCACCTCGATCGCCTTCGACCAGTACGCAGGGCGTGCGGCGAGCCATTGCTTGAACACTGCCTTGGAGCGGCCCTCGACCATGTCCAGCAGCCGCGCCGGGCCCGTCTTCTCACGCGCCGGAGTGAGGTCGATGATCACGGTGACGTATTTGTCGCCGAACCTGGTGTGACGCCAGACATGCTCGTCGACACCGATCGTGGTCACCCCGTCGAACCTCGTGGGGTCGTCGATCAGTCGCCGCTTGCCCTCCGCGAGGATCGCGGTGTGCCACGACACCCCGAGGCCTGCGGCGGCGCGGGAGACGGTGAGGTGGTCGACGACGATCGCGGTGAGTGCCCACCCGATCCCGCCGCGGGAGATCTTCGCCCGCGGCGCCGCCGCCCGCGTCATGTCCTGCCGCCAGGTGCGCCGGCAGTGCCCGCACCGGTACCGGCGCACCCGCACCAGCAGCGTCGTCGGCCGATGCCCGAACGGCTCATGCGCCAGCGGCCGGGTCACCGTGTCCCGCGGCACCCCCTCGGCGCCACACTTCCGACACCACGGGTCGTCCTCGACAACGCGGCACTCCAGCACCGCCCGGTCCGGCTCGAGCAGCTGGCCAACGGCTTGAAGGCCGAGCTCGTCGAGACGGCAGAACGTGGTGAGGTCAGGGGTCGCGAACGTAGGGTGGTGCACGTCGAGGTCTTCCGGCGGATGGGCAGTGTGAGAACTTCCATCCTGGAAGACCTCGACGCCTATCCGCGAACCGACCCCCGACGCCCAACTACACCGTCAACTGCGAAGAGCCCTAACCTCGGGCTTTCATGGTGGGGCGGGCTGAGTGCCGTGTGGTGAATGGGGAAAGTGCTCCTGATCTGGGAGAATAGGACTTGTCTAGAGTTCAGATTCACTCAGTTCGAGGAGCACCTTCAAGG
>NZ_JBFECU010000007.1:0-183756 GCF_041379855.1 Microbacterium sp. BWT-B31
CAGCAGCGAGCCGCAAGCTACCCCGCCTGGCTGCACCACTACAATCACCATCGACCCCACACCGGCATCGGAGGCCAAGCACCCATCGACCGCGTCCACAACGTCAATGGGAAGAACAGCTAGTGCCCGACTGCTGTCCGCGAGTGGTTTGTGATTCGCGCGGAGCCCGGATCTCGAAGGTGATCGCATGAGCCAAGGTTCAAGGGAATTAACGTCATGGTGTTAACCGCTGTGGAAACTGTGGATAACTCGCGGCTGCCCAATCGGCACATGGGAACTACACGTCTGTGACTTGTGGACGGGCTGCGGAGAGCGCTGTCGCCTTGCAATCACCGGTGCCGGCATCGTGCGGCTGTCGTCCACAGGAAGGCGTCGGAAGTGCACAGACTTTGAGGGATCGTCCCGAGTTATCCACAAGTTTTCCACATGTGCAGAACGAGAATGATGGCCCGGCTCGCTGGGCGTGTCAAGGGACTCTTGCGGCATATTTCGGCGCGCGACAGGGCCACCACGCTCGCGAACGAAGGCGGTGCGTGCGAGAGCGCCGGGTCATCCGGCGGGGCGATCAGCGCGTGGCGCGACCGAGCTGCGCGGTGATCTCGGTGACCTGGTTGTAGATCGAGCGGCGCTCTTTCATGAGATCGCTGATCTTCTTGTAGGCGTACATCACCGTGGTGTGGTCACGGTTGCCGAACAGCTGCCCGATCTTGGGAAGCGAGAGACTCGTGCGCTCACGGCAGAGGTACATCGCGATCTGCCGCGCCGTCGCGACGGCCTGCGACCGGCTCGATCCGTAGAGGTCGTCGACGGTGAGCTTGAAGTAGTGCGCCGTGGCGTTGATGATGTCGGTCGGAGAGACCACGTTCGCGTCATCCTGATCGACGATGTCGCGAAGCACCGTCTGGGCGAGTGACATGTCGAGGGTCGAGCGGTTGAGGCTCGCGAACGCCGACACGCGGATGAGTGCGCCTTCGAGCTCGCGGATGTTCGAAGACACGACGGTGGCGATGTACTCCATGACGTCGTCGGGCACGAGAAGCCGCTCGCTCTGCGCCTTCTTGCGAAGGATCGCGATGCGCGTCTCGAGGTCGGGCGCCTGCACGTCGGTGATCAGGCCCCACTCGAACCGGCTGCGCATGCGGTCCTCGAAGCCGGTGAGGTGCTTGGGCGGCACATCGCTGGTGATCACGACCTGTTTGTCGTGGTCGTGCAGCGTGTTGAAGGTGTGGAAGAACGCCTCCTGCGTCTCGGCGCGCCCCTGCAGGAACTGGATGTCGTCGATCAGCAGGATGTCGACATCGCGGTACCGCGCCTGGAACGCCGACCCACGGTTGTTGGCGATCGAGTTGATGAAGTCGTTCGTGAATTCCTCGCTCGAGACGTACCGCACTCGGATGCCGGCGTAGAGGCTGAGCGCGTAGTCGCCGATCGCGTGCAAGAGGTGCGTCTTGCCCAGTCCCGAATCGCCGTAGATGAAGAGCGGGTTGTAGGCCTTCGCCGGCGCCTCGGCCACGGCGACCGCGGCCGCGTGCGCAAAGCGGTTCGACTGGCCGATGACGAAGTTGTCGAACGTGTACTTCGAGTTCAGTCGCGTGTCGCTGCGCGAGACGACGGATGCCGCATCCGGCATCTCATCGATGCGCGGCCTGGTCTGGGGCGATGCCTGCACGACCGTCTGCGGCGGGATCGGGGACTGCACCGGGATCGGGGCCGTCAGATGAGCGTCGGCGAGGTCTGGGTTCACGACCACCCGGAAGTTCGCCACCGACGGTTCGCCCACGCGGGCGATCGCCTCGAGGATCGAGGTGCGCAGGCGTTTGTTCAGCTGCGCCTGCGTCAGATCGTTCGGAACGTCGAGGTAGAGAGTTCCGGCCATCACGCCTTGGGCCACGGCGAGGTTGAGGAACCCCCACAGCTGGGGAGTCACACGGTCGTCGGCGGTGAGCTCGTCGAGCACAGCGCTCCAGACAGGAACATCTGGAACTTCGTGCGACGACATGGCCCCCCCGGGTGTTTGTCAGACGTCGCGGTGGGTCTGCGAGCCTGTGGATAACTGCCGGGACCACGGTAGTCACGTCACGCGGAAGGGGCAAACTCCACTGTAGTTCCGGCCCGCGTGTCACTGCGACGGGTCATCCCCAGGTTGGGGATAATGCCGCGCGCGCGTGCCCGGTTTGAGTTCTGGGGCGTCTCGACGTAGCCTTAATCGGTTGACTTATGCCTTCGAGGCAGTCCCTGTACGCCGTCTCCGGTTTCCACATGGCCAGTATGTCGCTGGTCGCCTGTCCGGTGACACACCGATCCGGAAGAGATCCCTATGAGCAAGCGCACGTTCCAGCCCAACAACCGCCGCCGCGCCAAGAAGCACGGCTTCCGCGCGCGCATGCACACGCGTGCCGGCCGTGCGATCCTCTCGGCGCGTCGCGCCAAGGGTCGCACCGAGCTCTCGGCCTGAGTCCAGGCCCGTACAAGCGGTGCTCGCGAGGCCGAACCGGATCACCCGTGGATCGGATTACAAGGCCGTCGTCCGTCGGGGCCGCCGTTGCGCCGCGGCCCATACCGTGAGCTATGTCTCCGGCGGTGCGGCCGCCGAGGCCGGCGCCGTCCGCTTCGGCTTCATCGTGAGCAAGCAGGTGGGTTCCGCCGTCGTCCGCAATACGGTTCGCCGTCGCCTCAAGGCCGTGTGCGCCGAAGCGCTCCCCGGTGTTCGTCCTGGGACGGACATCGTCATCCGGGCGCTCCCCAGTTCTGCGGGAGCCTCGTTCCGCGATCTGCGCGCCGAGGTCTCGCGGTGCCTGGCGCGGAGCGCGGCATGAGCGTCCTGCCCGCATACGCCCTCGGAGACGACCGGTTCGAGGCATCCGCCGCTCTCGCAGCGATTCCGCTGCTGCCCCGCAACGCGGCTCTCGCGCTGCTGCACGGCTATCGCGCTACCATTTCGCACACCTACGGCGATGTCTGCAAGTACTACCCGTCCTGTTCCGCGTATGCGGTCGGCGCTGTGCAACAGCACGGCGCGATCATCGGAACGGCTCTCACGGCTGCGCGGCTGGCCCGATGCCACCCGTGGGCGAAGGGCGGCGTCGACGACGTGCCGCTTCGCAAGAACTTCCGGTACGGCCTCACCCGTCGCGGTTTCGTCGTACCTGCTCCTCCTGGAAAGGACTGATCCGTGCCGGATCTCATCGGATTCATCCTGTGGCCGCTGAAGTGGCTCGTCGAACTCGTGCTCGTCGCGTGGCATTGGCTCTTCACGGCGGTCGGCTTTGCACCGGCCGAGGGCATCACGTGGGTGCTCGCGATCGTCGGGCTGGTGGTCGTCGTGCGCGCAGCGCTCATCCCTCTGTTCGTGCGGCAGATCAAGAGCCAGCGCAAGATGATGGAAATCGCCCCTGAACTGCGAAAAGTTCAAGAGAAGTACAAGGGCAAGAAGGATCAGCTCTCGCGCGAGGCCATGAGCCGCGAGACCATGGCGCTGTACAAGAAGCACGGCACGACACCGGTCTCGAGCTGTCTTCCGCTACTCGTGCAGATGCCGGTGTTCTTCTCGCTTTACAGCGTGCTGAGCTCGATCAAGCTGCACGCGGAGCAGGGGCTCGGCGGTGTCGGACTGCTCACTCCCGAGCTGACACAGGAGTTCTACAACGCGAGGCTCTTCGGCGTCGCGTCGCTGCACGAGACGCTCATCGACGCCTTCGACACTCAGAACATGCCGGCGATCATCATCCTGATCGTCTTGGTGGTGCTGATGATCGGCTCGCAGTTCTACACCCAGCTGCAGATCATCTCGAAGAACCTGTCGCCCGAGGCCAAGACCGGCCAGGCGTACCAGATGCAGCGCATCATGCTCTTCATCCTCCCGCTCGGCTTCATTTTCTCGGGCGTGTTCTTCCCGCTCGGCGTCGTCATCTACTGGTTCATCTCGAACCTCTGGACGATGGGCCAGCAGTTCCTGGTGATCCGCGAGATGCCGACCCCCGGATCGGACGCCGCCAAGGCACGCGAGGAGCGTCTGGCGCGCAAGGGGAAGGCCCTCGACGCCAAGGGCAAGGTCATCCCGATGGAGAAGTACCAGGCCGAGCAGCAGCGCCTTCTCGAAGAAGCCGAACGGGCCAAGGCCGCCGCCCCCAAGCGGCAGCAGCCGGTGAGCAAACAGCGCGCGAAGAAGCAGTCTCAGAAGGGCACGGGAACCCCGCCGACACCCGCCGGATCCTGAGCGTCGCCGCCACGACCCGCTGATCATCGCGTCATCCACCAGAGGAATTCCATGACCACCAGCACTCCCGCCCACACCGGTTCGGCATCGTACGATCGCGAGCCGGCCACCGTCGAGCAGCTCGAGCAGGAGGGCGACTACGCCGCGGACTTCATCGAAGGCCTGCTCGACATCGCCGACATCGAGGGCGATCTGGCGCTCGACGTACGCGCGGGCCGCGCCTATGTGTCGGTGGAGGCGGAGGATCCCGCCGCCGTCCGCACGTTGTCAGACCACGACACCGTCCAGGCCCTGCAAGAGCTCACGCGCATCGCGGTGCAGAACCGCACGGGCCGGTTCTCGCGCCTGATCCTCGATATCGGCGGCTCGCGAGACTCCCGCACGCACGAGCTGGGGCGCCTGGTCGACACGGCGATCACGCGTCTCGAGGACGGCGCATCGCAGGCGTCGCTGCCGTCGATGACCAGCTACGAGCGCAAGGTCGTGCATGATCTGGTGGCCGACCGGGGCTATGTGTCGGAGTCGTACGGTGAGGGTGCCGACCGTCACACGGTGATCCGTCGAGCCTGATCTTTCCAGTCGGCACGTGGCAGACACCCGGAGCAGTGGATGATTGAACCTGAACCCTCTGTCGCCGAAAAGCTCTTCGGCGATCGCATCGATGTCGCGCGGGCGTTCACCGAATCGCTGGCGACGCACGGCGAACAGCGGGGGCTGATCGGACCGCTCGAACTGCCGCGCCTGTGGTCGCGACACGTGCTCAACTGTGCGGTGATCGCGCCGTTGTTCTCAGGTCGAGTCGCTGACATCGGCTCGGGCGCGGGACTGCCCGGACTGGTGTTGGCCATCGCCCGGCCGGACGTCGAGTGGATCCTCATCGAGCCGATGGTGCGGCGCGTCGCGTGGCTGGAGGAGCAGGCGGTCGCGTTGGGGCTGTCGAACGTCGAGGTAGTGCGCGCGCGCGCCGAGGACTGGAGTCGAGGAGCGATCCTCGACGGGGTGACGGCTCGCGCGGTCAGCGCCCTTCGCATGCTCATCCCGCTGACGGCTCCTCTCGTGCGTGACGGCGGTGAGCTGATCCTGATGAAGGGCACGGCCGCGCCGAACGAGATCGAGGCGGCCCAGAAGCAGATCCGCCGCTTCAAGCTGAGCGACGTCCGCGTCGAGGTCGTCGGCGAGGGCGTGCTGGAAGAGCCCACTCGGGTGGTGCGCGCGACGGTTCGCTGAGGCGGGCTGTTTCACGTGAAACGCTGGGAGGGCCTGACTCTTCAGCGGGGGTCGGGGCGAAGATCGAGCACGATACGCGCGTCAGCCGATCCGGCGTCCGCGGCGCTCATGACGGCACGATGCTCGGAATCGATTGATCGAGGCGAGTCGTCGGCAATCCTCCGAGATCGCTCCACGTCGTCTGTCTGCATCGCGTAGACGAGGATCGGCCCGTCGCTGGTGTCGAGGATGATCGCCGTCTCGTGATCGATGCCTTCGGCGTGCAGGGATTGCAGCGCTTCATCACGCCGTGCGCCGTCGACCTCCGCCAACCACTCGAGCACCCGCGCACGATGGGTGGGATGGATGCGGCGCGCGAGGAGATGGATCACCCCACGACGCTATCCCGTCGGAACTCGGCTGTGACGATGACGATGACGAGACCGTGTGCGCAGTGTTTCACGTGAAACGGGCGCGGACCGGACTCATGACAGTCGCTCGAAGCTCTGCCCGAGGGGGCCGACGAGAGCGAAGGGCTCGCCGTCGCGGGCGAGGATCGTGCGACCCCGGATGTCTGCCGTGACTTTGTCAGCGACCCCAGGCAGGACGCCGGCACCTTCGTTGCTGACCCACGTGACGTTGCTCATCGACCGCATCAACTCGATGAACTCCGCGCGGTGCTCAGGTGTGAGGTTGACCAGGACCGAGCTGTGGAAGACGACCACGTGCGAACCGGCCGGCGCACGGCTGACGAGTGCGGGCATCTGCTCGACGATGTCGCCGGCGACGAGGTGCGGCGGGTGGGCGGTGACGATGGAGGCGGCTCGATGCAGGCGCTCTCGTCGTTGCCTGTGCTCCGGGCAGATGAGCGTCTCCAACCAAGTGAGGTGGTCTTCGTCGCGCAGATCGACGGGGTTCAGGTCGACGCCCGCGCGTCACGCGATCTCGGGGAGCTGCGCCGGAACACTGGCCGAGTCGATCCGGCAGGGCAGTTCCACCTCGCTGGGACCGGACCGGGGATGCAGGGTTGTCGTCGTGGCGTCACCTTCGGTGTAGTGATAGCTGCACTTGTCCGGGTACAGCACCAATCCCGCCGACGCGCCGGCCTCCACGAGCGCGAGCGGTCCGTCGAGCTGGGCGAGCAGGGGAACAACCACCGCGCACCGGCCGGCTTCGTTCGTCTGCGTGGACCGCGTCAGGATGATCGGCACCACTTCTGCCCAGTGGTCGAGCAGCCACGAACGGAACGTGCTGTAGGAACCCACGGGCGACCCGGCGAATCGGGCGGCCGCGAACACGAGATTCGGCTGACGCTTGATACCCGGTAACTGAGTGATCAGTCCCAGGACCGAGGGGTCGTCGGAAATCGCACTCGCCCATTCGTCGTACGTGCGAGAGACCCCCGCCGCTTCGATGTCGGCGAAGCGGCGGTAGGTGCGTGAGAGAGCGCGGTCCACGTCGCGACGATATCGTTCGCGGGTGTCGGCCCTGCGCGCCTCCCCCGACCGCGAATCGTCATGCAGACGTGGCGGCGGGGCCCGGCCAACCCGACGCTGGTCCGATACGAGCCGGGCGTCTCGAGACGGCGGCAACCGGTCGACGTCGCACTCCGCCGGCAGTTGCCGTATCGAGCTCGCTCCCCCCGGTGCTTACGCGCGCGCTGTGGGAATGTCAAGGTGACACCGCGCGGGAACCTCGCCGACGGCCGTTCGCTGGTCGGTCCCGGCCCTCCGCCGTGGCGGCCAACCCCGTGTTTCACGTGAAACGGCGGCAAAGGGGGCCGTCGGTGGGCCTCCATCGATACCCGGATCACGGCCGTCGCATCCGCCGGTCGGGCAGGCGACGCCCTCGCCGCAGACCCCATTCCCCGCGGTGTTCCACTCAGGCGCAGGACGCCCGCGCGGACTTCAATCACGGCGCACTGCTCCCGCCGGTCGAGTAGGCGGCTGCGCCGCCGTATCGAGACCATCCATCCGGTGTTTCACGTGAAACGGCGGTAACCGGAGTTCGCGTGCACCGCCGTGTTCAGCGACGCCGGGGCTTCGGCTCGCCCATCGAGTACGTGACGCACCCGCCCGCCCGCCGGTCGAGTAGGCGGCTGCGCCGCAGCCGCCTACTCGAGACCATCCACCGGTGTT
This sequence comes from Microbacterium sp. BWT-B31, assembly GCF_041379855.1. Taxonomy (NCBI): domain Bacteria; kingdom Bacillati; phylum Actinomycetota; class Actinomycetes; order Micrococcales; family Microbacteriaceae; genus Microbacterium; species Microbacterium sp. BWT-B31. The sequence goes on from NZ_JBFECU010000007.1 coordinate 7,561, forward strand.
TCACGTGAAACGGCGGCGGTAACCGGGTTTTGTGTGCGTCCGCCGTGTTCCGAGGCGACGGATGCTTCGACCCGCCGGTAGCGTACGCGACGCGGCCGCGTGCCCGCCGGTCGAGTAGGCGGCTGCGCCGCCGTATCGAGACCATCCATCCGGTGTTTCACGTGAAACGGCGGCGGTAACCGAGTTCTGTGTGCGTCCGCCGTGTTCCGAGGCGACGGATGCTTCGACCCGCCTGTAGCGTACGTGACGCAGCCGCCTGCCCGCCGGTCGAGTAGGCGGCCGTGCCGCCGTATCGAGACCATCCACCCGGTGTGTCACGAGAGGGCGAGCCGCCCCCCCCGCGCCGTAGTTCGTACGCAGGTTCGGGGTGCCGCAGGCTGATAGCGGTATGACTCCCCACGTTTCACGTGAAAAGGAGCAAGCCGGCTTCCTCAACGTGCGTCTCGCGTATGCCTGGAGCGCGGTCCTCATCCCGCTGGTCGAAGAGACGACGAAACCGCTGTATCGAGACCGTCGCCCGCTTCGCGCGGAAATGGCAACGAGCCCGCCGAGATCCCGCCATCCCGATGGCCCACTCAACCTCTCCGCGAATCTCAGCGCCCGGGCAGGGCCTGGGGTGAAGAGGTGATTCAACGTTCCTGTCAAGTACGTCGACTCGGCGAACTGGCGAACTGGGGAACGCGCGACGACAAGACACCGACCCATCCTCCCCAGGAGCGGATTCGTGCCGGTCATGCACAGACTGCCCGAGTCTGGAGGACACCGTTCGTCCGTGAGAGCAGTCTCTTCGCATGGGCTACATGTACATACTCGAGTGCGCGGACCGCAGTCTCTATGTTGGGAGCACGCGCGACCTGGAGCATCGGCTCGCGCAACACCAGGAAGGTGAAGGTGCGGAGTACACGCGTCGGCGGAGGCCAGTACGCCTGCTCTACTTCGAACAGTTCGCTCGCATCGCCGATGCGTACCTTCGAGAGAAGCAGATTCAGAACTGGAGTCGAGCCAAGCGTCTCGCGCTGGTCCACGAGCGCGCGCACGAGCTGCCGGGATTGAGCAAGAAGAGCTTCAAGCCGAGTGCGGAAGGAGCGCGCGAGGAGTGAGGTGTATCGCGTGATGGAGACGGCCCGGTCCCGGTGACCTTCGGCGAGCGATCGTGCGACGTTCAGAGAGAGCACCGGCCAGGAACCGTGGGTAGCGACGTTCGCGCGGATTCTCGAGGGCGCCTGACTTGCGACTGAGAAGCTTTACCAGTCGTTGTTTGGCGCGAGAGTGTCGGTGCGCGCCGTAGCGGCCGCCTTCGGACGTGCCTCGGACATGGTGACGTAACGCCACGGCACCAGCCAGAAGGTGGTGGCGCCGGTGTTGGGGAGACAAGCTTCGAGGATTACGTGTTTCGACCGGAGTGTAGGTGAGGGACCCGATATCGCGGTGGGGTCGCCCGCTTGGCCGGTGGGGTGGTGGGTGGGAGGGCTGCGGGCGTTGCGGCAGTGGCTGGTGTGGGTTTCACGTGAAACGTTGGGGTTGGTCTCGATACGGCGGCTGCGCCGCCTACTCGACCGGCGGGGGTCGGGGGGTCTGCGAGGTCGCGAAGGTGTAGCGGTGCTCGCGGGTGGTCTCGATACGGCGGCTGCGCGGGCTACTCGACCGGCGGGGTGGGGTGCGGGGTTTGCGGCAGCGGGTGGTGTGGGTTTCACGTGAAACGTTGGGGTTGGTCTCGATACGGCGGCTGGGCCGCCTACTCGACCGGCGGGGTGGGGTGCGGGGTTTTGCGGAGCGGGTGGTGTGGGTTTCACGTGAAACGTTGGGGTTGGTCTCGATACGGCGGCTGCGCCGCCTACTCGACCGGCGGGGCGGGGGTGCTCGCGGGGTGGTCTCGACATGGCGGCGGCGGCGACTCGACCGGCGGGGATGTGCCGGGTGAGAACCCCGAACTGAAGCGCGGTCGGTGCCGCGTCCAAGCGGTTGGTGTCGACGGGGGTGACTAGAGTAGACAGCGGCTATGTACGAGCGCGACGAAGAGGTGTTTCACGTGAAACAGCCCGAGAACACCGGAGGCGCGACATCCTTCTCGCTCGACGATGACGACACCCCGCTAGCCCGCGAGCTCGCCGATCTGACGGCCCGCCGACGCGCGCTCGAGGAGATCAGCCTCGACCTGAACGGCACGACCCGGGTGCTCACCGTGTCCAACCAGAAGGGCGGCGTCGGCAAGACGACGACCGCCGTGAACCTCGCCGCGGCGCTCGCCTCACTGGGCGCGCGCGTGCTCGTGATCGACCTCGACCCGCAGGGCAACGCATCGACGGCGCTCAACGTTCCGCACACCGCCGAGATCCCGAGCGTCTACGACGTGCTGATCGACGACTTTCCGCTCGCCGACATCGTGCAGACCAGCCCCGAGTCGCCGAATCTGCTGTGCGCGCCGAGCACCATCCACCTCGCGGGCGCCGAGATCGAGCTCGTGTCGCAAGTGGCGCGTGAGCACCGTCTCAAGACTGCACTCAGCACCTACCTCGCCGACCTCGACGAACGACTCGACTTCGTGCTGATCGACTGCCCGCCGTCGCTTGGACTGCTGACGATCAACGCGTTCACGGCAGCCACCGAGGTGCTCATACCGATCCAGTGCGAGTACTACGCACTCGAAGGTCTGAGCCAGCTGCTGGGCACGGTGCGCATGATCCAGAAGCACCTCAACCCGAGGCTGCAGCTGTCGACAATCCTGCTCACGATGTACGACGCCCGCACACGCCTCGCGCAGCAGGTCGCCGATGAGGTGCGGGAGCACTTTCCGAACGAGGTTCTCGAGACGGTCATCCCGCGGTCGGTGCGCGTGTCGGAGGCCCCGAGCTTCAGCCAGACGGTCATCGCCTACGATGGGCAGTCCGCAGGCGCAGTGGCATACCGCGAAGCGGCGGTTGAGTTGGTGCGGCGATCTGCCGCGCCCGCGGTGAGCGAGGGAGGCTCCTGATGGCGAAGCGCACTGGTCTGGGTCGGGGAATCGGAGCACTCATTCCAACGAGCGAGCCGGCGGAGGAGCGTCCCTCGGACGTCTTCTTCCCCCGGGTCGTCACTGACGAAGAGGTGGCTGCGGCCACCGAGACAGAGCCCGAAACAGACATAGAGACAGAGACGAGCACAAGCCAAGGCACCGAGCCCGGGCCTCAGCTCGTCGCGGTGCCCGGTGCGCGTCTCGTGCACATCGACCCGCAGTCGATCGTGCCGAACCCCCGCCAGCCGCGCACCCACTTCGACGCCGACGACCTCGCCGAGCTCGTGCACAGCGTCCGCGAGTTCGGCGTGCTGCAGCCCGTCGTCGTGCGTGACAAGGGCGACGGAACCTATGAGCTCATCATGGGCGAGCGTCGCACACGGGCTGCGCGCGAGGCGGGGCTCGACGAGATCCCCGCGGTCATCCGCGACACCGCCGACGAGCACCTGCTGCGCGACGCCCTGCTCGAGAACCTGCACCGATCCGAGCTCAACCCGCTCGAGGAGGCATCCGCCTACCAGCAGCTGCTCGAGGATTTCGGCATCACGCAGGAAGAGCTCGCCACCCGCATCGGACGGTCGCGTCCGCAGATCAGCAACACGATCCGCCTGCTGAAGCTGCCCGTTCCCGTGCAGCAGCGAGTCGCGGCGGGCGTTCTCACGGCGGGGCACGCCCGCGCGATCCTGTCGCTGGACACCCCCGAGGCGATGCAGCGACTCGCTGACAAGATCGTCAACGAGGATCTCTCGGTGCGAGGTGCCGAAGCGGCCGCGAAGGGAACGGATGCGCCGGGAAGGCGCATCCCGAAGCCCCAGGCCGGCTCGCGACGGGCGCACCTCGACGAGGTCGCCGACCGTCTCGGGGACCGGCTCAACACCCGCGTGAGGGTCGCTCTGGGTGCAAGAAAAGGCCAGATCAACATTGATTTCGCGAGCATCCAGGATCTGAATCGAATCCTGGGGGAACTCGGCGAGTCGGGCTACGGCCAGGGCTGAGCCGGACCGTACCCGGCCCTCGCCTCGCGCTGTATCCGGGCGCACTCCCGCTCACCGGTCGAGGACTCCACCGAGCGCGCGCCGCACGGGCGCGCGGTGGGCGAGAGGCGTTTACCCTTGAGTGGTGACAACGCACGAGTACACCCCGAGGCGCCGGGCCAGCCTCGAACTGCTGCGCGCTGAGGCGGCCGACGAACTGTCGGTGCTCGTGCACGAGAGACTGCGCGCGGGTGAAGACCCGTGGGAGTTCATGGAGGACCTTCCGACCGTCGACGAGCTGGTCGTGCTGATCCTGCGGGCCGACAACATCGCCGCCAACGGGGGGTCCCGACCCAACGCCGCACGCAACTACCGGGTGCTGCGTCAGATCGCGCTCGACTATCCGCCGCTGACTCGCGCAGTGTGGCGTCTGCTCGGCGAGAACGAGAAGCACCGCCGCTGGGATGCGACGGTGCGCGTCGACGCGTCCTGACCGAAAGCGGGGGACGAGGCATCCGTCACCTGCACACCCCCGCACACGAAGAACCCCGCACGAAGAACCCGCACGAACAAGCCCCGGCCCGCGTGAGATGCGGACCGGGGCTGATTCACAGACGAGGGGCTCAGCCGATGAAAGCGGCCAGATCCTGCTCGAGCGCGAACTTCGGCTTGGCGCCGATGATGGTCGTCTTGACCTCGCCGCCCTGGAACACCTTCATCGCCGGGATCGACGTGATCTGGTACTTCATCGCCAGGTCGGGGTTCTCGTCGACGTTGAGCTTGAGGATCGTGATCTTGTCGGGATTCTCGGACTGGATCTCGTCCAGCACCGGCGCCACCATGCGGCACGGTCCGCACCATGCGGCCCAGAAGTCCACGAGCACCGGGCCCTCGGCCTGAAGAACGTCCTGCTCCCACGTCGCCGACGTCGTCGCCTTGGCGGTCATATCTACTCCTTCGATCGGAAGTCTGTCGTGTGCTGGAACGCATCCACGCTACGGATTGTTCCTGAGCGGGCGCGGGGGGTTGCGCGGGGTGTGCGGCTACGCCGCGTCGGCGTCGGGCAGTTCGTCGATCTCTGAGACGGATGCCGCGGGCGCGCCTGCTTCGCCGAGCGCGGCGAGGTAGTGCTCGACGTCGAGTGCGGCCACCGTGCCGCTGCCGGCCGCGGTGACCGCCTGGCGATACGTCGGGTCGATCACGTCGCCTGCCGCGAAGACCCCGGGGACCGACGTGCGCGAGGTGCGCCCGTCGACCCGGACCGTGCCCTCGGGCGTGAGGTCGAGCTTGCCGTGCACGAGGTGCGTGCGCGGGTCGTTGCCGATCGCGACGAACACGCCCTCGAGGGGGAGTTCGCGCGTCGAGCCGTCGACCGTGTCACGGAGCACGGCGCCGGTGACGGCATCCTCTCCGAGAATGTCGATGATCTCGCTGTTCCAGACGAACTCGATCTTGTCGTTCTTGAAAGCGCGCTCCTGCATGATCTTCGATGCGCGCAGCTCGCCGCGGCGGTGGATCACGTACACCTTCGAGGCGAACTTCGTGAGGAACGTCGCCTCTTCCATCGCCGAGTCGCCGCCGCCGACGACGGCGATCACGCGCTCGCGGAAGAAGAACCCGTCGCAGGTCGCGCAGTACGACACGCCGCGACCCGACAGCCGCGTCTCGCCCTCGATGCCGATCTTGCGGGGCGCCGATCCGGTGGCGAACACCAGACTGTCGCCCTCGACGACCTTGCCGCTGCCGAGCGTGACGCGCTTGACCGGGCCGTCGATGTCGAGTTCGACCGCGTCGTCGTACAGCACCTCGGCGCCGAAGCGCTCCGCCTGCTGCTGCATCTTGCTCATCAGGTCGGGCCCCTGGATGCCCTCGGGGAAGCCCGGGAAGTTCTCGACCTCGGTCGTGTTCATGAGCTCGCCGCCTGCTTCGACCGAGCTGGCCACGACGAGCGGTGCGAGATTCGCGCGCGCCGCATAGATGGCGGCGGTGTAGCCCGCCGGACCCGATCCGATGATGATGACCTGACGCACGAGCGCCCCCTTCACTGACTCCGAGTGCTCCAACACATCGTAACCGCGGGGCATTCCTGAGCCCTGCGCGATTGCCGAGGAGTGAAAGAACGGATGCCGCGCCGCGGCGGGTACCGGAGGCCTGCGGCAGTCGTCTCGCCTGGCCTGCGGCTCGCTGAGCGACCCGCGGTGGTTTCGAGCGACCCGCGAGGCTCAGGAACGACCCGCGAGGCTCAGGAACGACCCGCGAGGCTCAGGAACGACCCGCGAGGCTCAGGAACGGCCCGCGGGGAGGAAGCGGCGAAGCAGCGCGAAGACGGGTGCGAGCTCGGGGGTGCGCAGGAGCACCAGCACGGGGAAGTACACCGCCACGGCGACAGCCCCGATGATCACCGTTCCGACCGCGCCGAGCAGCTGCGACGACACCGTCCATCCGTCGATCCCGCCGAGGAGCAGGAACACGCCCCACCCGGCGGCGCCCGCGGGGATCGCCGCGATCACGAAGCGCGCGAGCGACAGCATCCAGGTCCGCACGCGCAGCGCGCCCACCGTGCGACGCAGCAGGATCGTCGCGAGCACGACCTGCACGAGGATCGAGAACGACTGACCCAGGGCGACGCCCGCTGCGCGCAGCTCGGGCGGGAGGGCGAGCGCCGCCAGCGCGAGAGCGGCGGCGATCCCCGCCTGCACCAGGGTGAACACGAACGGCGTACGCGTGTCGTTGTAGGCGTAGAACGTGCGCTGCACCGTGAACAGGACGCCGATCGGGATGAGTCCGGCGAGGTAGCAGACAAGCACGAGCGCCATGCTGATCGCCTGGTCGTGCGAGGTCGTGAACACGCGCGAGACCGGCACCGATGCCGCCACCAGCGCGGCGGTCGACAGCACGATGAGCAGAGAGATCACCCGTACGCTCGTCGACACGTCACGGGGAACCTCGGTGAACCGGCCCGCGGCGACGTTCCCGCTGAGCTGGGTGAAGTAGGGCGTACCGATGGAGAGGGCGATGATCGAGTAGGGGAGGATGAAGATGAGGCTCGCATTGCCCGCGATTATCTGAGCGGGGGCCTCGACCGCGGACGCCGTCGCGAGGATGCTCGACTGCACGATCGCGGCGAGCTGGGTGACGAGCACCATGAGGAACGTCCAGCCCGCGAGCCGGCCGATCTGTCCGAGTCCCATGCCCTTCCAGCGGAAGTCCGCGCGCAGCCGCAGACCGGTGCGCCGCCAGAACACCAGCAGCACGACGGTCTGCAGCACGATGCCGAGCGTCGAACTCGCGCCGATCGTCGCGGTCATGGCGGGAGTCCATGCCAAGGGGGACTTCTGCCCCGAGCCGAACAGCGCGATGAAGAGGCCGAAGCCGGCGATCGACACGATGTTGTTGACGATCGGCGCCCACGTGAACGGGCCGAAGATGCGCCGTGCGTTGAGCGTCTCGCCGACGAGCGCGTAGATGCCGTAGAAGAAGATCTGCGGCAGGCACCAGTACGCGAACGTCGTCGCGAGCGCCGTCTGCGAGGGAGTGAACTCGTTCGCGTACAGGTCGACCAGCAGCGGCGCGCACAGGACGGCGACGGCGGTGACAGCGAGGAGGATCACGGTGCCCAGCGTGAACAGCTTCGAGATGAACGCGCCGCCCCCGTCGGGGGCGCGACTGGCCGAGACGATCTGCGGCACGATGACCGCCGTGAGGATGCCGGTCGACACGATCATGTAGATGCTGCTGGGCAGCTGGTTGGCGACGGCGAACGCGTCGGCTGACGCCGCCGCGCCGATCGCGGTCACCAGCAGCACCGAGCGCAGAAGCCCGGTCGCGCGAGAGACCATGGTCCCCGCGGCGATCATGACGCTCGCCCGCCCGATGCCGCTCATCGCGTGGACTCGGCAGGTCCGGGGGCCGAATCGTCGGTCGCGGAGGATTCGTCGGTCGCGGCATCCGCCTGTGCGGCCTTCGCCCTGCGGAGGCGGCGGATGGTGCGCACGACGCCGAAGGCGAGCAGCGCCACCACGATCGTTCCGAGCGCGATCGTGCCGATGGTCTCCCAGTCGGCGCGCACGTGCACCTCGGCGTACTGCGTCGCGCCGATGGGCTCGAACGTGCGGCTGCGCAGCTGCAGCTCGATCGTGACCTCGCCGCTGGCGACGCGCGCCTGAACGGGCACGTCGACGCGCGTATTGCTCGACGGGCCGGCGGTGACCTCGGTGGCCTCCTGCACGTCCAGCCGCAGGTCGTCGGGCGTCGCGTAGAGCATGACGTGGACGGGGTAGGGAAGCTCGTTGCGCACCCACACCGGCACGCCCGCGTCGTACGCGATGAGCTGGATCGTGCTCGGCTGCAGCATCCCGACTGAGTCCAGGGTGGCTGTCGTCGCCTCGGCGTTCGCCGCCATCGCCGCGCCCCATGCGCCCTCGTCGGCGAGCCATGCGAGGCCCAGCAGCTGCAGGGTGTCTGCCCGCTGCGGACCGGTCAGCAGGCTCGGGTCGTCGAGGATCGTCGCGAACCGCGACACGCTCGCCTCACCGGACGACAGGGCGGATGCCGCTGCCACGCGCGCCTCGTCGGCGGCGACGTCGGCGACCTGGACCGGCTGCGGCGCGGCGCCGACGATCGCCTCCAGCGTCGCCTCGACCGCTCCCGGGGCGTGGGTGGCCGCGTTGATCGCCGCGCGCAGTGCGACGCGGGAGCGCGCATCGGCGCGATCGACGGTGACGAGCAGCGGCGCACCGGCGGCGTCGGCGGTGGCGAACGAGAGGAAGGCGGTGGCCGCGGTGAGCGGGGCACCCCGCTCGCCCACCCCGTCGACGGTGGAGGCCGTGCGCAGCGCCGCGCTCGCATCGGCGTCGTACACGAGCACGTCGGCGTCGGCGGCGCGGGCGCGGGCCGGCACCGTGGCGCCGGTGCGTCCGGCCGTGGTGGTGCGCGAGTCGACGAGCGTGAGTGCGGGCTCTTCGGGGGTGCCGCCCTCGACGAGTCCGGCGACGACGTTCGCGCCGGCGGTGCCCGTCGCCGGCCAGAACACGTTCGCGCGGCTCGCCTCGACGTCGAGCAGCTCCTCGAGGGTCGGATACACGGGCGCGTTCGGGTCGACTGTCGCGGTGGGCGACGGCGAGGGGGTGACGGGGGCAGGAGACGCTGTGGCCGAACCCGGCGGGAAGTCCGCCGCCGCCAGGTACGCGCCCAGCGACGTCGGCGCGAGCAGCTTCGCGAAGCCGGCGTTGACCTGGGTGGCAGCATCCGCGTCGCCGAACTGCAGCGCAAAACGCTCGTTCGTCAGGGCCGACAGCCGCTCGAGCCACGCCGTCGCCGTGCTCGGCGCGGACGCGCCGAGCACGCGGATCGCCGCGACGACCGCGGGGTCGACGGCGAGGATGGCCGAGGTGCCGTCGACGCCGTCGAGCAGGTTCGTGAGGGACCCGGTCGGGCCCGTGAGCTCGGCGAGCTCGTCCGACGTGAGAAGGCCCTCGCCGAGCGCGGGGGCGGTGATCGGCACCACCACACCGACGCCGACCGGGGTGGCGGCGTCGTTCGGCACGATCATGACGCTCGTGGAGGCGACCGTGCCCGCGGGACCGTCGTAGGTCGCCAGCAGCGGGTAGACCCCGGGGCCCCGCGCGGAGAGAGCGGGGCTGTCGGCGGGCACCACGATCGCGACGGTCTGGATGCCGTCGGGTTCGACGCTCTCGAACGCCGCCTGCGCGACGGGCTGGGTGGTCACTCCGCCGACATCGCCCGCGAGCCAGGCGCGCAGCGCCGCGCGATCGCCGATCGCGCCGTCGCCGATCGCCAGGGTCGCCGTCGACGCGGGCAGCTCCGCAGGCGTCTCGTTGCGCACCGACGCCGACACGGTGAGCGCGTCGCCCGCCCGCACGATGCCGTTGCCGACGGGCGCGAGCGTGAGCACGGCCAGTCCCGAGCGCGTGGGCGTGGGGGAAGGGCTGGGGGTCGGGGAGGCAGCGGCCGCGGCATCCGGAGCCAGCGGCGCCAGCGCGCCCGCGACGACAGCGCCGACGATCGCGAGCGCGGCGAACAGGCCGGCGATCCGGCGGCGCGCGCGCGACTCGGGGCGTCGCGGGGCAGGGGTGGTCACGGTCATGCTGGTGGTTTCGCTCGTGTGCGATTCACGACCGCACGATCTGGTGCGATTCTACGGTCCCGATCTGGGCGGCGCGGGCGCGGCGGGCCGGGCGCCGCAGACGGCCGGCGGGCGTGGGCCGGTGGCCGTGCGGGCGGGCGGGGCGATTGAATGGAACCGTGACACCGGACGCCGACCTCTGCCGTGCCCTCGCCGACGATCTGCGCGCGGCGGGTTTCACGTCCGAGTCGGTGCGCGGCGCGTGGGGCGCGACCGCCGACGACGCGGTCGTGCGGGGCCTGCGCGGGCCGGCGCTGCAGGCGATCGCCGGCCGTGAGGACGCCGTCGCGGTTCTCGCACGGCTGTTCGTGCTGGGGATGCCCCAGCCCGCCGAGCTCGTCGCCCGCGCGCTCCCGCGCCTGGGGGTCGACGGGCTCGTGGCGCTGTCGCTTGCCGAGGTCGTCCGCGCCGGCGACGCAGCGGCGACCGTGCGACCGCTCGCGCTGATCCGGCCGCAGTCGTTCGGCGACGCCTCCGGCGACACCGAGTGGTGGGTCGCGAGCGATCTGGACGAGGCCGCGGTGGGCGGGCCGCTCCCCGAGGACCACGTGCTCGGGGTGGGCGGCGCCTCGCTCACCCTCGCCGCGCTGCAGCTGCCCACTCCGGCCGGGCGCGGGCTGGACGTCGGGACGGGCTGCGGCATCCAGTCCCTGCGGGCCCGGCGTGCGGTCTCGCACGTCGTCGCGACCGACATCTCGGCGCGCGCCCTCGGCTTCACGCGACTGAACGCGCTCATCAACGGGATCGACGGCATCCAGACGCGCGCCGGGTCGCTCTTCGATCCGGTCGCCGGCGAGGAGTTCGATCGGATCGTCTCGAACCCTCCGTTCGTCATCACCCCGCGCCGCGACGACGTGCCCGAGTACGAGTACCGCGACGGGGGAATGGTGGGCGACGCGCTCGTCGAGGCCTTCCTCACGGGTGTCGGGGCGCATCTCGCCCCCGGCGGGGTCGCGCAGCTGCTCGGCAACTGGGAGACGCGCGACGGCGTCGACGGACTCGAGCGGGTGCGGGCGTGGGTCTCGGCGTCGGAGGTTCCCCTCGACGCGTGGGTCGTCGAACGCGAGGCGCTCGATCCGCTCGCGTATGCCGAACTGTGGGTGCGCGACGGCGGGACCGTGCCCGGAACCCCCGCCTTCGCGCGGCTCGTCGGCGCCTGGCTCGACGACTTCGCCGCGCGCGGGGTGAGCGAGATCGGCTTCGGGTACGTGCTGCTGCGCCGCCCGCTCGCGGGGGCTCCGACGCTCGCCCGGTACGAGCAGGTGCCCAGCGCCCTGGCCGACCAGAGCGGGCTGGGCGCGCACCTGGCCGCGGCGCTCGCCGCCCACGATCGGTGTGCGATGCTCGACGATGCGGGGGTCGAGGCATCCGTGCTTCTGGTCGCACCCGATGTGACCGAGGCGCGCCACCACCTGCCAGGCCACGAGCACCCCACGGTCATCGAGCTGCGCCAGGGCGGCGGCTTCGCGCGGGCGCTGTCGGTCGACCCGGCTCTGGCCGCACTCGTCGGCGCGTGCGACGGCGAGCTGCCCGGTGGGGGTGCTCATCGACGCGATCGCGCAACTGCTCGAGGTCGACGCGGCCGCGCTGCGCGCGGATCTGCTCCCGCGCTTGCGCGAACTGGTGTTCACGGGGTTCCTCGCGTTCGCGTGAGCGGCGCGGTTGCCGCGAGTGCTGCACTTCGGTGCGGCTGCGGTGCATCGAAGTGCAGCACTCGCACGAAAGCGCCGCACTCGCCGCCGCGAAGGCCGGGCACGCGACGGATGCCGCCTCCCGCCGCTCGGTAGGCTCGAAGCATGCTCAACATGGCCGAGGGCGTCGCGCGCCTCGGCGCGCTCGCCGAGTCCCCCGTCGTCGACACGCTGGCGCGCACGTTCCAAGACGCCGGGTTCGAGTTGGCGATCGTCGGCGGTCCGGTGCGCGATGCGCTGCTGGGCCGCGCGGTCAACGACCTCGACTTCACCACCGATGCCCGGCCCGACGACATCCTGCGGATCGTGAAGCCGGTGAGCACCGCGCAGTGGGACATCGGGCGCGCGTTCGGCACCATCGGCGCCCGGGTCCAGGGCGAGCAGGTCGAGATCACGACGTTCCGCGCCGACAGCTACGACGGCGTCACCCGCAAGCCGACGGTCGAGTTCGGCGACACGCTCGAGGGTGACCTCGTGCGCCGTGACTTCACGGTCAACGCGATGGCGCTGCGTGTGCCGGGGCGCACCCTCGTCGACCCGACGGGCGGCGTCGAAGACCTCGTCGCCGGGCGGCTCAAGACCCCCGCAGACCCCGCGGTGAGCTTCGGCGACGATCCGCTGCGCATGCTCCGCGCCGCGCGGTTCGCCGCGCAGCTCGGCTTCGGGATCGACCCCTCGACCGAAGCGGCGATCGCCGCGCTGCGCGCCACGCTCGAGATCGTCAGCCCCGAGCGGGTGCAGGGCGAGCTGGTGAAGCTGTTGCAGACGGATGACCCGGTGCGAGGCATCCGGATCCTCGTCGAGACCGGGCTGATCGACGAGTTCCTCCCCGAGATCCCCGCGCTCAGGCTCGAGGTCGACGAGCACCACCACCACAAGGACGTCTACGAGCACTCGCTCACGGTGCTGCGCCAGGCGATCGAGCTGGAGCGGACGCGGCATCCGGATGCCGCCCCCGATGTGCCGCTGCGTCTTGCCGCCCTGCTGCACGACATCGGCAAGCCCGCGACCCGCAAGCTCGAGCCGGGCGGCGGAGTGACGTTCTACCACCACGACCTCAAGGGCGCGCGGATGGCGCGCAAGCGCCTGCAGGCGCTGCGGTTCGACACCGACACGATCGGCGTGGTGGCGCGGCTGATCGAACTGCACCTGCGGTTCTTCGGGTACAGCGACGGCGTCTGGACCGACTCGGCGGTGCGTCGGTACGTGCGCGACGCCGGCGCCGAGCTCGAACGGCTGCACATCCTCACGCGCGCGGACGTCACGACCCGGAACGTCCGCAAGGCGAAGCGGCTCGCAGCCGCCTACGACGACATCGAACGGCGCATCACCGAGCTGGCGGCGCAGGAGCAGCTCGACGCGATGCGCCCCGAGCTCGACGGCAACCGGATTCAAGAGGTGCTGGGCCTCAAGCCCGGGCGCGAGGTCGGCGAGGCGTACCGGTTCCTGCTCGATGTGCGGCTCGACGAGGGGCTGATCGGTGCGGATGCCGCCGAGCAGCGCCTGCGGGAATGGTGGGCCGCCCGCGGCTGAGGGAGCGGCCGTTCACTCGGGGCACGCACACCCTGCTGGTCGCTCTCTTCGTCGTCTACCTCGCGCTGCTGACATGGATCGTGCTGTGGAAGCTGGCCGTGCCGTGGGTGGGCGCGGCGGCATTTCTGCCGCATCCGATCAAGCTGATCCCGTTCGTTCCGGATGCCGAGGCCGGCGCCAGCTCGCCCGTCGAGGTCGCGATCAACTTCGCGATCTTCGTGCCCTTCGGGCTGTTCCTCGGGGTGCTCGCCCCGTCGTGGCGGTGGTTCGCGGCGGCGGGAGTGATCGCCGGGTCGAGTCTGGTCTTCGAGACCCTTCAGCCGCTGCTGTCGATCGGCAGCTTCGACACGACCGACATCATCGTCAACACGGCCGGCGGGCTCGCCGGGCTGGCGCTGCTCGCGCTCATCCGCGGTCGGCTCGGCGCCGGAACGGCCGTCGTGATGACGCGGGTGCTGCTCATCGGCACGATCGTCGCCGTCGTGCTCGCCGCCGCCTTCTTCGCGTCACCGCTGCGGTACGAGCCGCAGCATGACGTGGTGGTACCCCGACCGTCGGCCACCGCGGCGTTCTAGGGTGAAGGCATGGACGAGAACCCCCTGATCCCTGCGACGTACGACATCGCATGGTCGTCGGTGACGGTCGTGTTCCTCGTGCTGTTGGTCATCGCGCTGGTCTCACTCGCGCGGTCGGCCCGCAGGCTCGCCGCCGGTCAGGCAGTGGCCTGGACCCTGGTCGTGCTGCTGGTGCCCGCGGCGGGGCCGCTTGCATGGCTTTCGATCGGCCGCCGCGCGCGTATGCCGGCGGAAGGCACAGCGGGGGCGGCATCCCCCCGCTGACACGCCTCAGCCCGAGACCGGCATGACGGCGCCCGACACCTCGACGGTGATCGGCACGTCGGACCGGCCCATCGCCTGGCCGATGAGGTGTGCGACATACTCCTCGGTGACTCCGGGCGGAAGCTCGACGATCCCGAAGTGAAGCCCTGACCCGTCGTTGCGCACGTGCCCCATCGCGAGCTGCACGCCGGGCACGGCGCCGGGCGCCATCGCGGCGAGCACGAGGTCATGCAACTCGCCCGGCGAGAAGTCGGCGGGCTGCACGATCACATCGAGACCGTCGGGCGCCGACGCGATGAGCGTGTCGAGCAGCGCGCTGCGCGGCCCGTACCACGTGATGGTGACGGCCGGCCCGTCGATCGCCACGGCGCCGAACGACGGGTCGCCGTGCAGCGCCCGGTCGAGCTCGTTCACCCACTGCATCGTCTCGAGGTCGAGCGGTGGCAGCGCGAGGTCCTCGCCGTTGCGCTCGAGCTGTTCCCGGATTTCAGAAGGCGCGGCCGGCGCAGACGAGCACCCCGTGACGGATGCCGCGGCCCAGCAGCCGAGCAGCATCGCCGTCGTCCACCCGCTCGTCGTGCGCAACAGTCCTCCTCGAACGTTCTCCCGCGGCCGGGGCTCACTCCGAGAGTGTCGCCTCGTCGTCGTTCGTCTCAGCCGATCCTGTCGAGGGAGCGCGAATGACGGCATCCGCTCACCGCGACACCGGGAAGTCCAGCGTTCGCACGAACGCGGCGGCCTCGTCGCGCGGATCCGGGGCATCCGGGGGAACACCGGCGATGCGCATGCCCCGAGCCTGTCGGATGCCCGGCACTGCGACAAGAGTGCCCGGCCGGCGAAGGTGCAGAACTCCTTCGAATCAGCGCCGATTCGGCGTGAGCGGCCGATTCCCGGCCGCGCCGCGCCGAATTGGAGGAGTTCTGCAGGCGGCCCGCCGCCGACACCCGCCGCCGAGCCGGAAAAACCGGACCCCGCCACCCGAGACACGCGCCAACCCGGCCTCTACACTGGTGCCACGCTCCCCGATGACGAACGGAGCCCCGTGGCATCGCCCTGGTCGCCTCGACGCGAGATCACCCCTGGCAACTCGCGGCTGCTGGTCGAGCGCGCCCATGAGGAGTTCGTGCGGGGCAACGCGGGTGATCCTCGCCTCGAAGACGTGCGCGGCATCGTGCGCGACAGCTGGCGGCGCTCGCTCGACCTGCTCGTCGGGGTGGAGGCACTCCCGCCGGTGGGGCTCACGCCCGAGCAGCTCGAGGAGCATCGGCGGCAGCATCCGCTCTCGGAGGCCATCGACATGATCCGGACTCTGCTGCTGCCCGGCGACAGTGCCGAGTCGGGGGTCGTCATCGCGGTCGGCGACGCCGCTGGGCGCCTGCTGTGGGTCGAGGGAGACCACCGCGTGCGCGCGCTCACCGGCGACATGGGGTTCGTGCCCGGCGCGGACTGGTCCGAGAACGCCGTCGGCACCGCCGCCCCCGGCACCGCGCTGCAGCTCGACCGTTCGGTGCAGATCCACGGCGCCGAGCACTTCAACCGGCTCGTGCAGCCCTGGTCGTGCACTGCCGCGCCCGTGCACGATCCCGAGACGCGACGCATCCTCGGGGTCATCGACGTGACCGGCGGCGAGCAGATCATCACCCCGCAGGCGCAGCTGCTGGTGGATGCCACGGCCCGCGCGATCGAAGGAGAGCTGCTGCTGTCGCGTCTGCGGGCCAGGGCCGAGGCGCCCGCGGGACGCAGCCCCGCGCGACGGCGCGCACCCCGCCAGACCGCCCGCGCGACCCTGCGCGTGCTCGGACGGGACCGCGCGCTGCTCGAGATCGACGCCGACGGCTCCGAGACGGTGAGTGAGGTCTCGACCCGGCATGCTGAGCTGCTGCTGATGCTCGCCACGCATCGGCAGGGCGTCTCGGCCGAGCAGCTCGGGGCGCTCGTCTACGGCGAGGGCGAAGCCGCCGTGACGTTGCGCGCCGAGATGGTGCGCCTGCGCAAGTCTCTCGAGAAGATCGCGCCGTCGCTGGTGCCCGAGTCGCGCCCGTATCGCCTCGGCGGCGACCTCGAGACCGACGCGCACCAGATGCTGTCGCTCCTGGACCGGGGCGCGCACCGCGTGGCGCTCGCCGCGTACCGCGGGGCCGTGCTTCCGGATTCGGTCGCTCCAGGCGTCGAGGAGTTCCGGGATGCCGTCGCCACGGCGCTGCGCGAGGCGCTCATGGCCGAGGCATCCGTCGATGTGCTTCTCGCGTACGCCGACACCGAAGCAGGCGCCGACGACGAGGAGGTGCTGCGGCTGTGCCTGTCGATGCTTCCGGCGCGCTCGCCCAAGCGCGCCGGGATCGTGGCGCGCATCGAGCGCCTCGAATGAGCAGGGGATTCTGAGGGGATTCGCCGAGGTGAGGGCATCCGTCCCTGATTCGTCCTCGAAACGCCCGATCTCCTCAGAATCGAAACTCACCGCGCGCTCGGGCCGACGGGCTGGCAGGATCGGGAGCAACGGCGGAGGGGGCTGCATGACAGGCGACGACACACCCACTCCCGCGCTGGCCGCGCTCGCCCAGTCGTACGGGGTCGCGACCTCGTACTGGTCGTTCTTCGGTGACCTGGTCGAGGTGCCGGCCACGACCTTGAAGGCCGTGCTGCGGGCGATGGGGGCGGATGCCTCGACCGACGAGTCCGTCGAAGCCGCGCTCGCCGAGCGCGAGACCGCGCCGTGGCGCGAGCTGCTGCCGCCGTCGATCGTCGTGCGGGAGGGCGGCGGCGAGTTCTTCGCCCATGTCGCCGACGCGCACGACGCGGCGGTGAGCGTCGGTCTCGAGGACGGCTCGTGGCGCGACATCCCGATCCCCGAGCAGCAGCCGGAGGCGCGCGAGGTCGACGGCGCTCGCGTGTGGCGGCTGCGCGTGGCGCTGCCCGCCGACCTTCCGCTCGGCTGGCACACGCTGCACGCGCGCCAATGGGACCGCGCCGGCGCCGAGGATCGCACCGCCACCGCAGTGCTCGCCGTCACCCCGGCCCTCGCACCGCCCCCCAGCCGGCCCGGCCGCGCGTGGGGACTCATGGCGCAGCTGTACTCGGTGCGCTCGCGCAGCTCATGGGGCATGGGCGACTTCGCCGACCTCGGCGACCTCGCCGCGATCGCGGGCGCGCGCGGGGCCGACTTCCTGCTCATCAACCCCGTGCACGCGGCCGACGTGGTCTCGCCGGTGGAGGCATCGCCGTACCGTCCCTCGACCCGGCGCTTCCTGGCGGCGCTGTACGTGCGGCCCGACGACATCCGCGAGGTCGCCTACCTGTCGCCGTCGGCCCGCGCGGCGGTGACGGTGCGCCGCGAGCAGACCTCCGCGATGAACACCGACCCCGATCTCATCGACCGCGACCTGGTATGGGCGGCCAAGCGCGATGCGCTCGAATCGGTGTTCGCCGCTGCGCGCTCGCCGGCGCGCGAGGCGTCGCTGCGGGCCTTCGTCGCGCGCGGGGGCCAGGCGCTCGCGGACTTCGCGCTGTGGTGTGCGATCGAGGAGCACTTCGCGCAGACCCCTGTCGAGGACCGGCCGGGCGAGGCATCCGATCTGCATTCCGACCTGGTCGCGGGTCTGCGCGAGACGCTCGCGGCCCGCATCGCTTTCCACCAGTGGCTGCAGTGGGTCGCCGACGAGCAGCTCGAGCGGGCGCAGCGCGACGCGCGCGAAGCCGGCATGCGCATCGGCATCATGCACGACCTCGCGGTGGGCGTGAACACCTCAGGGGCGGATGCCTGGACCCAGCGCGACCTGTACGCGCCAGCCACCACGGTCGGCGCCCCGCCCGACATGTACAACCAGCAGGGCCAGAACTGGAACCAGCCGCCGTGGCTGCCCGACGCCCTCGCCCGCGTCGGGTACGCGCCGCTGCGCGACACCGTGCGGGGCCTCCTGCGGCACGCGGGGGCGCTGCGGGTCGACCACATCCTCGGGTTCTTCCGCCTGTGGTGGATCCCCTCCGGCTTCGGTGCCGACGCGGGAACCTACGTGCGCTACGACCACGAGGCGATGATCGGTGTGCTCGCGCTCGAGGCGCACCGCGCGGGCGCGGTCGTCATCGGCGAGGACCTCGGCAACGTCGAGCCGTGGGTGCGCGACTACCTGTCGGAGCGCGGAATTCTCGGCACGTCGGTGCTGTGGTTCGAGGGCGGCGGCCTCACTCCGCCCGAGCAGTACCGCCGGGCGGTGCTTGCGACCGTGAACACGCATGACCTTCCGCCCACGGCCGGGTACCTCGCGGGCGAGCACGTCACCCTGCGCGCGCGGCTCGGGCTGCTCACGCGCACCGAACAGCAGGAGCGGGCCGATGCCGTCGCCGAGCGCGACGCGGTGCTGAAGGTGCTTCGCGAGCGGGGCCTGATCGGCGACAGCCCGAGCGTCGAAGAGATCGTCGCGGCCCTGCACGCCTACCTGGCGGCCGCACCGTCCGAGCTGCTCGGCGTGGCGCTCGTCGACGCCGTGGGGGAGCGTCGCGTGCAGAACCAGCCCGGCACCGACAAGGAGTACCCGAACTGGAAGGTGCCGCTCGCGGACTCTTCCGGTGCGGTCGTGCTGCTGGACGACCTCGCCGCGAACGCGCGCTTCGTCGCCCTGACCGGCGCGGTCGAGGAGGTGCTGCGCCGGCGCTGAGCTGCTCGGGCCGACCTGCCGGGCATCCGTTCGCCACCCTGCAACGTGTTGCAACCTCACCCGCCCTACCTTCGGACCAACGCGGCGACGGCCGTCGCGTGTCAGTCGAAGGAGACTCACAATGACCATCGTCGAAGAGACGTCGACGACCTACGCCGCCCCCGGCCAGCCCGGCGCCAAGGCCGAGTACCGCGCCCGCTACGGCCACTACATCGGCGGCGAGTTCGTGGAGCCCGTGAAGGGCCAGTACTTCGAGAACATCACGCCGGTCACCGGAAAGCCGTTCTGCGAGGTCGGCCGCGGCACCGTAGAAGACGTCGACCGCGCGGTCGAGGTCGCGTGGAAGGCGTTCGAGAGCTGGAAGAAGACGACTCCGGCAGAGCGCGCGGTGATCCTCAACAAGATCGCCGACCGCATCGAGCAGAACCTCGAGAAGATCGCCGTCGCCGAGACGTGGGAGAACGGCAAGCCCGTGCGCGAGACGCTGGCCGCCGACATCCCGCTCGCGATCGACCACTTCCGCTACTTCGCCGGGGTGCTGCGCGCCCAGGAGGGCACGCTCAGCCAGATCGACGACGACACCGTCGCCTACCACTTCCACGAGCCGCTGGGCGTGGTCGGCCAGATCATCCCGTGGAACTTCCCGATCCTGATGGCCACGTGGAAGCTCGCTCCCGCGCTCGCCGCCGGCAACTGCGTCGTGCTCAAGCCCGCCGAGCAGACGCCGGCGTCGATCCTGTTCCTGTTCGAGATCATCGGCGACCTGCTGCCGGCCGGCGTCGTGAACATCGTGAACGGCTTCGGCATCGAAGCGGGCGCTCCGCTCGCGCAGCACCGCCGCATCCGCAAGGTCGCCTTCACGGGCGAGACGACGACCGGCCGGCTCATCATGCAGTACGCGTCGCAGAACCTGATCCCGGTGACCCTCGAACTCGGCGGAAAGAGCGCGAACGTCTTCTTCGAAGACGTCGCCCGCAACGACGACGCCTACTACGACAAGGCGCTGGAGGGCTTCACGTTCTTCGCACTGAACCAGGGCGAGGTGTGCACGTGCCCCTCGCGCGCACTGATCCAGCGCTCCATCTACGACCGGTTCCTCGGCGACGGCCTCGACCGCGTGTCGAAGATCGTGCAGGGCAACCCCCTCGACCTCAGCACGATGATCGGCGCGCAGGCCTCGAACGACCAACTCGAGAAGATCCTGAGCTACATCGACATCGGCAAGCAGGGCGGCGCGAAGCTGCTGGCCGGCGGTGAGCGCGTCGACCTCGGGGGCGACCTCAGCGAGGGCTACTACGTGGCCCCGACGGTGTTCGAGGGCACGAACGACATGCGCATCTTCCAGGAGGAGATCTTCGGACCGGTCGTCTCGGTCACGTCGTTCGACGACTTCGACGACGCGATCTCGATCGCCAACGACACCCTCTACGGCCTCGGCGCCGGTGTCTGGAGCCGCTCGGGAGACATCGCCTACCGCGCCGGGCGTTCGATCGAAGCCGGCCGGGTCTGGACGAACACCTACCACCAGTACCCCGCGCACGCGGCGTTCGGCGGGTACAAGCAGTCCGGCATCGGCCGTGAGAACCACCTCAAGATGCTCGACCACTACCAGCAGACCAAAAACCTGCTGGTTTCATATGCCGAAGGAGCCATGGGCTTCTTCTGAAACCAGAGGCGTCGTCCCGGTCCGGGGGGCCCGGGGCGCGCGCCGGTCGACTCCTGCAGGGGACCGGCACCGGCCGGGCGGGTGTGGCCCCCAGGCCACCCGCTCGGCCACCTTCATCCCTGATGGGGCATGTCCCGGTCTTTCGGCTGCGTGTCTCGCTTTGCCCGGACCGCCCCTGCAATCGTTGTTTCGGGCCATGCTCGTCGGCAGGGGCTCACAAGGAGGTCACCATGGTCAGCATCGGGCAATATCAGCGCGTCGATGTGACAGATGCCGCGGCATCCTTGCTGCGCGAACTCACCGTGCAGCACGGCCCCCTCATGTTCCACCAGTCCGGCGGCTGCTGCGACGGCAGCGCGCCGATGTGCTACCCCGTGGGGATGTTCCTCACCGGCCCGAGCGACGTGAACCTCGGCGCGCTCGAAGTGCCCGGCCTCGACCCGATCGAGGTGTACATCTCGCAGGCGCAGTTCGAGTACTGGAAATACACGCACCTCACGATCGACGTCGTTCCCGGTCGCGGCGCCGGCTTCTCGGTGGAAGGGCCCACTGGTCAGCGGTTTATCATCCGGTCGCGGATGCTGAACCCCGCCGAGCTGGAGTACTTCGGGCTGGGTCCGGCCGACGCCTGAGCCGTGCGCGCGCGCCGTCGCGCAGCAGCCGTCCTCGATCTCACCGGACGTGCGACTCGGTTTCAGTCTGGTTACGAAATCTTCACCGAATTGCCCCGCAGCCTGGGGCGGGGTGATGATTGGCCTGGACCGCGTCGGCATCGGCGAGGTTGTCTTATACAGCAGAGGTGTACAGTATGTCAATGCATCACAGCGCGCGCGGCCGTCTCGGCCTCGCGCTCGGGGCGTTCGGCGCCTCGGCCATCCTCCTGGCCGGCTGCGCCGGAGGCGGCACCGACACCGACAAAGGCGGCGACGCCTCGGGCGATCCGCTGATCGTCGGAACCACCGACAAGGTCACCACGCTCGACCCGGCCGGCTCGTACGACAACGGCTCGCTCGCGGTTCAGACGCAGGTCTTCCCGTACCTCGTCAACACCGACTACAACAGCACCGAGGTCGTCCCCGACCTCGCCGAGTCCGCGGAGTTCACCTCCGACACCGAGTACACGGTGAAGCTTCCCGAAGGCCTCAAGTGGGCCAACGGCCACGACCTCACGTCCTCTGACGTCAAGTTCTCGTTCGACCGCAACATCGCAATCGCCGACCCGAACGGCGCGTCCAGCCTGCTCTACAACCTCGACAGCGTCCAGACGCCGGATGACACCACCGTCGTGTTCAAACTGAAGACCGCCAATGACCAGGTCTTCCCCTTCATCTTGACGAGCTTCCCCGGCGCGATCGTCGACGAGGAGGTCTTCTCGGCCGACGCGGTCACGCCCGACCAGGACATCGTCGACGCGAACGCCTTCGGCGGGCCGTACTCGATCACGTCGTGGGACTTCAACAAGACCGTCGAGTTCACTCCGAACGAGAACTACCAGGGTCTGCTGGACGCCCCCGTCAACGACGGTGTCATCCTCAGCTATTACGCCGAGTCGTCGAACCTGAAGCTCGCCGTCCAGGAGGGCGACATCGACGTGGCGTACCGCAGCCTGTCGGCGACCGACGTCGATGACCTGCGCGGCAACGACAAGGTGAAGGTCGTCGACGGCCCCGGCGGCGAGATCCGCTACATCGTGTTCAACTTCAACACGCAGCCGTACGGTGCGACCACGGCCGAGGCCGACCCGGCCAAGGCCCTCGCGGTGCGCCAGGCGGTGGCCGACCTCATCGACCGCGACGCGATCTCGCAGCAGGTCTACAAGGGCACCTACACCCCCCTGTACTCGTACGTCCCCGCCGGCTTCGCCGGTGCGACCGACGCGCTCAAGGGCCTGTACGGCGACGGCGACGGCGGCCCGGATGCCGCCAAGGCGAAGGCAACCCTCGAGGCGGCCGGTGTCACCACGCCGGTGGCACTCAGCCTGCAGTACAGCCCGGACCACTACGGCCCCTCGTCGGGCGACGAGTACGCCATGGTGAAGTCGCAGCTCGAGGAGAGCGGGCTGTTCACCGTCGACCTCAAGTCGACCGAGTGGGTGCAGTACTCGAAGGACCGCACGGCCGACGTCTACCCCGCGTACCAGCTCGGCTGGTTCCCGGACTACTCCGACGCCGACAACTACCTCACGCCGTTCTTCCTGTCGGAGAACTTCCTGGGCAACCACTTCAGCGACGACCAGGTCGAGCAGATGATCCTCGACCAGGCCGTCAACCCTGACCCGGATGCCCGCACGAAGGAGATCGAAGACATCCAGGCGCGTGTCGCCGAGCTGCTCTCGACCGTCCCGCTGCTGCAGGGCGCTCAGGTGGCTGTTGCCGGAGCCGACGTCGACGGGGTCATCCTCGACGCGTCGTTCAAGCTCCGCTTCGCGCCGCTGGCCAAGTAGGACGAGCATCGACGAAGGGGCGGTCCGGGTCGCCGGGCCGCCCCTTCGCGTCGCACGCTCCCTCGCACTGCGCCACCATCCCGATAGATAGGCTCCTGCCATGACCACGACCAGCGACATCGCACCGGTCGATCAGCCACCGCCGCTGCTCGCCGCCCACCGGACCAAGTCCGGCGGTGGAATGCTCGGCCGCTACCTGCTCGTGCGGTTCCTGCTGATCTTCCCGACCGTGCTGATCCTGGTCACGGTGGTCTTCTTCCTGATCCGCCTCACCGGCGACCCGATCACCGCCGCTCTCGGCGGCCGTCTCCCGGCCGACCAGCTGCAGCAGCGCATCCACGAAGCCGGCTTCGACCGACCCATCATCGTGCAGTACCTCGAGTACCTCGGCCAGGTCTTCACCGGCAACTTCGGCACGACCCTCACCGACAACCAGTCCATCACCGACGTGCTGATCCGCTACGGCACGGCCACGCTCGAGCTCGCCGTCTACGCGCTCATCGTCGCCTTCATCGTCGGCATCCCGCTGGGCCTGGTGGCCGCGGCCAAGCGCGACAAGGCTCCGGATGCCGCCCTCCGCGTCTCCGCGATCCTCTTCTACGCCATCCCGGTGTTCTTCGCCGGCCTCGTCGCGAAGCTCATCTTCTCGGTGTGGCTCGGGTGGTTCCCCGTGTCGGGCCGCGCGAGCGTGCGCACCGAGCTCGCCCTCACCCGCGGCGACGGCACGGGCATCTATCTGATCGACGCCATCGTCTCGGGCAACCCCGCGTACGTCCAGGACGTCCTGCTGCACGCCGTGCTCCCCGCGGTGACCCTCGGCCTCGCGATCGGCGGCGTGTTCCTGCGGCTCGTGCGCACCAACGTCATCGGCACGTACAACATGCCGTACGTGGACGCGGCCCGATCGCGCGGAGTGAGCGAGTTCCGGCTCGTTCGCAAGCACGCCTACAAGCCGGCGCTCATCCCGATCGTCACGGTGATCGGCCTGCAGGTCGCGATCCTGCTGTCGGGAGCGGTGCTCACCGAGACCACCTTCGAGTGGCAGGGCATCGGCTTCCAGCTCGCCAAATACTTGGGGTCTCGCGACTTCGTCGCGGTGCAGGGGATCGTCGCGATGATCGCGATCATCGTCGCGCTGACGAACTTCATCGTCGACGTGATAGCCGCCTTCCTCGACCCGAGGGTGAGGTACTGACATGGCGAAGCAGAGTCTCATCTCGCGTCTGCCCGTCGTCCACCAGCTGCGGCAGAGTGTCGGCCTGCAGCGCGGCATGCTCATGACGGGTCTCGTGCTCACGGCACTGTTCCTGCTGGTGGCGGTCCTCGCGCCGTGGATCGCGCCGTACAGCTTCAACCAGCTGCGCGGCCCTGACGGCCTGTTCGGCGCGCAGCAGCCGCCGAGCCCCGAGCATCTGCTGGGCACCACGGTCGGCGGGTACGACGTGCTCTCGCGCACCATCTGGGGCGCGCAGACCGCGCTGTTCGTGATCGTGGTCGCGATCATCCTCTCGGTGTTCATCGGCGTGCTGCTCGGACTCGTGTCGGGATACCTGGGCGGTTGGCTCGACCGGGTGCTCGTCGTCATCGCCGACGCGATCTACTCGTTCCCGTCGCTGCTGCTGGCGATCGTCGCGGCGATCGCCATCTCGGGCGGTCAGTCGGGACTGGTGCCGGGCGTGATGGCGGCGGCCGTAGCGATCACGGTCGTGTTCATTCCGCAGTACTTCCGCGTCGTGCGCGCCGAGGTCGTGCGCGTGAAGGCCGAGGCGTTCGTCGAGTCTGCGAAGGTGATCGGCGCCTCGACGTGGCGCATCATGTTCCGCCACGTGCTGCGCAACTCGACGCGCTCGCTGCCGCTGATCGTGACGCTCAACGCCTCCGAGGCGATCTCTACGCTCGCTGCGCTCGGGTTCCTCGGCTTCGGCATCGAGCCGACGGCCGCGGCCGAGTGGGGCTACGACCTCAAGGAGTCGATCGGCGATGTGTCGGCGGGCATCTGGTGGACGGCGATCCCCCCGGGCTTGGCGATCGTGATCGCGATCCTCGGCATCACGCTCATCGGCGAGGGATTGAACGACCTGGCCGACCCGCGCCTGCGCGCTCGGCGCCGCGCCGGCAAGGGTCAGACTCCGGCCGACGCCCTGGCGGCGACGCAGCCGGTCGCGCGCGAGGGCATGGGAGAGGTGGAGTGATGGCTGCGGCATCCGATTCCGTCGCGGTCGACATCCGCGACCTCGACGTCACGTTCGCGACCGACGGCGGCGACGTGCGCGCCGTGCGTCACGTGAGCCTGGATGTGCGCCGAGGCGAGGTGCTCGCGATCGTCGGCGAGTCCGGCAGCGGCAAGACCGTCACCTCGCGCGCGATCATCGGGCTGCTGCCCGAGACGGCTGTTGTCGGCGGTGCGGTGGTGCTCGATGGCACCGAGGTGGTCGGCCTCGCGGGCAAGCAGCTGCGCGAGGTGCGCGGCTCGAAGGCCGCGATGATCTTCCAGGAGCCCTCGACCGCGCTGAACCCGGTGTTCACGGTCGGCTGGCAGCTTGCCGAGGGGCTGCGGGTGCACGGTTCGTACTCGAAGGCCGCGGCGAAGGCCAAGGCCGTCGAGATGCTCCGCCGGGTCGGCATCCCCGATCCCGACAAGAGGGTCAACGACTACCCGCACCAGTTCTCGGGCGGGCAGAAGCAGCGCATCGTCATCGCGATGGCACTCGCCCTCGACCCGACGGTGATCATCGCCGACGAGCCGACGACCGCGCTCGACGTGACCGTGCAGGCCGAGATCCTCGACCTGCTGCGGGACCTGCGCGACCAGTACGGCACCGCGATCGTGCTCATCACGCACAACATGGGCGTCGTCGCCGACCTCGCCGACCGCGTCGCGGTCATGCTGAACGGCGAGGTCGTCGAGACCGCCCCCGTGGCCGAGCTCTTCGCCGCCCCGCAGCACGAGTACACCCAGCGACTGCTGGCCGCGGTGCCGCGGCTCGAGATCGCCGACCGGCAGCTTCCGGCCGCGTCGGTCAAGGCCGAGCCGGTGGTGGCGGCCGACGAGCTGGTCATCGAGTACGCGGGCCGCTTCGGCCGCTCCGCGTTCCGCGCTGTCGACCGCGTGAGTTTCGCGATCCGCCCGGGCGAGGTGCTGGGGCTGGTGGGCGAGTCGGGCTCGGGCAAGACGACGATCGGCCGCGCGATCGCGGGCCTCACCCCGGTCGCCGGGGGTTCGCTGCGCGTGCTCGGCACCGAGATGAACGGGGTGAAGGAACGCCAGTTCCGGGGGCGCCGGAGCGACCTCGGCTTCGTCTTCCAAGACCCGGCGACGAGCTTCAACCCGCTGCTCACCGTCGCGCAGAACGTCGCCGAGCCCTTGATCGTGCACGCCGAGAAGACGGATGCCGCCTCCACCCGTGACCGTGTCGACGAGTTGCTCGGGGCGGTGCAGCTGGGCGGAGAGTTCGGCGACCGGTTCCCGCACGAGCTCTCCGGCGGACAGCGCCAGCGCGCGTCCCTCGCGCGCGCCCTCGCGCTGGACCCGAAGCTGCTGATCGCCGACGAGCCGACGAGCGCGCTCGACGTGTCGGTGCAGGCGCGCGTGCTCGAGCTGTTCGCCGAGCTGCAGGAGCGCTTCGGCTTCGCGACGCTGTTCATCACGCACGACCTCGCCGTGGTCGACCTGCTCGCGCACACGCTCGTCGTGCTGCACCATGGGCGCATCGCCGAGGCCGGGCCGACGTCGCGAGTGCTCGGTCAGCCGACGGATGCCTACACCCGGCGCCTCATCGCGTCGCTGCCCGTGCCCGACCCGGCCGAGCAGGCCGCGCGCCGCGCGGCGTGGAACGCGG
Source organism: Microbacterium sp. BWT-B31 (assembly GCF_041379855.1). Taxonomy (NCBI): domain Bacteria; kingdom Bacillati; phylum Actinomycetota; class Actinomycetes; order Micrococcales; family Microbacteriaceae; genus Microbacterium; species Microbacterium sp. BWT-B31. Next base: position 34,335 of record NZ_JBFECU010000007.1, read on the forward strand.
CGAACAAGGTCTGACCCCGGTCGCCCTGCTGCGCCCGGCTGCGCCGTCGCTGCGCCCGCCCCAGGCGCGCGTCGAGTAACCGCGTTCTCGCCGAGGCACCACGTTGTCGACGCAACTGTCGGGGTGTCTCGGTGAGAAACCGCGTTGTCGACGGGTTGCCTCGGCGGGACAGGCTGCGCGGGGCAGCCGCTCGTCTTGCGCGCGGGCGGCTCCGTCGAGCAGACATCGTGCGGTGGGTCGTGCCCGAGCTTCAGAGACGCGGCGTGTACTCGACCGAGTACACCGAGTACACCGAGGGCACACTGCGGCATAGACTCCACGGCCGCAGCGACCGGTTGCCCCCGGAGCACCGCGGCGACCGGTACAGGATCGCCGCCGCCGCGACCGTCTGAGACCGGTGCCGTGGTGCACGTCGGTCAGGTCACGATCCAGGTGTCGATCCCCGCGGCCGGCGACCTGGCGGTGACGGGCGGGGGGACGGATGCCGCGTGGCCGGTCGTGCCCGCCGCCCGGCGAGTAACCGCGTTCTCGCCGAGACACCACGTTGGTGACGTCGGTAGCGGGGAGTCTCGGCGAGAAGCCGCGTTGTCGACGGCATGGAGGCGGCGAAGGCCGCAGCGGCGGGAAGAGGTGCGGGCGGGCGGCTGTCAGCGCAACAGCGAGAACAAGCCTCCGCTGACGAAGTGCATCACGACGAACAACGCGATCACGGCGGCGATCCCGATCGACACCCACGACGTGCGACGCGCGAGGCGTCGCCCCTGCGGGGCGACACCGGGCGGAGGCGGCGTGAGCGGCTGGCGCGGTGCGGCGAACGGGAGCGCGGGGGCCGTGGCATCCGTCCCTTCGCCGACCGTCCTGCCGGGCGCCTGCGGCGACACCGCCGGAGTCGAGGTGACCGATGCCATGGCATCCGCCAGTCGCTTGTCGCGCCAGCGCGACCATTGGGCGAACTTGTCGAGCAGGGCTGCGACCACCGAGAACATCCACGCCCAGGTCGCGGGGTCGAGGGTCGACAGCTCGCGCTGCGCATAGAGAAAGAGCCAGTCATCGACGATCTCGACGTCGAGGGCGGCGGCGTTGTCGATGAAGCGCGCCATGATGTCGGGCGTGAACAGGTACAGCGCGTCCGCCTCGTAGCCGACGGGACAGTACAGCGCGAAGTGCCGGTCGAAGTCGCCCTCGAGGCTGAGTCGCTGGTCCTTCGTGAAGGTGGCGGGCAGGTTCGACATGAACGCCAGGTTGTTGCTCTGCGCGTCGAGCACGATGTGCGGCAGCGGCACGTCGAGCTTGACGGCGACATAGCCCCATTGGTGGGTCTTGCGGTTCTTGCCGGACCCGGTGGTGTAGCGGTAGTTCGCGAACTCGACGAACCGGGGGACTGTTCCGCGCACGAGGTCGGTCGACAGGCGTGAACTGCCGATCGAGAAGACCATGCCCGGCAGCGCCGGCCTCGCCAGCTGCGGCTCGAATGCCATTCCGTTCGCGCGCGCGAAGCGGTCGAGCCGGAAGAAGCGCTCCCTCTGCTTGCGCCGGGCGCGCACGAACCCGACGCTCGCCAGGGTGAGGAGCCCCCCGACGCCCAGGAATGGCAGCAACCCGAAGAACGAGGTGAACCCCAGGCCCTCGCCTGAGCCGAGGGCCCCCACGGTGGCCGTGACCGTGGTGATCAGCGTGACCAGGGTTCCGCCGCCCATCATGACCAGCATGCCGACGACCAACACGATCATGAGGCCCGAGGTGTCTCGGATGCCGCTCGGAACGCGGCCTTGAGCGCGCAGCGTGCTCACGAACTGCGTCACGGCGGCGCGGTCGACGGGTTCGGTCAGAGGCCGCGCATCGAACGGCATCGAAGACGTCATGCGATTCACGCTACCTGACGCCGAACCCGCGGGCCCCGGGCGCCGGGCGGCGGCGGACCGTCTGCAGAACCGCTGCGATTCGCGGCGTTCACGGTCCTGCGATCGCGGTGCGGGCGGGATCGGCGGCGGTGAGCAACGCATCCGAGCAGTGGCGCGGGCCGCCGGTCAGGCATGATCGACCCAGGACCGCCGCGACCCCGCGGCCGATCGCGCAAGGAGGCCGACATGCCCGAGAGAGACCCCGACGACCTGGACACGCTGCGCGCGGCATCCGACATCCTGGACATCGACGCGCTGCTGACCGATGCCGAACGCGGCGTGCGCGACCGCGTCCGGGCGTTCGTCGACGCCGAGATCCGCCCGCACATCGCGGACTGGTTCGACCGGGCGGTGTTCCCCGCCGAACTGGCGCCGGCACTCGGACGGCTGGGCGTGCTGGGCATGACGATCGACGGGTACGGATGCCCCGGCGGGACCGCCGTCGAGTACGGCCTTGCAGCTCTCGAGCTCGAGGCCGGTGACTCGGGGCTTCGCACCTTCGCGTCGGTGCAGGGCTCGCTCGCGATGGGAACGATCGACCGGTGCGGATCCGAAGAGCACAAGGCCGAATGGCTGCCGCGCCTCTCGCGGGGTGAGGCGATCGCGTGCTTCGCACTGACCGAGCCGACCGCCGGGTCCGACCCCGCGTCGATGAAGACGTTCGCGCGCCGTGACGGCGGCGACTGGGTGATCGACGGGGCGAAGCGCTGGATCGGCCTGGCCGCGATCGCGCAGGTCGCGGTCGTGTGGGCGCAGACCGACGACGGCGTGCGCGGGTTTCTGGTGCCGACGGATGCGGCCGGGCTCGGCATCCGGGTTCTCGAGCCCAAGGGCTCGATGCGCGCGTCGATCCAGTGCGAGCTCGCCTTCGACGGCGTGCGGGTGCCGGATGCCGCGCGCCTGCCGTTCGCGCAAGGGCTGCGCGCCCCGTTCGCGGCGCTCGCCGACGCGCGCTACGGCATCGCGTGGGGTGCGGTCGGCGCTGCGCGCGACTCGTTCGAGGCGGCGCTGCGCTGGTCGCTGGCGCGCGAGCAGTTCGGGCGAAAGATCGCCGGCTTCCAGCTCACGCAGCGAAAGCTCGTCGACATGGCCGTCGAGGTGCAGAAGGGTGCGCTGGTCGCGCTGCACCTCGGGCGGTCCAAAGATGCCGGCACGCTGCGTCCCGAGCAGATCTCGCTCGGCAAGCTCGACAACGTGCGGGGCGCGATCGCCGTGGCGCGCGAGGCGCGCACCGTGCTCGGCGGAGACGGCGTGCTTCTGGAGAACTCGCCGATCCGGCACGCCGCGAACCTCGAGTCGGTGCGCACCTACGAGGGCACCGACGAGGTGCACACCCTGGTGCTGGGCCAGCACCTGACGGGCATCGCGGCGTTCCGCTGACCCATTGCGTCACACGGAGTCGTATCATCCCGATCGTCCGCGAGCTCTGTGCCGAACGCGACCGCGTCGTGAGCCGGTGGCCGCGGGACGCTGACGGCGCCGCGCGCAGAGGGGGCGTCGGAGCATGCATAATCGTCGGGTGAATGCCCCCATGCTGCCGTCGCTGGACGGACGCGTCTTCAAGCTCGTGTCGTCGACGACCTCGGCGGTCGATGCCGAGGCCCCGAGCGTCTTCCGCTACCGCGAGCAGGACAGCCTGGTGTGGGGCGACTACGCCGGCGACACGGTGACGATCGGCCGGTTCGTGGGCTCGCGCGAGGGCGACCGCATCCGCATCAGCTTCGCTCACGTGCTGGTCGCCGACGGCACCGTCGTGACCGGAGCGGGCGAGAGCGACCTCGACTTCGTTGACGGACGGATGCGGCTGCTCGAGCACTACACGATGAACGGCAGCGCCCAGCTCAGCGTGTGCGAAGAGGTGCTCCTGGACTGAGCGGCTCCGGTCGGTCAGCCCCGGCGCGCCATATCGCCGCGCCCGGCGGCAGCCGGTGTCCACCGTGTCATTCCGAGGCGCACGTCGGTGGGTCGATCCGGGATGTCCGAGGGCAGCACGAAGGGCTTGCGCACGACCTCGTCCAGCACGACCACGCTCACGACGGACTTGACCGCGGGGACCTGGGCGACCACGCCCGTCGCGAATACGTGCACCCCGCCGACGTCCACCGCCCGCACGAGGAGCATCGCGTCGTGCTCACCGGTGGTGATCGCGCAGTATTCGACGTCGGGCATGTCGGCCAGCGCCGCGCGGAAGTCGGGCCACGACTGCGGATGCACGGTGACGAAGACGAGCGCGCAGATCGAGAGTCCGGCGCGTGCGGGGTCGACCCGCGCCGAGAAGCCGGTGATCACCCCGTCGCGCGTGAGTGCCTCCACCCGCGTGTACGCCCCGGCGCGAGAGATCCCGACGCGAGCCGCCAGCGCCGCCATCGAGATGCGCCCGTTCTCGCGCAGCACCTCGAGAATGCGATACCCGACCGCGTCGAGCGATGACGCACTTCGTCCAGCCACCGTGACGGCGGCATGCTGATCTGTCGACATATTGCGACCCCCATGCGACTCATTCCTCGATATTGTCGCGCACTCGCCCGCTCGTTTGGACAAATGGCGTGGTTGCGTGTCAATCTGATCCCCTGTCGTCCACAGCACCTTCAGGGGGCGACGTCCCTTCCATCCCCAGGAGGTACCGTGCATACTCGTCCCCGCATCCGCACAGCCGTCGCGATCGCGTTCGCGGCAGCTTCGGCTCTTGTGCTCGCCGGCTGCTCCGGCGGCAACTCGGGCAACAACAGCGACGGCGAATCCGCCGGAACGCTCGTCATCGACGCGGCGTTCTCGATCGAGACGGCGGATCCCGGTCACACCTACGACCCCACCGGCAACATGGTCGCGAAGGCCATGTACGAGACCCTGGTCGACTTCGAGGGATCGGATGTCTCGACCCCGGTCGCGGGACTCGCCACGTGGGAGGCGAACGACGCCGCCACCGAGTTCACCTTCACCCTCGAAGACGGTCGGGTCTTCTCGGACGGCAGCCCCGTCACGGCCGACGACGTCGTCTTCTCGCTCCAGCGCATCCAGGGCATGGAGGAGGCGAAGCCGAACTTTCTTCTCGCGGGCGTGACGATCGAGAAGGTCGATGACTCGACCGTGCGCTTCACCACCGACACCCCGCTGCTGCAGCTGCCGGCGATCCTCGCGAACCCGGCGCTGGGCATCGTCAACTCGAAGGTCGTCGAAGACAACGGCGGCGCGACCGACGGCAGCGACACGGCGCAGGCGTTCCTCGACGGCGAGTCGGCAGGTTCCGGCCCCTACATCCTCGACACGCTCGATGTGACCTCGCAGGTCGTGCTCACCAAGAACCCCGAGTACAACGGCGACGAGGAGCCGGCGTACGACCGGGTCGTCATCCGCAACGTCACCGAGGCGGCCACCCAGCTCATCAACCTGCGCGGCGGCGACACGATGGTCGCGATGGACCTCAACGGCGACCAGGTCGCCGGTCTTGGCGACGGCTTCACCGTCGACTCCGTGCCGTCCGGCCAGACGATCTTCCTGCTGCTGAACCAGTCCCCTGAGCTTGCGGGCGACCTCGCGAACGTCAAGATCGCCGAGGCGATCCGCTACGGGCTCGACTACGACTCGCTGCTCGAGCTCGCCGGCGCGGGCGCGACCCAGGCGACGGGCGTGATCCCGGCCGGCTTCGAAGGCGCGCTTGCCGACGGGATCGAGCAGGACCTCGACCACGCCAAGGCCGCACTCGCCGAGTCCGGCTACGCGGGCCAGACGGTCACGCTGCAGTTCCCGAACGACTACCCGGTCGGCGGCGTCGACCTCACCTCGCTCGCCGAGCGCGTGCAGGACCAGCTCTCGCAGATCGGTCTGACCGTCGAGCTCGCTCCCGCTCCGGTCGCGACGCAGCTCGACAAGTACGTGAACGGCCAAGAGGCGTTCAGCATGTGGTTCTGGGGTCCGGACTACGCCGACTCAGCGAACTTCCTCCCCTTCGGCCCAGGTCTGAAGGTCGGCCTGCGTGCCAACTGGACGGCGGACGCCGACCCCGAGCTCGCGCAACTGGCGGCCGACACCGCGGCGGCGACCGACCCCGCCGAGCGCACCGCCGGCTTCACGGCCTTTGCCGAGGCGATGCAGGAGCGGGGACCGTTCGTGCCGCTGATCGTGCCCGGTCGCAACATCTCGTCGGTCGACACAGTGCAGGGCGCGGTCTACAACTCGGTGTGGGAGATCGACATCGCCGAGATCACTCCCGCAGGCTGAAGTCCACGCCTCTGTGACGACCACTCCGACGGTGCGCAGGTACCCGGCCAGGTCCCCCCTGGCCGGGTACCTGCTGCGCCGTCTCGGCATCTCGGTGCTGCTGCTGATCGGCGTGACGATCGTCACCTTCCTGCTCACGAACCTCGTGCCGGGCGACCCGGTGTCGGCGGCACTCGGCGAGGGGGCGGCGTCGAACCCCGCGACCCGGCAGGCGTTCATCGAGGAGCACGGCCTCGATCAGCCGCTCGTCGCGCAGTATTTCATCTACATGGGCAACCTGCTGCACGGCGACCTCGGCACCTCGATCGTCACCGGCCGGCCGGTCGCCGCCGACCTCGCCTCGGCCGTGCCCGCGACCCTCGAGATCGCGGTGTGCGCGATCATCCTGAGCTTCGCTGTCAGTCTCGTGCTCGGCACGCTCGCCGCCTACCGTCGCGGACTGGTGTCGGATCAGGTCATCCGCCTCGTGTCGCTCATCGGGCTGAGCGTGCCGTCGTTCTGGCTCGCCCTGGTGAGCTTCTACGTGTTCTTCCTGCAGCTGCACGTCGCGCCCGGCTCCGGCCGGATCTCGCCGACGATCTCGCCGCCGCCCACGGTGACCGGCATGTACACCGTCGACTATCTGATCGACGGCGACCCGGTGGGCTTCTTCGACGCGCTTGCCCACCTCGCGCTGCCGGTGCTCGTGCTGTCGCTCGTGACGATCGGCCTCCTGACCCGCTTCATCCGCACCTCGGTGCTCGAGGTGCTCTCGAGCGACTACGTGCGCGCGGCGCGCTCGAAGGGCCTCTCGGGCCGGCGCGTCGTCTTCGACTACGTCCTGCGCGGCGCCGCACTGCCGACCCTCACGGTGACGGGCATCGCGTTCGGTGCGCTGCTGTCGGGCACGGTGCTGGTCGAGTCGGTGTTCGCCTGGCCGGGCCTGGGCACCTACGCCTACAACGCCGCGGCGAACCTCGACCTGTCGGCGATCATGGGCGTCGGCCTCGTCGTCGGGGTGATCTACGTCGTGATCAACCTGATCGTCGACCTGCTGTACGGAGTGCTGGACCCGAGGGTGAGGCTCGCATGACCGGCGAAGTCGGGGGCCGCAAGAGCGTGAGATGGCGGATGCGCTGGCCCCGCGCGTGGCGCACGCCGCTGGGTGTCATCGGCACGGTCATCGCGCTGGCCTGGGTGATCGTGGCGTTCACCGCGCAGTGGTGGGTGCCCTACCCTCCGAACGCGCAGGTGCTGCCGCGCCTGCAGCCGCCCGGCATCGACACCCTCATGGGAACCGACGCGAATGGTCGCGACGTCTTCTCGCGGCTCATGACCGGTGCCACCACGACGATCCCGCTCGCGCTCATCCTGGTGCTCGCGGCACTCGTGATCGGGGCGGTGATCGGCTCGGTCGCCGGCTACAACGGGCGCTGGGTCGACGAGACCCTCATGCGCATCACCGACCTGTTCATGGCCTTCCCGACCGTGATCCTCGCGATGGTGGTCGCCGCGTCGCTCGGCCCGTCGCTGTTCAACGCGGTGATCGCCGCGGTCGTGGTCTCGTGGCCGCAGTACGCACGTGTGACCCGCAGCGTCGTGCTGGGCCTTCGCACGCAGAACTACGTGGTCGCCGGGCGCCTGCTCGGGTTCTCGCCCGTGCGCACGCTGTGGACCGACATCCTGCCGAACGTCGCCGGACCCATCGTCGTGCTGGCCACCCTCGATGTCGGCGCGGCGATCCTGCTGCTGTCGGGCCTGTCGTTCCTCGGTCTCGGGGCGCAGCCCCCTACGCCGGAGTGGGGGTCGATGATCTCAGCCGCGATGCAGAACTTCGACGCGTGGTGGCTGGGAGTGTTCCCCGGACTTGCGATCCTCACCGTCGTGATGGCCTTCAACTTTCTCGGCGACGCGCTGCGCGACGTGCTCGACCCGTCATCCGAGGTCGCGCACGAACAGACCCAGAGCCCGACAGGGGTTGCCTCATGAGCGTGCTCTCCCTCCGCGACCTCACGATCGACATCGGCCGCCCGCTGGTGCGCGGCGTCTCGCTCGACCTCGAGGCCGGTCGCGTGCAGGGGCTCGCGGGCGAATCCGGCTCAGGCAAGACGCTCACCTCCATGGCGGTACTCGGCCTGCTTCCCCGGCAGGCGCGCGTGGGCGGGTCGATCATGCTCGGCGACGAAGAGCTGCTGCGGATGCCTCGCCGCCGCCTCAATCGCATCCGCGGCCGTCGTGTGGCGATGGTGTTCCAGGATCCGTCGGCGGCGCTGCATCCGCAGCTGACCATCGGCCACCAGCTCAGCGACCACGTGCGCACGCACCTCGGCCTGTCGAAGAAGGCCGCGCACGCGCACGCGGCCGAGCTGCTCGAACGCGTGCGCGTGCCCGACCCCGACGGGGCACTCGCGAGGTATCCGCACCAGTTCTCCGGAGGGCAGCGCCAGCGCATCGCGATCGCCTCGGCACTGGCGTGCGACCCCGACGTGCTGCTGGCCGACGAGCCGACCACCGCCCTCGACGTGACGGTGCAGGCCGGCATCCTGCAACTGCTGCGCGATCTCACCGTCGAGCGCGATCTGGCCGTGCTGCTGGTGACCCACGACCTCGGCGTGATGAGCGCAGTGGCGGACGACGTCGCGGTGATGCGGCAGGGGCTGATCGTCGAAGCGCAGCCGCGCGCCGACCTGTTCGCGCGGCCGCAGCATCCGTACACGCGTGAGCTGCTCGCGTCTCTGCCGGGCTCTTCGCAGGGCGGACCGGCCTCGGCCGACGCGCAATCGACAGACCTCAAAGAGCGCGCGGCAGAATCCGGCGACGAGGAGGCCGACGCATGATCGCCGGCATTGTGCTCGACGCCGACCGCGTGGTCGTGCAGTACCCCGGGCGTCCGCCCGTGATCGCGGTGGACGGCGTCTCGATGCAGGTCGCGGCCGGGCAGACGGTGGCGCTCGTCGGCGAGAGCGGGTCGGGCAAGTCCAGCCTCGCGCGCGCCGTCATCGGCATCGAGCGGATCGCCGGCGGCGAGGTGCGCTTCGACGGCGCCCCGGTGCCCGCGCTCGGTCTGCGGCGCCGCACCCAGGCTCTCACGGCGATCCAGATGGTCTTCCAGGATCCCTCGACCTCACTCAACCCGCGCCGCCGCGTCGGCGAGCAGGTCGCCGACGGCATCCGCGTCGCGAAAGCGCGCGGTCACGCGGCGACGCGGCCCGAGGAGTGGCTGGAGCGTGTCGGTCTGCCGGCCGAGGCATCCCGTCGGTTCCCCCATCAGTTCTCGGGCGGCCAGAAGCAGCGCATCGCGATCGCCCGCGCGCTCGCGGCCCGGCCGCGCCTGCTGGTCGCCGACGAGCCGATCTCGGCGCTCGACGCCTCGACCCAGTCGAGCGTCGCGCAGCTCATGCGCGACCTCGTCGCCGAGCTCGGCGCGGGGATGCTCTTCATCTCGCACGACCTGTCCGTGGTGCGTCGCATCGCGGACCGCATCCACGTGATGTACGCCGGGCGCGTCCTCGAGTCGGGGCCGACCGAGCTGGTGTGGACCGACCCGCAGCATCCGTACACTCGCGCCCTGCTCGCCGCGATCCCCGAGCCCGACGGTGCCGGTGCGATCCCCGCGGCACCCTCGCCCGAGGCGCGGGCGGCATGGGCCGACGCGGAGCCCGTCGAGCGCTGACCGAACCCCGCCTGCGCGGGCTCGATGCGCACGTCGATCCAGTGCGAGCTCGCCTTCGACGGCGTGCTTCTGGAGAACTCGCCGATCCGGCACGCCGCGAACCTCGAGTCGGTGCGCACCTACGAGGGCACCGACGAGGTGCACACCCTGGTGCTGGGCCAGCACCTGACGGGCATCGCGGCGTTCCGCTGAGGCGGTGGCCGACTCAGCGGTTGAGGTCGTCGGAGTCCCACGTGAGCGACGAGCCCTCGCGCAGCGGGAGCGCCTCGAGCGACGGATGCGTGCACACCGCGCGGATCAGCTCGGGCGAACCGGCGACGATCGTGGAGTCCGAGTCGATCTCGATCGCGACGGCGAACGTGTGGTCGGCGGGCCAGATCCAGCTCGGGGAGTGCGTCCACCGGGGCTGATCCTCGGCCCACGGAACGGTCGCGGCCCACTCGGGCGTCGCGAGCTCCGACAGCGCGCCGTGGAACAGCACGTGATCACGGTTCGGCAACGACAGCCGCGGACCGCGCGAGATCTCGTCCGGCAGCACGCCCCGGTGCCAGGTCCTCTCGCGAACCACGCCGTTGAGCACGTCGAACTCCGCCGCGGCGCGCAGGCTCACCCACTCGATATCCTGCGGCTGCTCGTCGGACGACGACATCGCGAATACGGCGCGCGCCGGAGACTCGCCCGTGAACCCCACGATCCCGCCCCACCCCTCCCACACCGCGATGTACACGTCGTCGGGCGTTGTGGTGTGGGAGGCGAGCACACCCGCGAGACCAGCCAGCGCCGCCGCGTCGAGCCGGCCCTCCTCCGGCGGCCAGTAGCGCCAGCCCGCGGCATCCGTCGACTGCCCCGACCGCTCGGAGAGCGGGTCGTTCCGCACCAGCCGGTGCCACTGGGCGCCCGCGTGCATGGTGGTGCCGAAGGCGACGGATGCCTCCGCCCACGTCACCGGCTCGGTCTCGATCTGCACGCCGGCGCGGGAGAACTGCACCCACTCGGCGCGGTGCGTGTCGACGGGCTCAGGCGGCCACGCCCGGCCGACCGGGCGGTCGCGCACCGTCGGGTGGAACACGCGCGCGTACGCCGGGAAGCCCCGTGGAACGAAGTCGTGCATCGTCCCGCGCCACGGGTCGTCGATGCGCTCGCGCAGCCAGGCGCCTTTCGAGGCATCCGCAGTCCACTCCATCGGCTCACGTTAACTTCCTCGCCCCGGCCGCGTCGTCGACATCGCGCGTACTCGCCGAAACACCATGACGTCGACGTCGACAGCGGGGCTTCTCGGCGAGAAACCGCGGTTTCGACATTCCGGGGGGCGGGCGTGAGGGTGAGGGCGGGATGCCTCGCGGGAGCGGATTCGGCCTGCGACCAGGCATCCGGTACCATAGGAGGGTTGTCCGTGGTGGTGTGCGCCCGCGCGCCGAGCGGATGACGTGCTAACACCCTCCTGCTGCAGGGAGATGCCTTGCAGCCGTTCTAGTCCGAAGGAGGTGGGTCAGTGACGCACAAGTACGAGCTCATGGTCATCCTGAGCCCCGAGATCGACGAGCGCCAGGTCGCCCCGAGCCTCGACAAGTTCCTGAAGGTCATCACCACTGATGGTGGCTCGATCGACAACGTCGACATCTGGGGCAAGCGCCGTCTCGCCTATGAGATCCAGAAGAAGAACGAGGGCATCTACGCCGTCGTCAACTTCACCGCATCGAGCGCTGCCACGCAGGAGCTCGACCGCCAGCTGAACCTCGACGAGCGCATCATGCGCACCAAGGTTCTGCGTGCGGAGGAGGCCATCGCGCTGGTGGCCGCCGAGCAGAAGCGCACCGAAGAGAAGGCGGCCCGCAAGACCGCCAAGGCTGCGAAGGCTTGAGACCATGGCCGGTGAGACCATCATCACCGTCGTCGGCAACCTGACTGCCGACCCCGAACTGCGCTACACGCAGAACGGGCTTCCCGTCGCCAACTTCACCATCGCGTCGACGCCTCGCAACTTCGACCGTCAGGCCAACGAGTGGAAGGACGGCGAAGCGCTGTTCCTTCGCGCGAGCGTCTGGCGCGAGTTCGCCGAGCATGTCGCCGGATCGCTGACCAAGGGGATGCGGGTCGTCGCGACCGGTCGCCTCAAGCAGCGCAGCTACCAGGACCGCGAGGGTCAGAACCGCATCTCGATCGAGCTCGAGGTCGACGAGATCGGCCCCTCGCTGCGGTACGCGACCGCTCAGGTCACGCGTGCCGCCGGAGGCGGTCAGTCACGGCCTCAGCAGCAGGTCGCGGACGAGCCCTGGTCGACTCCTGGTTCTTCGACCACCGCAAGCGGCAATGCCGACGCGTGGAGCGCGCCCGGCGCCTACGGCGACGACACCCCGTTCTGACGCGACCCGGAGCAATGCCGCACAGCGGCGTTGATGCGGGTCGGGTCACGGTCGAGTGGGCCGCGCAGCGGCCGTATCGAGACCCCCCATTCAAGAAGCCTCGCCACGAGGCATCCGATTTCCACACGTAAGGAAACACCATGGCTGGAAAGGCAACCGGCGACCGCCGGAAGCCGCGGAAGGGCGCGAAGAACGCAGCCCCCGCGAAGGCGATCCGTGTCGGCGTCATCGACTACAAGGACGTCGCCACTCTTCGCAAGTTCATCTCGGAGCGCGGCAAGATCCGCGCCCGTCGTATCACCGGTGTCTCGGTGCAGGAGCAGCGTCTGATCGCCAAGGCGATCAAGAACGCGCGCGAAATGGCGCTCCTGCCTTACGCCGGCGCTGGCCGCTAAGGAGTACCGACATGGCAAAGCTCATTCTCACGAACGAGGTCGCCGGGCTCGGTGGCGCCGGTGACGTTGTCGAGGTCAAGAACGGGTACGCCCGCAACTACCTCATTCCCCAGGGCTTCGCTGTCGCGTGGTCGCGCGGCGGCGAGAAGCAGGTCGCTTCGATCCGCGCCGCCCGTGAGGCGCGCGTGATCGCGAGCCACGAAGACGCCGTGGCCCTCAAGGACGCCCTCGAGGCCGCTACCGTCAAGCTCGCCGTCAAGGCCGGCAACGAGGGTCGCCTCTTCGGCGCGGTGAAGACCTCCGACGTGGCCGACGCCGTCAAGGCCGCGGGCCTCGGCGAGCTCGACAAGCGCAAGATCCAGATCACCTCTCCGATCAAGTCGGTGGGCGAGCACGAGGCGACCGTTCGCCTCGGCGACGAGCTCACCGCCGTGATCACCCTCCAGGTGGTCGCCGCCAAGTAATTCGCGCACGACGGATGCCGCGACCCGGCCCTCTCCTGAGGGCTCGGGGCGCGGCATCCCTCGTTCTGGCGCTCTGTCGGGGTTGAGTCGGCTCATCGGGGTGAACTCGGCTCGAAAGGCGAGCCGAGATCTCCCGATTGAGCCGGATGATGGATGCCGCGGCATCTGTCATCTCCGCGATCGCGTGATGGTCACAGCAGGGGGCGCCCCTGCGCCATGCGGCGGCGCAGGTCGCGCAGCGGGACCCGCAGCGGAGCCTCGCGCAGCCAGCGCGGCGACAGCAGGGTGAGCGTGCGCATGCGGCGGTTGAAGGCGTCGTAGCGGCGCTGGTCGTCGCTTGACCAGTCCAGGCGCATGAGGCGACGGAAGTCGGGGCCGAGGTGTCCTGCGACCTGACGGGTGCGCAGGCGCTCGAACCACGCGGGCAGCCGCTGGGGGCCGTACTCCATGCGCACGACCTTCATGAGGTACGCGCGTGTGCGCTCGTCGATCTCGAGGCCCGCGAGGGTGCTCGTCCAGTACTCGTCGAACGCCGCGAGATCGGCCGGCCAGTCCTCGGCGCGCAGCTGAAGGGTCGTGCCGAAGACCTTCGCCTGCTGGTAATACTCCTCGGCCGCCGCATCGACAAGCTGCCCGTGTACGAGCGTGTACGACTCGACCGACCCGCGATAGAGGCAGGCCGCCACCCACTTCTGCAGGGCGGGGTCGAAGGCGTTGTAGGCGACCTCGGCGGCGGCATCGGACCGCACGTGGGCGTGCGAGCCGTTGACCGCCTTGCGCATCGCCGCCCGCTCAGCGGGGGTGCCCAGCACGCACACGGCGATGTAGGCGAGAGTCGTGCGGGCGCGGCGGTGGGGGTTCTTGAAGAGGTTGCCCTCGTCGACGGTGCTCTGCATGACGCCGTACGCGACGGGACGATTCGCGAGCTGCATGACGACGTTCGCCGTGCCGCTGAACACGACGAGCCAGTTCGCCGCGTCCCGCAGCAGGGGGGTCTCGATCGCATCGAGCTCGTGCCGAGTGCGGCCCTTCGGCTTGGTGACCGGGGCGTGTTCATCCGACGCGATGCTCATGTCGGCACCGTACCGAGGGCGACCGGGCGATCACAACAGCGGATGCCGCGACCTGCGCCGGACGCTGCCGGAGTCGCACGGTCAGGAACGGGCCCCGTGCGCCGGTCGCGGGAGGAGTCGGCGACACGGGGCGCGACGGCATCACCGCCGCCGGCCGCGTTCGCCTCTCACGACGACGTTTCGCGTTCCGCGCGAAGCGCGCCCGAGGGGGACCTGAACCTGCGAACGCGGCGCCCCCGCCGGATGATGTGCACACCTCGTGGAGCCCGGTTGCGCCGACGCCGAAACTATGCACAGGCGAGGGTCAAGACAGCAACCTTCAATGAGGACTTCAAACACATGCTCATCCACAGGCTGTGAATGAATTAATTCCAGATCAGGGTACAGAAAAAATTCTTCCGTTTGAATCATCCCGGGCGTTTTCCACAGACGTTGTACACAGGTCTCCCGGCGTTTCGCCCAGACATTCCACATAGTTATCCACAGGCAGTCTTGCGTGTGGATGACCGGATCCCTACGGTGGGGGTCGGCCCGTTAAGGAGCGCGATCCGACCGTCGTGGTTGACGGTCCGGGGGCCCGTCAGCGCCAGATGTCGTACGTCTGTGGTGTGCTGAGCGCGACGGCGGCAGCCTGCCGTCGCGCGGCCCCCGGATCCTGAGACGCGCCGGTCGAGAACCCCCGGGCACACCCGGCTGAACATTGTGGAGGTATGGCGCCTGTGTCGATCGCTGACATCTCCGAAGACCGACTCGGTGGCCCCCGAGAACACGAGCGCACCCCTCCGCACGATCTGCTGGCCGAGCAGAGCGCGCTGGGCGGCATGCTCTTGTCGAAGGATGCCGTCGCCGACGTCATCGAGACGCTGCGGGGCGCCGACTTCTATGTGCCCAAGCACGAGCTGATCTTCGAGGCGATCCTCACCCTGTACTCGCACGGCGAGCCGACCGACGTCGTCGCGGTGACCGACGAGCTCATCAAGACCGGTGAGCTGCAGCGCGCGGGCGGTCCGGACTACCTGCACTCGCTGACATCCATCGTTCCGACCGCTGCGAACGCCGGCTACTACGCGTCGATCGTCGCTGAGCGCGCGCTGCTGCGGCGCCTGGTCGAGGCCGGCACGCGCATCGTGCAGATGGGCTACTCGGGCCAGGGCGACGCGCTCGAGCTCGTGAACAACGCGCAGGCCGAGATCTACTCCGTCGGCACCGCGCAGGAGTCCGAGGACTACGTGCCGCTGACGATCGCGGTGGATGCCGCGGTCGACGAGATCGAGGCCGCTCGCGGTCGCGACGGTCAGATGACTGGCATCCCCACCGGCTTTCAAGGGCTCGACCAGCTCACCAACGGCCTGCATCCGGGGCAGATGATCATCATCGCGGCG
This sequence comes from Microbacterium sp. BWT-B31, assembly GCF_041379855.1. NCBI lineage: Bacteria > Bacillati > Actinomycetota > Actinomycetes > Micrococcales > Microbacteriaceae > Microbacterium > Microbacterium sp. BWT-B31. The sequence continues at coordinate 49,783 of NZ_JBFECU010000007.1, forward strand.
CGGCCGGCCATGGGCAAAAGTACCCTCGCTCTCGATTTCGCGCGCGCCGCGGCGATCAAGCACGACATGCCGACGATCTTCTTCTCGCTCGAGATGGGACGCAGCGAGATCGCGATGCGTCTGCTCAGCGCCGAAGGCGCCATCCCGCTGCAGGCGATGCGCAAGGGCACACTCGACTCACGCGACTGGACGACGATCGCCGCGACCCGCGGCCGCATCAACGAGGCCCCGCTCTACATCGACGACAGCCCCAACATGACGCTCGTCGAGATCCGCGCGAAGTGCCGGCGGCTCAAGCAGCGCGTCGGACTCAAGATGGTCGTGATCGACTACCTGCAGCTGATGACCTCGGGCAAGCGCGTCGAGTCTCGCCAGCAAGAGGTGTCGGAGTTCTCGCGTGCGCTCAAGCTGCTCGCCAAGGAGCTCGGCGTGCCGGTCATCGCGCTGTCGCAGCTGAACCGCGGCCCTGAGCAGCGCGCCGACAAGAAGCCCGCCCTGTCAGACCTTCGCGAGTCGGGCTCGATCGAGCAGGATGCCGACATGGTCGTGCTGCTGCACCGCGAAGCCGCCTACGAGAAGGAGTCGCCCCGCGCCGGCGAGGCCGACCTCATCGTCGCCAAGCACCGCAACGGCCCCACCGACACCATCACCGTCGCCTTCCAGGGGCACTTCTCGAGGTTTGCGGATATGGCGCCGGGGGATTTCGGGTAGTAGTAGTGTAGGGATTTTTCTGAGATGTCCGGTTCGCGGGTGAAATGTCCACGCGATGTCCATCTGGACCTTTCTGAGAAGGTCGACGGGCGAGCCGGCCGAGTTTCTATTCGTGCGAGGTTCGGGGAAGGCCCTCATCGACGCACACTACGCTCTCCGTGGTGAAGGCAGGCTACCGGGTCTACTCCGCCGCCGCCGACCTCGCCGCCCGTTGCCACGCGCCGCGATCGAAGGCAAATGGGCAACCATGATGCGGTTCTTCGCCGGCCCGACCCTGCTCATCATCGACGAGCTCGGCTACCTGCCGCTGCCTGGGGAGGCCGCGTCGGCGCTGTTCCAGGTCATCAACCAGCGCTACCTGGAGACCTCGATCGCGATCACCACGAACCGGCCGGTCGGCGCCTGGGGCGAGATCCTCGGCGACACCACGGTCGCCGCGGCGATGCTCGACCGGCTCCTGCACCGCAGCGTCGTCGTCACCCTCGACGGAGCCTCCTACCGACTCCGCAACCACACCGCCGCAGCCGACGAACCCCGCCGCGTCACCACCGGCACAACCCGGCGCTAACCTGACCGGCGACCTGGAGAACCTCGGTGAGCAACGCTGAGGAGATTCGCTGAGCGCCGTCAGTGTCCCAGGCTGTCGTGGTCGCGATCGAGTCGCCGCCGACGGGCGGAGGGAAGTCCTCGGGTTCGAAGTCGGAGACACCGAGTCGCAGCCGTTTGGATCACGTTTCTGCGGTCGCTCAAGTCCCGCGGCCTCGATGGCATGAAGCTCGTGATCAGCGACGATCACACCGGACTGATCGCCGCGATCGATACCGTCTTCCAGGGCTCCAGTTGGCAGCGATGCCGAGTCCACTTCATGCGCAACCTGCTTTCCAACGTCCCGAAGAGCGCTGGACCGATGGTTGCGTCGATCATTCGCACGATCTTCGCGCAGCCCGACACCGAGCACGTGTGACGGCGCTCAGCGAATCTCCTCAGAGGGGACTGTCTGCTATTCGGAGTTTCTGGGTCAGCCTGATCGAAAGGAATGGGCCGTGATGGACACGCTCGAGATGATCGATCTTGTGACTGAGGCGCGACAACTATGACTTCGGCGTAGACGGAGTTTGAGTCTGAACGCTGGTCGACTCTGTCGTGAGTCCAGCCGCATGCACCCGATCCACGAACCTCTCCGCGAGCGTCGCGTGGGCGAAGTCGGGCGGGAGCGCCGCGGAGAGCTTTAAACTTGAGGAATGCAGGACGGTCGGTCGACCCAAAGGGTGACAGCGCATGAGCAGCGACTTGCGTGGAGCCTGATCGTCGACACTGCGCCGTGTGACCCGGCATGGGGTATTGCTCTCGACCGCGTTCTCGCGGCGGCAGTTGGGAGCGGGGAGCGCGGGCCAACCCTGCGAGTATGGCAGCCGGATCGTCCGGTCCTTATTGTGGGCCACGGACAGGGGGACAGGGAACGAGGCGGCGTCGGCTTCTTCGAGCGTCCGACGTCGGGATCGGCCTGGCTCGCTCAGGACCCGGCAGTGATCCTCTGGTCCGTGATCGCACCTCTGGGCCGGCTGGCTTCCGGGAGTGCGGCGAGTTCCCTGGAAGCGGCAGCAGAGTGGCCGCTCGCGTCGTTGCGTCAGCTTGGGCTTCAGGCGAGCGTCGACTCGACCGGCGCCATTAGGACGCCGATGGGCGTCGTCGGCGCGTGCGCCCGGGTCGAACTCAATGGGGTCGATCTGACCGAGGGCGTCATCGACTACGCGGTCAGCGCGGAGTTCCGAGCGGACTTCGAAGCGGTCGAGATCGAGAATGTGCGCAGCCAGTCTGGGTTGCCACTCCCGCTCGTCGTTGACCGCTTCGGAAGGATGGCGAGAACTCTGTACCGGGCGGCGACCGACACGCCGACGAAGCACGAGATCGCGGCAACGGAGCGCGCTGTATCCGGCTGTGAAAACGACGTAGCGGGGTGAGGCTTGGATCGTCCAGGCGTCACCCCGCTCCGGGGAGTTGGTCAGTTGCCGTAGGCCTTCTTGATCAGCGCCACGTACTCCGCCGAGGAGTTCATCACGTCGATGACGAGGGACTGCACGTCCTCACCGCTGGCGAACACGACGGGACGTCCCGCTTCGGCGGCGGTCTTCTGGAACCCGGGGTCGGAGACGACCCTCTCGAACGCGTCGCGTATCACCTGAAGTGTCGCCTCGCCCATCGCGGGTGGCGCGGCGATAATGCGGCCGCTAGAGACGAGGGCGGAGTGCAACTCTGCGAGCTTGGCCTTGGACGACGGCACCACGTCGGCGAGGACATCGACGTCGGCGATCTGTTCCTCGCCCGTGTTGGTGCCGATCACGAGCACGGGCACGAGGTCGCCCGCGTCGATGCCGGGAAGTTGGCTGCCGAACGACCGCGAGTGTAGCTCGATGTTGCCCTGGACGACGTTGAGGCTCGCCTCGTTGCTTGATGCGAAGCCGGTGACGATCTCGTTATCGAGGCCGAGTAGGGCGTTGAGTACCACCGCGTCGATGTACTCGTTCGAGCCGGGGCCCGTAGCGGCGAAGCGCTTGCCGGCCAAATCGTCAGCGGAGCCGATGCCGGAGGAGTTGCTGGTTGCCACGACGTCCGGCTCCGAGCTGATCTGTCCGATATAGCTCATTGCCTCGGCGTCGTACAAGGCACCCTCGGCCCCGGCCAGCGCGGCACCGAGGTGACCGGGGCCATTCAGCAGCACGAGGGTCTTCCCGTCGGGCCTGGCGTGAATGACCTCGTTTGTCGCGAGGATTCCGCCAGCGCCCGGCTTGTTCTCGACGATGACAGTTGCCCCCAGTTCTTCGCCGAGTTCGGGCGCGAGCATGCGGGCGTAGGCGTCGTACCCACCACCCGGATCGAACGGGACCACGAGGGTGATCGTCTGGCCCTTGAGTGCCTTGACGGCGTCTTCTGGCGAGGCGGCGGCGTTCGTCACGCCTGCGGGCGTACAGGCTGCCAGCACGCCGACAGCGGCGAGCGCGGCGAGCCCTGCTGCGGTCTTGCGCATGGGGTGTCCTTTCAAGTTCATGCACTCCGGTCGTAGGCGACCGGTTCGGGCAAGGGTTCTGTTGTGTGTATGTCAAGCGAGGCCGAAGAGCCCGCCGGGAAGAGGGAGTTTGAGTACTAGTTCGAACGTGACGTAGATCGTTCCGACGAGGGTCGCCGTGTAGATGGCTGTGAACCACCAACTCTTGGCGGCCTGGAACCTCAGATAGCAGACCGTGAAGACCACCATCGCGACATATATGCCGAAGACCGCGAGGAAGACGAAGAAGCTTCCCAGCCAGCCGACCGAGTTGACCCAGTCCTTCAGGGTGAGGCTGCGGAAGAACTCGTATTCCTGGTCGGCGACCGGCGTCGCGGCCTCGGGTATGTTCGTCTTCGGGGCATCCACCTTCCGGGGGAAGAACAGGACGCGGATCACGAAGATCGCGCTCGAGAGGGTGCCGGCGCTGCTCACTCCGAGAGGGAAGTAGGCCGCCAGCGACGGCCAGGAGGCGGCGGTCGCGAAAGCCGCGATGAAGATCGCCAGCATGATGATGGTGACGATGAGGTCCGGCTTGTTGACGCGGTGCCACCAAGAGTCGTTCGCGGTGTGGATGGCTTCGGTGCTCATACCAGGGTTCCGTTCATGCTGCGGGCGAGCCGTGCCCGATACCGCTTCCGGGCGATACGAACCCCCGTGAAGATGATCATCACGGCGATGATGAACTCGATGAGGATCACGCCGGGTCGGTTGAGCCAGCCCCATTCGAACAATGAATAGCTGACGATGAAGTAGCGCTCGAGGATCTCGCCGAGCACAAGCCCGAGAAGCAACGGGATCCGCGGCCACTTGAATCGAGTCGCCAGGACACCGATGGCAAGGAAGACGAGCATGGTCCAGACGTTTTCGATCGCCCCCGTCGCAGCGAAGGCGCCGATCGTGAGCATCGTGACCAGGAATGGCACCAAGATGCGACCGGTCACTGACGTGAGCTTGGCCAGGGGCCGGATAAGCAGAAAGCCGATGATGGCAGCGACGATTGTAGAGAGGACGATGATCCACACGAGGGACAGGGTCACGTCGAGATGCTCGTCGAGCATCTCGGGACCGGGGTTCAGGCCCTGGATTAGGAAGGCCCCAAGCAGCACCGCCATGCTCGCACCGGCGGGGACGCCGAAGGCGATTGTTGGAACGAGATGGCCGCCGTCCTTTGCAGTGGTGGTCGCACCGGAGGCGATGACGCCCTCGATCGATCCCTCGCCGAAATCTTCGGGGTGCTTCGAGGTCTGCTTGGCGTGACCGTACGCGATGAACTGCGACACAGAGCCGCCGAGACCCGGCAGTATGCCGAGCACAGCGCCGATCGCGCTCGCACGCAGTGTCAGCCACCAGTAGCGCAAGCTGTCCTTGACGCCATGCAGGACGCCGCCGAGGCGGAGGGGGGCGTCGTTCTTCGTGTGGCCCGACTTCTCGAGCATGGTCTGGAGCACTTCAGCACCACCGAGGAGTCCCACGACGACCGGGACGATGCCGATGCCCTCCCAGAGGTGGAGGCTGCCGAAGGTGTAGCGCGGAATGCCGAGGTTCGGGTCGATCCCGACGAGCGAGATCAGGACGCCGATGACCGCCATGATAACGCCCTTGTTGATGCTTCCACTGGAGAGTGACGCGATGAACGTCAGGCCGAGCACGCCCGCGGCGAACAGTTCGGGTGCGCTGACCGCCATCATGAGGGGCCGCATCACCGGAATCATTGCCATCAGCAACAGTGCGCCGAAGATCGCCCCGATCGCGGAACTGGACAGCGAGGCACCCAGAGCCCGGCCGGCTTGACCCTTCTTCTTGAGCGGATAACCGTCAAGCACCATGGCGGCGGAGGTCGGTTCGCCGGGTATGCCGAAGAGGATCGACGTGAAGTCGCCCGCGATCGCAGACACCACGTACATGCCGAGCAGCAACGAGAACGCCGGTACCGGATCCATGCCGAACGTGACGGGGATCAGCAGCGCGAGAGTTACGGCTCCTCCGAGGCCGGGGAGGATTCCGACCACGAAGCCGATCGCGACACCGACGAGCAGCATCAAGAGCGACATCGGGCTCAGCGCTTGACCGAGCGCAATCCAGATCGCTTCAGGCATGCGCAACTCCTCTCTGGCTCCTTCGCCAGGATCATAAATGCCTCAGGTGCTGTCCTGTTCGTCACGGTTGTCACAGTACAGAAAGCTTCTCTAGCCAGAGAACGTACACAATCGTCAGATCGTCTGTCAACTATGGTCAATCGGCGCTTCGTTGGTGCACCAACCAAATCCAAGAAGATTGCTGAACAGAAACGAGTTCTGTATCCTGCAAGAAATGGCGCATGAAGGGTAATACCTATGAACATTGAACATGTCGGAGTCGTCGGACTCGGGACGATGGGCAGGGCGTTGAGCGAGAGTCTTATCGCGGCGGAGCACTCGGTGGCAGTCTGGGACCGCCACGCTGACAGGATCGCGACGACGGCGATGCTCGGGGCCGCTCCGTCGGTGAACCCGCGCGAGCTCGCTGGGCAGACCAGCTTGGTCTTTCTCGCACTGCCGAACCCGACCGCCGTCCGGGAGGTCCTCTACGACGAGGAGATCGGCGTGCTCGCTGGATTGCGGGAGGGTGCGCTCATCATCGACATGACCACGGGCGATCCTGAGCTCGCTGAGGAGGTCGCTAACAGGGTCAAGGATCTCGGTCGCGGGGCACACTACATCGATGCGCCGGTGTCGGGTAAGCCTCCGCAGCTGACCGTCATGGTTGGCGGTTCACCAGGCGCACTCGGCGATGCCGAGTCGATCGTGGCCGATGTCGCGGGAGCGATCATCTACGCCGGCGCCCTGGGCATGGGGTTCGCGACGAAGCTCACTCACCAGCACGTCAAGTACGCCACGCACCTGGCCGTCGCCGAGGCGCTCGTCATCGCGCAGCGCGTCGGTCTCGACATCCCGACGACGATCGAGGCGATCGAACTATCGACTGGTGTCGAAGGTGGGTTGAAGGGCGTCGTCGAGTACTTCTCGGGGAATGCACGCGCCGTCGCGAAGCACGCACCCACGACGACAATCGCCAAGGACATGCGGCTGGCGACGGCGCTCGCCGAATCGGTCGGCGTTTCCAGCGCCACGCTAGCCGCCGCGTACGCCTTCTTTGGCGAGGCGGCCGAGGGTGCGTACGCGAAACGCCCTTATCCCGAGACCATTGCCCGGCTCGAAGAGCTTCGCACCGTCCCGCAGGAGGCCTGATGCCACTCGACAACTCGACGCCGGTCGTTCTAGCCGAGGCGTGTCGCATCCTGGCGCATGCGGGTCTCGCGGAGGACATCCTGGGTCACGTGAGCGTGCGGACCGAGCGTGGGCTGGCCGTCAGATGCCGGGGACCCCTGGAGAGTGGTCTGCTCTTCACGCGTCCGGAAGACATCCACGAGGTCGCGCCCGGGGTGGAGCTAGAGCCGGGATACGACCCGCCGAACGAGTTGCCGATTCACACCGAAGCGATGCGTGCGCGGCCCGATGTTCGGGCGGTGGTACACGTGCACGCGCCGCACGTCATCGCCGCGGACCTCGCGGGAATCGAGCTGCGGCCGGTCGTCGGTGCCTACAACATCCCGGTCATGCGCATGGCGGTCGGCCGCATCCCGATCTACCCTCGCAGCGCTCTCATCAATACGAATGAACTTGGTCGCGAGGTGGCGACTGCGCTCGGGCCGGCTCCTGCGCTGGTCCTACGCGGCCATGGAATCGTAACCGTCGGCCACACGCTTGAGGAGGCCGTGATACGGGCGCTGAACGTCGAGATCCTGGCCAGGATGCTTGTGCTTGCGAGCGCGAAGGGGAAGGTCGAGTATGAGGTGTCGGCGGAGGACATCGCCGCCATGCCGGACCTCGGCTCGGCTTTCAACGACACCTTCGTGTGGCGTTACCAGCGGTCGCGGCTAGAGCACGCCGGCCTGGCGGTACGTTGAGCGCACGGCTGCAGTTCATTAACGGACGGTGGCAGGTAGACGGGCCCACCGCCATCATTTGTTCGGCGCCGTGCGCAGCGCTTCCTCGATCTCGGCCGCAGCCGCGTGCAACTGCCGGGCGATGAGCTTCCGATCCTGCTTCGACATCCGTGACGACGGTCCGGCCGCGTTGATCGCCGCGATCGTCGCGCCGTCTGGGTCATGGACGGTCATCGCCATCGACGTCACATCGTCGTGGCGGAAGTTGAGGGCGTATCCGATTTCTCGGATCTGATCGAGCTCAGTCTGGAGTTGCTTGGCGTCGACTCTCTGTTCCACTAGCTGAGCGAGGATCTTGTCGAGCCGTTCATTGCTCATATCCGCGAGCAATGCTCGCCCCATAGCGCTCGTGTGCGCTGGCAGGAGTTCGCCCGTGCGGTCTGCGACGCGCAACTGGCTTTGACCCTCTGCTCCGAGGACGTACCGCACATTCAAGCCCTCCAGAACTGCGAGGTGGACGGTCTGATCCAGACGCACCGCCAATTCACTGAGGATTGGACGCGCGATTGCCCGGACGTCCATGTTCCGCACAGCGGACAAGCCCAGGTCGAGAAAGACCGGGCCGAGCACGTAGGTGCGAACTTCCTCCTCTTGCCGGACGAAGTCGAATGACTGCAGCATCGCGAGCAGGCGATGGGCGGTGGATGTCGAAACGCCCAGGGCCGTCGCCGCATCGGAGAGACGGAGCCGAGGGTGATTGTTGAACATAAGGAGCAGCCGGAGTGCATTGCCGACCGACGAGATGGGGTAATTGGGCTGCTTCGCGCTTTCGACTTCGGACACCGGGCCAGTATAGACCGATCCCGCAATGCGGTAAGAATACGATGATCTTTCCGCACTGCGGGAACGGTGTTTGCGATGTCGTCTCCGCCTCAGAGAAAGACCGAGAGATTCTTGGCTAGGAGCACCGTCTGGTCGAGCAGGAGATGGCGGCGTACGACCTTCCATCCGTCATCCGTCTTACGGAGCGTGTCCTTCCGGCGGCCGACGAAGAAGTCCGTTTCGTCGGCGACGCGGTTGCGGTAGACCAGAAACCTGCTCGAGAGTTTGACCGCGGGCCAGTTCACCTCCTCAATGCGTATGTTCGTCACGAGGTGCGATACCCGCGAGACGGGCTCCTCGGCCCAGTGCACGCCGGTGGCGAGTTGCATCACGCGCAGCTCCACCGTCGACTTCGGCTCGTCGAACCAGCACACCTCGGACCCAACGGCAGTCTCACCGAGTGTGTCGGCGTCGGCGTACTCAACGTTCCTCCGCAGCGGCACGCTGTAGTTGTAGTCCTCGGCGAGGAGATCGAGCCACTCGGGGTAGCGGCGCTCGTCGATGAGGTCGGCCTCGGCGAAGAGGAACTCCGACACCTCCTGCAACAGGGCCCAGCGGTCGGGGCCTGCGCTGTAGTCAGGTGCGTTAGCCATCAGTGTGCCTCCTTCTGTTCAGCGAACTCGGCCGTCATCTCTTCCTCCTGTCGACGGATGATCGCCTCGACGCGGTCATCGTCACGCGCAATCTCGATGAGCTCCTCCCAGCTGAGATTGTCGACGAACTCGGCCCAGCGGCGATAGAACGCGCGGGCGTTGACCTCGCCCGAGATCGCGTGGTTAGAGTGCACCGCGCGGTCGAGCTCGGAGAGCACCTCTGTGCCGAGGCCCTGTTGATAGTTGTAGGGGTAGCGTTGCGCGATAACGCCCTTGGAGGCCTGTGTCGCGTAGTCCCAGTTCTCCATGTCGTCCTGTTCTGTCATGCCGGCAGGGCCGCCGTATCGCATGTAGTACTGCCGCAGCCACTCGCGCACGTGCTGCGGCGCGCGCTTGTCGGTCAGGAACCAGCGCCATACCTCGGTTTCAGTCGGGCTAATCGGGTGGGCGACGAGGATGGTGCGGGGGAAGCCTGCTGCGAACGACATGTTCGGGAACATCGTCGCGGGGCCCCGACCGCCGAGTCGACGACTCTCGGCTTGGAGGCGCTCCTTGCGCACCGCCCAGGCCTCGTCGAAGTACTCGTTCATCTCGGGCTCGACGAACTCGGGGTACGCGATCTCATAGGCCAGGTTGTCGCTCGCGCCGTGGCCGTTACGAAACGATGTCTTCATTCGGCCAGCCGAGTGGCCGCCCTGATCCTGCCGCTCGCCGTGGCGGCGCTTTCCGCGTCCGCCGGGTCCGATGCCCACGGCTTCGACCGACGCGTGCGTGGACGCACCGTGGTAAGTGTCGCCTAGGAAGTTCTCCGAGACGAACTTCCAGTTCGACTTGATGCGCCACTTGAGCACGCCGCGGAACACCTCAGTGTCGCCGGGTGTGCCGTCGAACGCGTCCGCGAGGTTGTCGAGCCACCAGTGGAAGTCGCCGACGTAGTCGAGGAATTCCTCCGCGTCCTCGTCCCAGTTGGCGAAGATGAGGCCCTTGTAGTTGAAGACGTTGGGGCAACGCACGAGACCCCAGTTCGGCTTGTCCAGCTTGCCGTCGTACGCCGCCTTCATGTGCGGCACGCCGAAGAGGTCGCCCGGGACGTTGACGAGGCTACCGTCCATCGAGTACGACCAAGCGTGGTACGGGCAGGTGAACTGGGTGGTGTTGCCCTCGTCGTAGCGGCAGACCCGCATGCCGCGATGGCGACAAGAGTTGAGCAACACGTAGATCTCACCGTCGACGTCGCGCGTGAGAAGCACTGGGTCGCTGCCCATCCACGATGAGAAGTAGTCACCAGGGTTGGCGACCTGTGACGCATGGCCGACGAAGAGCCAGGCGCGGGTAAACAGGTTCTTCATCTCGAGATCGAAGACCTCCGGGCTCATGAAGACCTCACGGCTGATCTGACCGGTCTCCAGGTCGACCAGATCCCGAGCCTGTCGCGGAGAACGCGCCTGCGTGGTGGAGCCGATGTTGATGGCCATGGGGGACACTCGCTTTCGTGTGGGGACGACGGGTGGTGAAGGTCAGGGAGTGGGAACAGGGGCCGGGCGAGGGCCCGCCGCGAGCTTCCCGAGCTCGACGAGCATCTCAGCCGTGGTGGGGTCTAGGGGCAGCAGCCGCCGGACGGCCGCCATGCCGCGTGGCCACCCGAAGGTTACGACCGCGCCGCAGCCGTCGTCGTCGCCGTGCGTGTAGACGGCGACCCGCCGGGGGGGCGCTCCATCGAGCATGAGGAGGTCGACGTGGGCGTCCGGATCCGGGTAGCCGGCGACCTGGATCTTCTCGCCGAACTGATCGGACCAGAAGTAGGGCGCCTCCCGGTAGCCGATCGGGTCGTCACGGTGCAGGAGGTTGTGGGCGACGATAGTCGCCTGGTCTGCCGCGTGATTCCAGTGGCCGACCCGCCGTGGCTTGGCAGAGTGCACATCGTAAAAGTGCGCGACGTCACCGATCGCGTACACACCAGCCGCGCCGAACGCGCGGCACCGGGCGTCTGTGATGACACCGTTGTCGACTCTTATTCCCGAGCCCTCTAGCCACCCCGTGTTCGGTTCGGATCCGACGCCGACGACGAGGACGTCGGCGTGGACTCGCCTCCCATCTTCCAGCGTGATCACCGCGCCGTCGCCATCGCGCGCGATCGAAGCGAGGCGCGCCTCGCTGATGAGGTCGACACCGTTGGCCAGGTGGGTTGCGGCAATGTGGGCGCTAACGACGGGGCCGAGACTGCCTTGGAGCAAGTTCGCGTGGCGGTTGATGATCGATGCGCGGAGGCCGAGGCCACGAGCGACGGACGCCGCTTCGGCGGCGATGAACCCGCCTCCCACGACGACGACATGTGCGCCTTCGTGTAGCTTGGCCCGCAACGCATCGGCGTCTGCGAGCGACCCGATGACATGGCCGATCGGCTCGCCGTCGTCGGTGAGCAATTTCCGGGGCGAGAGGCCGGTGGCAATTACGAGACCGTCATACGTGATGACCTGGCCGTCGGAGACGGTAACAGCGCGCGACGCGGTATCGAGTGACGCCGCGGATGCCGTGATCACGTGAACGTCGAGCGAGGCCCACCCACCGGGGATTAGATCGAGCTGGGCCCGCGCCCGCGCACCCGTGAGATAGTCCTTCGACAGAGGTGGGCGGTCGTATGCCTCGCCCGCATGGGGCTCGATGACGACGAGTTCGCCAGCGAAGCCGCGGGATCGGAGCGCCTGGGCCGTGCGCGCGCCGGCCACCGACCCACCGACGATGACGATCCGGTTCAGTGCAGCGCTGGTACGGGTGGTCATCGTCACTCGCTCTCGACCAGCATGAGGGCGTTCACTGGGCAACTGCGGATGCCGGCCTGCACGGTTTCGATGTCGTCATGCTCGACGGTCTCGTGAGTGATGACGACAAGGCCTTCGTCGTCTAGATCGAGGTGGCCGGGATCGATGGCGACGCAATTGCCGTAGCTCTGGCAGAGCCACCGCTTTGATTCGATTCGCATGGTCACTCCTGAGGGGACTCGGGCCGCGGCGCGGCGGTGGATCTGGAGGCTCGTTCGTCGTCGAACATCCGGGAGTGCAAATGGTAAGACCATTAAGAATTATGAACGGTTCAGCTATGAGTGTCAACCGGGATTCGGAGATGCCGGGACTCAGCCGACGACCCTCGCCGTGCGCTGCAGGTGCGCTTGCATGATTCTGAGTGCACCCGAGACGTTGCGCTCGGCGATGGAGTCGATGAGCTGTCGGTGTTCGTCGATGCCGCTCATATCGCGGTGACCGGCTTCGGAGAGCGTACGCAGGATCGGGTGCTGGAACGACGTGAGGAGGAGGTCAATCGCCGGGTTGTGGGCCGCCGCTGCCAGCCTCAGGTGGAAAGCGAGGGATGTGCGCACGTCGAACTCACCAACCTTGCGCGCCGCGTACGCGTCGTCGCACATCCTTCGGAGCTCCGCGAGGTCATCGTCGGTCGCCCGTTCGCAGACCAGCGGGATTATGCCGAGTTCGAGCACGGACCGCGCCTCTGTGACCTGGGCCCCCGTGAGCGCAGACAGGGCGAGCAGGTCGCTGATGCTCTCACGGACGACGTCGACGGACGGAACGGTGACGATCGCACCTCCCCCGACCCCGACCTTCACGATGATGAGTCCGTTCGTCTCAAGTATGCGAAGTGCTTCCCTCAGCGTCACGCGGCTGACCCCCAGACGTTCGCACAGCTCGCGCTCCGGAGGCAGCCGGTCGCCGACTTCGATGACTCCTTCTTGGATAAGCGCGCGGATCTGGTCTGCGACGGCATGAGAGGAGCGCTGAGACTCGATAGCGGCGAACAGGTCACCGGACACAGCCTCTGCCACGTGCCTACGCCGCGGCGCTGTCGTCTTCGGCATCTTCCTCGTCTTCCTGGTTGCCGCGAGGTGGTTCGGCGGCGGATGGACGCCCTATGAATTCGGCGAGGGCGGGCGTGGAGATGATGATACCCGCGACCCCGCAGGCGACAGCAGCGCTGGGCACGACGAGCACCAGTCCCGCCGTGATGACCGGCGAGAATAGCAGGGACACCGAGCGGAACGTGCCGATTGATGCGATGGCGCGCCCTCGCTCCTCGGCTCCGACTGAGTCCGCAGCCAGTGCGGGACCAACCGTTTGAAGAATGCCCGCACCCAGCCCCGACACGCCGAGTGCTGCCGCGGGGATCCAGATCGGCGCGGGAGACAGCGCGGCTACGGCTAGTCCGATACCCGCGGCTGTCGTGCCGAGTGCGTTTGCGACTCGCGAGCCGAGCGCTTGAACAGGACGCGAGATCGCACTGCCTACCAGGGACGCGAGATTTGTGAGGGTCACGAGCGCGCCCACGGCGGGGATCGCGTGACCGGCAGCGGTGAGAATGACCGGGAGATAGGAGTTGAGGATGCCGCGCCAGGCGCCCGCGACGGCCGTCATGCTGGCGGCCTTGGAGACACCCGGCCGACGCCAGATCTGACGTCGGCCGGCGCCGTCTCGCCGGCGCGTGAAGGCGAAGGGTGCGAAGGAAATGAGCAAGAGGGACGGGGCGACCGCTAGCATGCCGAGTGCGCCTGCGCCGACCAAAGAGGCCTGCAGAGACCAAGCGCCGATCAGGCCGGCCAGCGCCGGGCCCACGAGCTGACCCACACCCTGGACCACGTTGAGGCGTGAGAGTGCCCTCAGTGCTGAATCCGAGGCGCGGAGGACATGCGTCTGGCTGCCGGTCCAGAAGTAAGCGCGTGCCACACCTTGGAGCAGCTGTGCCACGATAAGCGCCCAGAGAGCGCTGCTCAGAGCCAGAGTGAAGCACGAAGCGGCCAGAAGAAGAGTCGCCGCGATGATGAAGAACTTGGTGGGGATCCGGCTCATCAGGGAGCCCATGCCCAGACGGGCGACGGTTTGCGAGATCGCGGACACTGCCACGATGAGGCCCACCGCCTCGATGGGATGGCCGGCCTGAACCGCCAGGAGTGGCACAGCCACGGCTGCCATCGACTGGCCAACGGAGAAGGAAATGCTCGCGGACTGGCTGAACCATTGATCTCGGCGTAGTCGTGCTCGGTCCGGCGGAGTCGCGCTGCCGTCGCCACACATGATGCTCCTCCGAAGGGACAAATGGTAGGACCATTATGCATCCATAATCGAAGCGTTCGCCGAACAGTTGGCACCCGGACGGATTCGCCCTTGCCAGATGGTCCAGCCCGCTGAAACCAAAGGCACAAACCCGCGTGCCGTAGACGACCGTGTGCGATCAACGGCAGCGGCGACGAGATGGACCCGGTGGGTGACGGCCCGATTGTTGGTGGAGTTTCTCGATACCGTGCGGGTCAGCTTGTGTGATTATGCCGCGGTCAGTTCCGGGATGTTCACCTCCTCGCTGTCGGTGAGCAGCAAAGCCATGGAGTGCTCGCTGAAGTAGCGGCGGTCGGGGCCGTCCCATTCATCGTGCTGCTCGATCAGGACGTGCCCGGCCAGGCGCAGCAGCGCGGCCGGGTTGGGGAACGTGCCGACCACGTCCGTGCGGCGTTTGATCTCCTTGTTGACCCGTTCCAGCGGATTCGTGGACCAGATCTGACGCCAGTGCGGGAACGGGAACTGGCAGAACGCGAGCAGGTCGTCCTTGGCGTCTTCCAGCATGTCCGCGACCTTCGGGTGTGATCGGCTCAGCATGCGGACGACCTCGTGGAACTGGGTGAACACGTGCTCGGTATCGGGTTGCGCGAAGATCGTGCGGATGATCGACGCGACCATCGGCCCGGCCGCCTTCGGGACCGCGGTGAGCACATTCCTCATGAAATGAACCCGGCATCATTGCCAACTGGCGCCCTGGAACACGGTGTCGACAGCGGCGATCACCCCGGTGTGGGCGTCGCTGATCACGAGCTTCACCCCGCCGAGGCCGCGGGCTTTCAGGAGCGCAGGAACGTGGTCCAGAACGGCTGCGATTCGGTCTGCCCGACCTCGAACCCGAGCACTTCCCTGCGCCTGTCCGCGGCGACTCCGATCGCGACAATCACGGCCTGCGACACCACCCGCCGGCCGACGCGGGCTTTGCAGTAGGTCGCGCCCAGGAACACATACGGGTAGGTGGTGTCGGCCAGCGGCCGGTCGCGGAACGCGGCGACGTCCTCGTCGAGGTTGGCGCAGATCCGCGACGCCTCGGACTTGGAGATGCCGGTGTCGACCCCCAGCGCCTTCACGAGATCGTCGACCTTGCGAGTCGAGACGCCGTGAACACATGCCTCCATCACGACCGCGAACAGTGCTTGGTCGACCCGGCGGCGCCGTTCCAGCAGCGACGGGAAGAAACTGCCGGTCCGCAGCTTCGGGATCCCGCAACTCCAGATCCCCGACCGTCGTGGAGACGGTCTTCGGTCGGGTGCCGTTGCGGACCGCGAACCGGTCGACGCTGCGTTCGTAGCGGGCTGCGCCGATGAACGCGGCCGCTTCCGCGTCGATCAGTTCCTGGTAGAGCGTTTCGGTCGCGACCCGTGGCCGGTCGATGACGTCGGTGAGTTTCAGTTCCCCGAGGAGCTCGAGGAGGGCAGACTGGTCGAGAGCCATCGTGCTTTGTGCCCTTCTGTGAGTAGCTTTAGCCGGTTCCACTGACCATCGCACGATGACTCACCAACGCCTACGACGCCGACGACCCCGCCAGAGTCCCCACCACCCCACGGGACGTCACCGACCCGGGTGGGGTGAGTACCGGTACATGAGTCCTGTACTTGGTTGGAACTGGGCTGGTCGTGGCCCGCACGGGCGGCGGTCCTTGGAGCCTTCAGTATGAAGCGATCGCAGTGTCGTTCGAGCGTCTAGGCCGTGTTGCTAAACGCCTTCGGGTGCCTTGTGGGCGAGTCTTGAACGCGTGTCGCGTGATGTGATCTCGGATGAAGCGTGGGCGGTGATCGCGCCACTGTTCCCCACTGCGAAGTCGACGGGACGTCCGCCGGTGGATCGGCGCATGGTGGTCGAGGCGACGGCGTGGCGGTTCCGGACCGGCGCGCCGTGGCGGGACGTGCCGGAGCGGTTCGGGAACTGGAACACGATCTACAAGAACTTCAACCGGTGGTCCGAGCAGGGCGTATGGGCGCGGGTGCTGGAGAAGACGCAGTCGCTTGCGCAGCAGTCCGGCGAGCTGGACTGGGTCACGTCGATCGACTCCACGATCGTGCGCGTGCACCAGCACGGCGCGACCCTTCCCCGTGTCACAGGGGGCGCTGTCGAACTACAAGAAGTTCGGTGACGAGCCGGCGGATCATGCGATCGGCCGTTCTCGCGGCGGTTGACGACGAAGAACCACCTGGTCTGCGACGGGAAGGGCAGGGCTCTCGCATTCATTCTCACGCCTGGGCAGGCGGCGGACACCAGCATGCTGACCGCGACGCTGGGCGAGATCCGCGTGCCAGGCGCTCGGGGTAGGCCGCGGACCCGGCCGGACCGGGTGCTCGCAGACAAGGGCTACCCGTCGAAGGCGAACCGGGCGTGGCTACGCGAGCGCGGGATCGCCGCGACGATCCCCGAACGCGACGATCAGATCGCCCACCGCCGCAGGCGGCGCGGGCGACCGATCGACTTCGGCGACCAGCAGCGGGCCCGCTACCGCGGCCGCAACGTCGTCGAGCGGTGTTTCAACAAGCTCAAGCAGTGGCGCGGGATCGCGATGCGCTCAGACAAGACCGCCCGCAACTACCACGCCGGCCTCTGCCTCGCCGCGACACTCCACTGGCTCACCAGCGCCTTTAGCAACACGGCCTAGCAGCGCCTTGGAAGCGCCGTAGTCGACCAGTGCGGCCTCCTGAGCGGCGGTGAGCTCCTTGTGAGCGGCGTCAACGGCGTCGTTGGCGCCCTCGTACGCAGTCTGAGCACGGCTGTACGCAGCCAACGCCTCGTCGTGCGCCTTGGCGGACAGCACGAGCGGCACGGCGACCCCTGCGGCGATCAGCACGAGCACCGCGACGATGGCCGTGATGATGATCGAGCGACGCTTGTTCGAGCGCGGCTCCTCGGCAGAAGCAGCGACTTGCTCACCCTCCGTGGGGGTGGCCCGGTCTTCGGTGAGGGGGTCGACGGTCATGATCTGAGTCCTGTTCGAGGGGAGGGGTTCGAGTTCGGGGGTTGGGGTTCACTTCATTCGGTTAGATGCAGCGGGTGCTGTTCTGTGACGCGGTTTCGGCGAATCAGTTCTGCTCCGGGTCAGAGCGGCGTGTGGGTGGACGCGAGCTTGGGGCCAACGGTGGGCGTATTCGCGGTCGATGCCCGCGGCGCGGGCGATCGCCCAAACCGGTGCACACCAGCGAGCCTCGCCAGGCGGTAGACCAGCGAAGCACCAGTCAGCACCGCGTGATCGCGGGATGCGATCAGCTTCTTTGTGACGTAGCGCTGCGGCTTGCCGAACCGACACCGTGCCCACGACCACAGGTGAGGGCCCCGCAAGCCGCACCTGACGCTGGGCTCCACTTGATGCGAGCTACGGCCTTTGCGTCAGGTCGGTGCGCTCGCCGCCGTTGCCGGACAAACTGGTCAGGCGCCTGACAGTAAGGGCGTAAGAACACCGATCCTCGAAGGCGGGCACCAGTATGAGACCACTTCGATACTCGATCAACATCACGCTCGACGGCTGCGTCCATCACGAGGCGGGGATTCCGCCGGACGAGGAGTCGATGCGCTACTGGACTGCGCAGATGGCGCAGGCCGATGCCCTGCTGTTCGGTCGGGTGACCTACGAGATGATGGAGTCGGCGTGGCGGAGGCCTGCGACGGGCGAATGGCCCGACTGGATGGATGAGTGGGCGGTTCCGTTCGCCGAGACGATCGACCGGGCCAAGAAGCACGTCGTGTCGAGCACGCTGAGCGCGGTCGATTGGAACGCCGAGTTGGTGCGCGGCGATCTCGGGGAGGCGGTTCGACGGCTCAAGGAGGCCCCTGGCGAGGGCTTGTCCGTGGGGGGAGTGACGCTCCCCCTGGCGCTGGCGGATCTGGGACTGATCGACGAGTACGAGTTCCTCGTGCAGCCGGTCCTCGCCGGACACGGGCCGACGCTGCTCGCGGGTCTGCGCGAGCGCATTCAGCTCGAACTCGTCGATCGCCGCGAGTTCCGGTCGGGTGCGGTCGTCGTGCGGTACCGACCCACGCGAGCAGCCGCGTGAAGTGACTGGCCCCGGCAGTCGCGCCCGGAGGCGCCGTGGCTACTCGATCCGGTAGACGCGGGACCGCATCCACCGTCCCATCTGGCTCCCGGCGCGATCCAGGGGGCTCCCCAGCGGATTGTCGCTCATCATGTAGGTCCAGGTCGCCGAGGGGCGACGCAGCCCGAGCGCGCCGATCCCGCGTCCGAGCTGGTCGGCGGTGACCCCGCGAACGATGCCCGCCGCCCTGTCGAAGGCCGCCGTGAAGAAGCCGGCGAACTCCCGCAGCGCGATCCGGTGGAACTCGTCGCGCGGTTTGACGCCGGCGAGCGCCCGCAGGTGGATGCCGTCTCGGATCTCGCTGAGATTCGCGAGGTGATCGCGCCACTGCTCGTCGAGGCACCACAGCGTGACCGACCGCGTCAGCTCCGAGACGAGGGCAGCGGATGCCGCGGCGGTGAGATTCTCGAGCTCTGCGGCGATTCGCTCGGTGAGCTCGATGGGCGGGTCTGCGGCATCCATCACCTCTTCTCGTCGGGCGAGCACGGTGTCGCGCTGGCGCACGATGGCGCGAGTGAAGTCCCAGGTGTCGCGGTGCCGGTCGCGCCGGATGCCCTCGGCGATGCGCTGCGCCGTGTCGACGATCCGTCCGAGCGCCGCCTGGTCGAGCCGCGTGCCCTTCCGACGGGTCTTTTCGAGCAGATGAGCGGGCGCGTTCGCCTGGACGAGCTCGTCCTGGGTGCTCACGAAGGTCACCGAGCAGCCGGGATCGCCCTGCCGGCCGGCGCGACCGCGCAGCTGCGCATCGAGGCGTCCGGAGGGGTATCGTCCGATCTGCACCACGGCAAGCCCTCCGGTCGCGGCGACGCGTGCGTGATCGCGTTCGTCCAGGCCGCCGAGACGGATGTCGGTGCCGCGGCCCGACATCTGGGTCGAGATCGTGACCGCTCCGAACTCGCCCGCGCGAGCGATCACCGCGGCCTCGTCCTCGTCATTGCGGGCGTTGAGCACGCGCGCCGGCACCCCGAGCCGCGCGAGGAGCGCGGCGAACTCGTCGGATGCCGCAACGCTCTGAGTCCCGACCAGCACCGGCTGCCCGGTGCGATGTCGATCCCGGACCTCGCGGGCGGCGGCATCCGTCCGCTCGCGGTCGTTCGTGAACACCCGCTGGGGCTCGTCGACGCGCCGGTTCGGAAGCCGTCGATCGACGCGGCCCGAGGTCAGCTCGTAGAACTCGGCGAGCTCTTCGGCGACGGCGATCACGGTGCCGCTCATTCCCACGAGCGTCTCGCAGCGGCGCAGCAGATCGTGCACGGTGAGGGTGTCCAAGATGACGCCGGCGGATGAGACCTCAAGCTGCTCCTTCGCCTCGATCGCCGCATGCAGACCGTCGGGCCAGCGCTGCTGATGGGCGAGGCGACCGCGTGTGGTGTTGATCAGCTTGATCCCGCCGTCGACCACGAGGTAGTCGACATCGCGCTCGATCAGCACGTGCGCATGCAGGGCCAGATTGATCCGCGTGAGGGTGTCGCTATGGGGTTCCTCGTACAGATTCACCCCGCCCAGGCGCGCCTCGAGCCGATCGAGTCCGGCGTCGGTGAGGGTGACGGTCGCGCGGTCGGCGTCGACCGCGAAGTCGGTGCCGGGCTCGAGGTCTCGCACGAGGGCATCGGCGAGCGCGAAGTCCTCGGGCGCATCCGGCGACGAGCCGGCGAGCACGAGCGGCGACAGCGCCTCGTCGATCATGACGGCATCCGCCTCGTCGACGATCGCGACGTCCAACGCAGGCCGCACGCGGTCGGCATCCGTCGTCGCGAACCGGTCGCGGAGCACGTCGTAGCCGACCTCGCTCACCGAGGCGTAGACCACGTCGCAGAGGTAGGCCTGCCGTCGGTCGGCGGTGGGGGTGAGCTGTCCGACCCATCCGACCCGCAGCCCCAGGACGGCCAACAGCGGGCTCATCCACTCGGCGTCGCGCTGCGCCAGGTAGTCGTTCACCGACAGCACGTGCACCCGTCGGCCGGCGAGCGCGAACCCCGCCGCGGCGAGGGCGCCCACGAGGGTCTTTCCTTCGCCCGTGTCGAGCTCGACGCAGTGCCCGGCCAGCAGCGCGCAGCAGGCGAGGAGCTGCTCGTCGAACGCCCTCTGGCCGAGCGAGCGCTCCGCCGCAGCGCTCAGGACCGCGAGGAGCTTGGCCGTCGGAGCGATGCTGGTTCCGCCGCCGCCCGTCGCGAGCTCACGAAGGGCGGACCGGACGAGCTCGGCGTCGGTGAGGCCGGCGGTGCGATCGTGCCACCGGCCCGCTTCCTCGACGATGCCCCGAAAACTCCGGAACGACACCGAGCCCGGGGCGCCGAGTGCTCGCGCGAGCCACGCCTTCACATGCTTCATCCAAGCATGACCCTCGGGCGGCGAGGTGGTCTCGGCGCCTCGCGAGTGCGGCAGATTCGTGCGGGTGCGCCACTTCTGTTCGCCGCGGTTGCACGAATCAGCAGCAGTCGGCCCGGCAGGGCGCCGGGTGGGCGAGTGCGCCGGGTGAGCGAGCGCGCCGGGTGAGCGAGTGCGCCGGGGGCATCCGCCCCTTATGCCGGCCGCACCGCCCGCGGTGCGCGCAGCGCGAGCGCGGTGGTGATCGCGAGCACCACGATGCCGATCGATTCGACGATGACCGTCTCGGGGACGAGCGTGAAGTCCCACGTCTCGGTGATGCCGAAAAGCCCCACCGTGAGGGCGAGCAGGAGCGCGCCGAGCGTCGCGATCAGGAACAGCAGGCTGAGCACCGTGGTCAGCTGCAGCAGCCGGCCGCGGGTCACGACCATCGCGACCGCCAGCACGATGCCGGCGATGCCGTTCAGCACGAACAGCACCCCCAGAATGCCGCCGACGCCGGCGAAGACGAGGTAGATGTGGATTCCGCCCGTTGCGAGAAGGAGGGCCGCGCTCAGGATGCGCATGGTCCACAGCAGGCGCTGGTTGCTTTCGGCCATCGGTTCATCCGTTCCGATTCGGTGGTCCCTCTGCCGAGGACCTCTTGCTAGACACGATCCCGAGCCGCTTCGGGTTCAATCCGTTGAGGTGACGATGGCGCCGGATGCCCCGGCCCCGGCCGTCTCGGCACGCCGGCGCACGAGCCACACGACGTCGCGGCCGAACGACTCGAGCAGCAGCGCGAGGGCGATCAGGGTCACAAGCCAATCGACCTCGCGCGGGGCGATGCCGGACGCGACGATCGTCAGCGCCACGCCCGCGACCGCCGTCACGACCTTGCGCCAGTACCGGTACGGCAGCGTCGCGCGCATCGCCGGGATCACGAGGCCCGCCGCCACGAACGCGTAGCGCAGCAGGCCGATCGTCAGCGTCCACCAGCCCAGCGTCGGCGCGACGTACGCGCTCAGCACGAGCAGCAGGAACGCGTCGACCTCCATGTCGAAGCGCCCGCCCAACTCGCTCACGGTCCTGGTGCGGCGGGCGACCCAGCCGTCGATCCCGTCGAGGGCCAGGGCCGGAACCGTCAGCGCGATGAGCAGCGGCACCGCGATCGCGCCGGTGAACGAGGTCGCGACGAGGGCGGCGATGAGCCCGACCAGCGTCGAGCGGGCAAGGGTGACGGCGTTCGCGGGGCCGAATCGCACGGTCGCGCGTCTGCGCAACCCCCTGGCGAGCAGGGCGTTCGAGACGAGAAGGTAGGCGAGGCCGATGCACCACCCCGCCACCGACAGGGCGCTGAACCGGTCGATGGCGATCAGCCCGGCGACGCCAGCGCCGACCGACCAGAGGGGAGCGAGGTGAACCTTTTGCATCGCAGAGACCGTTCTGTCTTCATGGGTACCACTCATGACACGTCGTTCGCGCGCCGGTCGGTTCATCCGCAGGGTGCGAACCGGTGACCTCGGCGGCGGGGTCGTGGGCGCAGAGCCCGGCGGGGGGCGCGCCGCCGGGGCTCGCGAGGCCGCGATGACCGACGTCATCCCCGTCTCGGCGGAATGGCTGACCCTGCGCGAGCGGGCAGACGCCAGGTCGCGTTCGCGCCGGCTCGGCATGGCTGCGGCACGGATGCTGCGCCCCGGCGCGGTCGTGCACGACCTGGGCAGCGGAACGGGTTCGATGATGCGGTGGCTGGCCCCGCTGCTGCACGGCCCGCAGACGTGGGTGCTGCACGACTGGAACCCGCTGCTGCTCGAGCATGCCGCCGCTCGCCCGCCCTCACCCGAAGCCGTGGTGCGCACGAGCGTCAAAGACGTCGCCGAACTCGCCGCCGCCGATCTTTCCGGAGCGTCGCTGGTGACCATGTCGGCCCTGCTCGACGTGCTGACGCGCGACGAGCTGGAGGCGATCGTGCGAGCCTGCGTGGCCACCGGCGCGCCGTGCCTGTTCACGCTGAGCGTGACGGGGCGCGTCGGGCTCGATCCGGTCGGCCCCGGCGACGGCGTCTTCGCGTCGGCGTTCAACAGTCATCAACGGCGCACCGTCGACGGGCGACGGCTTCTCGGTCCGGATGCCGCGACCTCTGCGATCGACCTCTTCGAGCGTGCTGGCTGGTCGGTGCGAACCGCTGCGTCGCCTTGGCGCCTGGACGAGTCCGAGGCGGCGCTCGTCGCGGAGTGGCTCGACGGGTGGCTGGGGGCTGCGGTCGAGGCGCGCCCGGCGCTGGAGGAGTGGGCCGAGGAATACCGCGCCGTCCGCACGGCCCAATCGACGGCCGGCACCCTTCGCGTGGTCGTAGACCACCTGGATCTGCTCGCGTGGTCGCCATGACCCTGCTCATCCGGTCGCGCCGGGTGCGCGCGGTGCTCGCCTCCCGCCGCGTGCGGGCGTGGGTGCGCGCGGGCGTGGGGGCGGGCATCCTTCTCGCGCTCCTGCTCCAGCTCGGAGCGGGGCCGTTCCTCACGGGGCTGGCCGCAGTGTCGCCACCGGCGATCGCCGCGGCGGTCGTGCTCGGGGCGGCGGCGACGGTCGCAGCCGCATGGCGCTGGCGCATCCTCGCCGGGCGCCTGGGGCTGCGCCTCGGGTGGGCGCAGGCGGTCACCGCCTACTACCGGTCGCAGTTTCTGAACTCGGTCCTTCCGGGCGGGGTGGTCGGCGACGTGCACCGGGCCGTCTGGCATGCACGCGGCGGCGGGCTCGCCCAGGCGTCCCGCGCGGTCGCGGCCGAACGCGCCGCGGGGCAGGCGGTGCAGCTCGTCCTCGCCGCTGCGGTCGTGGTGACGCTGCAGCGGTGGGCATACGCTCCCACCCTGGGCATCGTGCTCCTTGCGATCGTCGCCGCCGGAGTCGGGCTGACCGTCGCGGCGGCCATGAACGCCTCCGCCCGCGCGGCGATCCGGCGGGAGCTCGCCCACCTCGCCGTCGCGTTCGGCACGGTCGGCACGGTGGCCCGCGTCGCCGTCGCCTCTGCGGTCGCCGTCGCCTGCCACGTCACGACGTTCGTCATCGCTGCGCTCGCCGTCGGCGTCGAGGCCCCTCTGGCACGTCTCGTCGTCGCCGGGCTCATCGCCGTGCTCGCCGGGGCGATCCCGCTCAGCATCGGCGGGTGGGGTCCGCGCGAGGGCGCCGCCGCGTGGGCGTTCGCCGCCGCCGGACTCGGCGCCACGGCGGGGATCGCCGCCTCGACGGCCTTCGGCGTGCTGTCGCTGATCGCCGTCATGCCCGGGGCGGCCGTGGTCGCCGCATCCGCTCTTGGCCGTCGCGCCGGGGCGCACGAGGCAGGCGCCTCTTCGCGGCCACCCGTCGAAGAGTTCCGCGTGCGTTCGTGAGGCCCGGACGTGCACGCGGGCATCGATGAGCGAATGGCGTCGCGACGAGCGCGCGTCGCAACGGTCGCCGCGCTCGCGGTGCTGCTGGCGGTGCCGCTGGTCGCCGGAGCGCTTTCGGCCGGCACACCCGCGGCGCTGCTGAGCCTGCCGGTCGAGTCGATCGTCGTCGTGCTTCTGCTCGTGGCGGTGGCCTCCCCGCGATGGCGGGCGGTCGTCGCCGGCGTCTTCGGCGCGGTCGTCGTCGCGGCCGTGCTGGCGGCGGCGCTCGACGCCGGATTCCGGGCGACGATCGACCGGGGGTTCAGCCCCGCCGAGGACGCACCGGCGGTCGTGAGCGCCGTGGGCGTGGTGGCCGATGCCGCGGGCCCGGTCAACGCGGGCCTGCTGGTCGCGCTCGTGGCGGGGGTGCTCGCCGCGGCCGCCGTGGTGCTCGCGCGCTGCGCCCTTCGGGTCGGGCGCGTGGCGGCGCGGTCGGAGGGAGCCGGGCGCATCGCGATCACCGCGGTCGCCGCAGCGTGGATCGTGGGGGCTCTGGCCGGAACGCAGCTGGTGCCGGGCGTGCCTCTCGCGGCGGCCGAGTCCGCCCGTGCGCTCGCCGCGACCGCGGCGCGCACGGCGCAGAGCGTGCGCGATCAGGCGGACTTTCAGCGCGCGCTCGCCTCGGACCCGCTGCGCGACGCACCGGACGGAGGGCTGTTCGGCGCCCTCGCCGGCAAAGACGTCGTGATCGTGTTCGTGGAGAGCTACGGCGAGGTCGCCGTGCGGGACTCGGCCTTCACACAGGGCGTCGCCCAGACGCTCCGCGAAGGCGGCGAGCAGCTGACCCGAGACGGCTACTCGGCCCAGAGCGCCCTGCTCACCTCACCGACGTTCGGCGGGGTCAGTTGGCTCGCGCACGCCACGCTGCACAGCGGCGTGTGGGCCGACTCGCCGCAGAAGTACGACAGTCTCACCTCGAGCGACCGGCTCACCCTCGCGCGGCTGTTCGCGGATGCCGGCTGGCGCACGGTCTCGGTGGTGCCCTCGAACACCGGCACGTGGCCGGTCGGCCGTTCGTTCTACGGCTACGACGCGATGCTCGACGCCGGGAACCTGGGCTACACCGGTCCCGCTTTCAGCTATGCGCGCGTCCCCGACCAGTTCACGCTCCAGGCCTTCCACGACCGCGAGCTCACCGGCTCGCACGCGCCCGTCATGGCCGAGATCGACCTGGTCTCGTCGCACACGCCGTGGACGCCCCTGCCGCGGCTCGTGCCGTGGTCCGAGGTCGCCGACGCGTCGGTCTTCGACGCCCAACCCGCCCAGGACCCGGCGCCGATCGAGCTCTGGGCCGACCCGCACCGAGTCCAGGAGATGTACGGAGAGTCGGTGGAGTACAGCCTCGGCGCGCTGTTTACGTACCTGCACGCCTACGACCAGCCGAACCTCGTCCTGGTGATGCTCGGCGACCATCAGCCCGCGCGGATCGTGAGCGGCGCGGATGCCGACCACGACGTACCGGTCACGATCATCGCGAAGGACCCGGCGGTGTTCGCGCGGATCGCATCGTGGCGCTGGGAACCGGGCGTCCGCCCGTCCGCCGATGCACCGGTCTGGCGCATGGACGCCTTCCGCGACCGGTTCGTCGACGCGTTCACGCCGTGACGGCCGGACCAGGGCGCACCAGTCCGCATCACCGCCGCGCGTCGCGGCGCGCCGCGACGAGCAGAGCCGGGTCAGGTCGCAGCCAGAGCCGGATCGGGGTCGCCCGAGCGCCGGTAGCGGCCCGTGGCGCGCACGACGATGCCGTGCCGGGGGGCAAGCAGCCACGAGAGCAGGAAGACGCCGGTGGCGACGAGAACGATCATGCCGCCGGCAGGCAGATCGAGGCTCCACGACAGGTAGAGGCCGATCAGGGCGGAGGAGGCGCCGATGACGGGGGCCAGCAGCATCATGACGGCGAGCCGGTCGGTGAGCAGGCGCGCGGCGGCCGCGGGGGTGATGAGCAGGGCGAGGACGAGGATGTTGCCGATCGTCTGGATGGAGATCACGATCGCGACGGCGACCATGACGTAGAGCACCAGGTCGACCACGAAGACCGCAATGCCGGCGGCGCGTGCCATCTCGCGGTCGAGGGTGACGAGCACGAACTCCTTGTGGAGCAGGAACGCGACGGTGAGCAGCACGAGCCCGGTGGCGGCGACGACGAGCACGTCTTCGTCGGGGATGCCGGTGATGGAGCCGAACAGGAACTGCTGCAAGGAGCCGGCATAGCCAGGGGCGCGGCTGATGATGACGATGCCGAGGGCGAACGCGGCCACGAAGAAGACGCCGATGACGCTGTCCTCCTTGAGGCGCCGGTTCTGTGCGAACACAGCGACCAGGATCGCGGTCAGCACGCCGGCGATGGCCCCGCCCACGACGAGGCTGCCCTGCACCACGAAGGCCACCGCCAGCCCCGGGAAGACGGCGTGGGCGACGGCGTCGCCGATGAAGGCCATGCCCCGCAGCACGACGTAGCTGCCGACGATGCCGCAGACCAGGCTCGACATCATCGCCACGGCGAGGGCTTTGGGAAGGAAGGCGAGATCGGGATTGAGCAGGTCTGCGATGAAGTCAACGGGTGAGAGCATCGGCGGGCTCCTCCTGATCGACGGCGGCGGCCACGACACGCAGCAGGGGGTTGTCGGGACGGATGTCGTACGCACGCATCCACACCGCAGGGTCGCCGAGCTGCGCCGTCGTCCCGTCGGCGATGATGCGGCGGTTGATCAGGCACAGCCGGGTGCAGTCGTGCAGGGCGGCGGCGATGTCGTGGGTGGTCATCAGCACGGCGTGACCCTCTCGGGCGAGTCGGGTGAACAGGTCGGTGAGCAGCTCCTGGCTGGGCATGTCGAGGCCGGTGAACGGTTCGTCGAGCAGCAGGGCGGTCGGGGCGAGGGCGAGTGCGCGCGCCACCAGGACGCGTTGCCGCTGCCCACCGGAGAGCTCGCCGACGGGACGGCGCCGGAGTGCGGCCATCCCGACGCGGCCCAGGGCTTCGTCGGCGGCCCGGTAGTCGGCGGTCTTGGGGCGGCGCATCCATCCGATCCGTGCGGTGCGACCCGTCAGCACGGCTTCTTCGACGGTGATGGGGAAGTCCCACGCGAACTCGTGTCGCTGCGGCACGTACCCGACCAGGGAGCGCGCCTCAGCCGGTCGGCGCCCGTCGATTCGCACCGTGCCCGAGCGGGCCGGGACGAGGCCGAGGATGGAGCGCAGCAGCGTGGTCTTGCCGGCTCCGTTCGGGCCGAGCAGCCCGACGAGCTCGCCGGGACGCACCCGCACGGTGGCATCGGCCAGCACGCGGCGCCCGCCGAGATCGACGCTCAGCGCGTCGACCTCGATCCCGTGCGCCGGGCGTGGGGACTGCTGCGTCATCGTGCGTCTCCGTGCGTGCCGGCATCGCCCCGGCCGCGGCGCCGGGCCAGGGTGGTGGCGATGCCGACGACCAGGACGGCGATGACCAGCACAGCGGCGCCTCCCGCGACGAGGTACCAGACCGCGCTGTCGGAGGCATCCGCGCCGGCGGCCGACTCGTCGCCGCTCGCGGGCGCGGCGGCCGTCTGGGCGCTGTCACCCTCTGGGCTCCGGCTCAGGTGGGCGGCGAACGCGTCGGCGGGATCGGTGGCGTCGCCCACGGCGAAACGGAGCGTGCCTCGGGCTGTCATGGTCTCGCCGGTGACGAGGTCGCCGGTGAACTCCGCGTCGACGAGGTAGACGCCGGGCCGGCTGAACACCCAGTTCGCATGGGTGTGGGTGTTGACCTCGATCCAGGCGTCCTGGGGGAACGGCTCGTGTGTGCTCCACAGCGGCTGCGGCGCCCCGAAGTTGCCGCCTTGCAGGTAGACCACGACGTCGCCGGGGCCTTCGACGGCGTGGACACGCAGTGTGGCGCCGAGGCTCAGAGAGCCGAGCAGGGTCGGCTCCTGCGTGTTCCAGCCCGCCCAGATCACTCCGGGCTGCTCGGTCTGCGGGATGACGTGCACGGGCGCGCCCGCGGGCAGCTGCAGGAAGGCGAACGCTTCGTCTTCGGGGACGGTGAGGGTCGCGGCATCCGTCACCTGGAGCACGACGTCCTCAGGGTTGCGCCAGTAGCGGGGCACGCTGGTGTCGTCGTGGATCTGCAGCGCCCACCGACCGGTGCCGAAGGTGGGCCCGAAGTCGGCGTGCCCGGCCGAGAGAACGACCTGCCCTGTGCCCTGCTGCTGGTTCGAGTCGATGACCTGATCGAGGTCGTCGTCGACGGATGCTGCCGCCGGCAGCACGCCTTGAGCGGCCAGGAGTGCTGCGGCGAGGATCAGCCCGCTGCGGCGGGCGAGTCGGGACAGGGCGGTGCGTGGCATGTGTTCCTTCTTCGTGGGTCTAGTCGGTGAGGCAACGCACGAGTGAGGCGGCGTTGGCGCGGATCATGTCCGTGTAGGTGGGGGCGCTCTCATCGAGCGCGTCCCCGTAGATCGGGCACACCTGAACGCCCTGCTCCTTCGCGACCTCGACGAGAGTGGAGGAGCGCGCCGCGAGGTTGGGTTCGAGGAACACCGCGGGAACGTTCAGGTTCTGGATGGTCTGCGTGAGCCGCTTGCGCTCGGCGATGCTGGGCTCGCTTGCCGGATCGGGAGTGACGAACCCGGCGATGGTCATGTCGTACGCGGCCGCGAGGTACCCGAACGCGTCATGCGTGGTGACCAGCACCCGCCGCGAAGGCGGAATGCTCGCGATCGCCGCGCGCACGTCGTCGTCCAGCCGTTCGAGCTCTCCCAGGTACCGACGCGCGTTGTCGCGGTACTCCCGCGCACCCTCGGGATCGGCCTGGGTGAGGGTGTCGCGCATGATCTCGACGTAGGCCATCGCGTTGCGGACGTTCTGCCACAGGTGCGGGTCGATCTCACCGTGGATGTGCTTGCCGAGCACCGCTTGCGGCAGCTGGTAGACAGGCTCGCCCGCGCGACCGAGGAACCGGAAGGAAGGGTCGCCGGGGATCTCGTGCAACGCCTTGCCGGGCACCTCGACGACCACGTCGTGCACGTCGAGGATCTCCTGGTGGGCGCCGCCGCTGCCGTGCTCATGGTCCCGCACCACCTGGAACACTCCCCGGTCGAGGTCGACGGTGAGGTCGGAGTGGCCGGAGTCCAGCACCTGCGCCTGTTCCCGGCCGGGCACGGTGTGCGCATCGACGCCGACCGCGAACACGATCGTGTCTTCGGCGATCGGGATCGGCTTGGACTGGGGATCGACCTGCAGCTTGGCCTGGACGTCGAGCTCGTAGATGCCTGGTTCGGTGAACGCCCAGCTGAGGTGGGTGTGCGCGTCGGGCGGGAGAAGCATCGTGTCCGCCCGGTATCCGGTGGTCTCGTCGAAGCCGTCGGTGGAGTCGATGTAGTGCGCCACGTCGCCGAACGTGCCGGTCAGGTACGCGTGCAGGTCGCCGGGTCCGGTCATCCCCGTCGCCGACAGCAGCACGTCCGAGCTGCGGTCGGCCCCCAGCTGAGACCCGTCGCCGGTGACACGCACGCCGAGCCAGACGGTGTCGAGTGAGATGTCCTCGACGAGCGGGATGATCTCGGCTGCGTACTTCACCGCGCTCTCGGCGAGGGAGATGTTCGGGATGCCGCGGCGCAGGTTCGCGTCGAGGGCCTTGATGATGCTCTGCTCCTCGAGAAGCAGGTAGTTCGTGAATGCCACATCGGCGTAGACGATGTCGCGGACGTTGCGCAGCGTCGGCTCGTAGCTGTGCGGGTCCGCGCCGTCCGGCACGATCGAGGTCACCTCTGCCCGATCTCCGGCGACGTTGCGAGCCAAGTCCGCCAGGATGCCCGTCGTGGTCACGACCCGCAGGCGCGAATCGGTCGATGGCGCGGTGCCGGGGGCCGCACACCCCGAGAGCGCAGCAGTCGCGAGGAGGACCGCCGCAGCCCGGAGCAGGGGGCGTTCGTGTCGGTGCATGGCGGGTCTCCGTTGCGGGGACGAGGTTCGAAGCGACGGGGTTTGCATCCCCGATGTTGGTAATGATACTTATTATCAATAAGGCTTGTGACCACCGAGCGCGAGCCGTGCCCCACCCGAACCGATGTGAAAAGCGATCTCTGCCGCATATGTCTGCCACCGTGACCTCCCGAGCCCGTTCGTTCGCCACCCGCCGATTCCTGGCGGTGATCGGTGCGGCCTGTGTTTCGCTGTCCGCTGTGACCGGGCTGGCTGATGCCGTGCGGGCGTCGGCGGCCGCGGAGGCCACAGTGGTGCTGGATCGGAACCACACCGACGCGCTGAGCGTCCGGTATGAGAACGACGCCCTGGTGCTCAAGACCCGCGCCGATCTCGACAGCGGGCCAGGTCGGATCCTGGACCCGGCGCAGGTGCTGTTCCACGTCACCGATGAACTGAAGGACACCGTCCCCGACCTGCCCGCGTTCTCGTTCCTCGGGGAGGCGGGTGCCCCCATCTGGCGGATCTCGCAGACCTACCAGCCCGGAGTGCTGTGGGCAGGGTGGGAGACCGAGTCGCTGCCTCGGGGCGTCTTCGCGTCCGAGCAGGTGCGCATCCGGCTGCAAGAGATCAGCGGCCCCGGCCGTGTGGAGCTGTTCGTCAACGAGGTGCAGGGCCCGCGCCGCCTGCTCAGCTCCACCGACGCGAGCCTGCGGACGATCACGGAGAACGTCGGGGCGCATACGCACGCGAACTGGGTGTTCACCGCCGCCGGCACGCACACCTTCACGTTCGTCGCCGAAGCCGACCTCGTGGACGGCCGCGCGATCCGGTCCGAACCCCAGACGTACACCTTCCTCGTCGGCGCGCCCGACCCGCAGCCCTCGCAGACGCCCGCGCCGCAGCCTTCATCCGCCGTCACCGATCCCGGACGACCCGACCCCACCCCTTCGCCGACCGAGTCCGACCCGGGTCAGCCCTCACCCATCCCGTCGCCGTCGGCCACCGTCGTGCCGTCCCCCACGGCGTCGCCGGCCCCGACCGACTCCGTCACGCCCGAGCCCGCGCCGACCCCGGTGGATCCGACCGTCGCACCCGAGAGGTCGCTGCCGGCGCCGGACCCGGCGGCGCTCACCGATGGCTCCCGCGGCGGCGTCACGGTCTCGTCGCCGACAGTGGCGCCGGGGGCGACGGTGACGGTCACGACCACGACCGCGCCCGCCTCGCACTGGGTGTCGCCGTGGCTGCTGTCGGCCCCGGTGGATCTGGGATGGAAGCAGGTGAACGACGAAGGGGCCTTCACCGTCGCCATCCCGCCCGACACGGCCGTCGGCGCACACCGGATCGTGGTGCGCGACACCACGGCGGCGCTGGTCGGCTGGACCGAGATCGACGTCGTCGCCGCGGAGGCAGCCGTCGAGGAGTGCGTCCCCACCCCGGTCACCACGACCGTGCGCCCGGAGAACGTCGATGTGGCCACCGGCGGGCACTTCGACTTCGGCCCGGTCAGAGAAGGCGGCACGCTGCGCGCCCTGATCAAGGACGACCGCTCGGCCCCCGCTCCGTGGGTCGACCCGGCCACCCTGGTGTTCCACCTTCCCGATGCCGCCGCCGTGCAGGTTCCGGGCGGTCAGTTCGACTTCCTCGGCTCGGGGCAGGTCTGGCAGATCCCGCTCACGCAGCAGCCGGATGTGCCGTGGCTGGGCTGGAACACCCAGCACCCGTCTGTGGCCGGCAGGGCGCAGGGGCCCGTCACGCTCACCCTGGACGGCCTGGAAGGCCCCGGCGAGCTCGCGGTGTACTCGGTGAACTCGTGGGGCCAGTTGGGCGCACGGTACTTCGGCACCGTCAGCGGGTTCCCCCGCTCGACCAGCATCGAGGTCGGCCCCAGCGGAGTGCACGTGCACGGCATCTGGGCATTCACCCAGCCCGGCGCCTACCATGCCGATCTCACCTTCGCGGGAACCATCGACGGCGAGCGGGTGACCGCTACCTCCACGCTGACGTTCTTCGTCGGGGCGGGCGACCCGCGCTCCGCGGTGCGCGAACAGACCGTGACCACCTATGTCGGCCGCACCGCCAGCGGCGCCGAGTGCGAGCTGTCGTTGGCGGCCACCGGTCCTGCCGACCCGCAGTCCACCACGGATCTGGCGAGTCTTGCCGGCGCCGCCCTGGTCGTCGGGCTGGCGTTCCTCGGCGCATCGGCGCTCGCTCCGCGCCGCCGTACGTGACCTGAACCTCGTGAGCGCACCGCTCACAACGACGGCTGGCAACAGCCATGACCCACAGGAAGGGATGCCTCAGATGACATCTACCCTCGCCCGGCCACGCACCGCGGTCGCCGCCATCGCTGCGCTCGCGGTGGCCGCGGCCCCGCTGCTGGCCGCGCCGGCATACGCGGCCGACGTCGAGGACCCGGTCTCGTTCGACACCGGTCACATCGACGCGTTCAATCTCGCGCTGAACCCCGACGGCAGCATCCGGCTGAACCTCAAGGAGGACGTCACCGGCTCGCACGTGGAACACAGTCCCGAGAAGGTCACCCTGGTCGTGAAGCAGGACGCCCATCGAGAAGGGCTGCCGGCGGCGTACCTGCCGCCCGGCGCGCCCACCTCGCTGTGGTACCTGCCGCTGACCCAGGACTCGAGCCTGCTGTGGCCCGGGTGGGACAGCATGGGCGCCGCATCCGTCTACGGCGCAGACGCCGATGTCGACATCGTCATCAGCGAGGTCGACGGTCCCGGCGACGTCTACCTGTGGACCAACGGCGTCTTCGGCGACATCGTCCAGCTGCTGCAGGACGACTGGAAGCTCCCCGCCACGATCCACCAGAGCTTCCTCGCGCACACGCATGCGAACTGGGGGTTCACCGCCGCCGGCACCTACACCCTCACCGCGCGGGCGACGATCACCAGTCAGGACGGCACCAAGACGTCCACTTCGGATGCCGAGACCTACACGTTCCAGGTCGGCGAGGCCGGCAGCGAGCCGGAGCCGGAGCCGGAGCCGCAGCCGAGCGAGACCACCCTGTCGATCCTGGGCCTTGGGGCGCACTACCACACCGGGGACGTGGCGGCCCTGTTCGCCATCCCGAGCCCGGAGTCGGCCAGCTATCACTATCAC
The DNA here is from genome assembly GCF_041379855.1 of Microbacterium sp. BWT-B31. NCBI lineage: Bacteria > Bacillati > Actinomycetota > Actinomycetes > Micrococcales > Microbacteriaceae > Microbacterium > Microbacterium sp. BWT-B31. Next base: position 82,862 of record NZ_JBFECU010000007.1, read on the forward strand.
TGGTTCACGCGCCCGAACGCTGACGCGCAGTGGACCGTCGTCGACGGTGCCGACACCGACACGTACGGGTTCGTGGTCACCGCCGGGCACGAGGTGAAGGCCGCGATCTACGACCACGACCACAACGTGATCGCCGAGAGCGAGCCGGTCCGCATCCGCGTCGACGACCACGGGAGCACTCCCGGGGTCGGCCCGCAGATCGCCACCAGCCTCGCTGAGACCGAGGGTGCGCTGGTGATCAGCGTGGCGTCGGGCAGCGAGCGCAGCGAGCTGTCGGATCTGCAGCTGAACGCCCAGGCCGACCGCTACGTGTCTGAGGGCACGATCGGCGGCATCACCGTCACCGACACGCGCTCCGGCGCGCCCGGCTGGTCGGCGTCCGGCCGGGTGCGCGCGCTGGGCACGATCGACGGCGCATACCTGGACGGCAAGTACATCGGCTGGACCCCGAAGGTGGTCAGCTCCTCCGCCGGCCAGACCGTGACCGCCGGTCCCGTCATTGCCCCCGGCTACATCGAGGGCAACGGGATCAAGGGCTTCAGCGTCCTCGGCACGAGCGCGGCGGGATCGTCCACCGGCACCGCCGTGCTCGGCGCCGACATCCGGATCGAAGCGCCGACCACCACCCGGGTCGGCGACTACACCGGCGTCGTGCTGATCACCGTCATCTAGCAGCAGTCGCGGGTCGGGTGCCGGCGCCAGCACGTGCCGGCACCCGATCACACGCGTCCAGGAACACCCATGTCATCCACACGCAGCAGTCTGGCCACCCTCACCGTCCTCGGCTTCCTCGCCGCGGCAGCCGCCCTTCCTTCAGCCGCGCACGCGGCCGCCGATGACGACGCAGGCCCGCAGACCTGGGCCGTCGCCCCCGCCACCGCGGACGGGCCCGACGGGCGACCCGCGTTCGACTACGTCGTGGAGCCTGGCGACAGCGCCGATGACGCCGTCGCCGTACGCAACCTCGGAGAACGGCCCCTGACAGTCGCGCTCTACGCCCAAGACGCCGTGCAGACCCCCGAGAACGCGTTCGAGGTGCTGACCGAGCAAGACGACGCGGAACGGATCGGTGCCTGGGTTCGGCTCGACGCCACCGAGGTGACCGTCCCCGCTCGATCCAACGTCGTCGTGCCCTTCACCGTCACCGTCCCCGAAGGCGCCGAGCCCGGTGACCATGCCGGCGCCATCGTGGCTGTCAGCACCCCGTCGGAAGCAGACAGCGCCACCGTGCAGTACCGCGTCGGCACCCGCATCCATCTCCGCGTCGCCGGTCTCGTCGACGCCGCCCTCGACATCGACCGCATCGACGGAAGCTACGAAGGCCGGTGGGCGCCCTGGGCCACGGCTCCCCTCGATGTCGTGGCAACCCTCGAGAACACCGGCAATGTGCGTGTGGAGCCCGCCGCGCACGTCCGGGTGACGGGCCTGTTCGGATGGTGGAGCGCCGAAGCACCCGTGGACGGCCTCGACGAGATCCTGCCCGAGGGCGCCCAGAGCGTCGTGACGGAGGTCGGCGACGTGCCCCCGATCGGTCCGCTGTGGGTCACCGTCGAGATCACCGACGTCACCTCAGCCGGACAGGACGTCACGGGCATCACCGCGATCACCTCCGCCACGACCGTCGTGTGGGCTGTGCCGTGGGTGCTGGTCGTCATCATCGCGCTGTTGGCCGTCGCCATGACCGTGGCGATCGTCAACCTGCGACGGCGGCTGCGCGGCGCCGATCCCGTCGCCGCGTCGACCCACGCCGACGCGGGCGCTGCGCCGCTCTTGTGAGCGCGCTCCTCCGCGAGTCGGTGGCACCGCCGCCGCGAACGTGACCGCCGCTCGGCCGGCCCACCCGGGCCGGCCCGGAGACCGGGGCGGTGCCGCCGCCTACAATGGATGAGAGGCGGATCCGTGAGGGGGGCCGGATGGAGACTGCGACCGAGGGCCGCCGAACCGTACAGAAGACGGTGATCCGCCAGGCGCTGGACCAGCGCGAAGGCTTCGTCTCGGCTCAGCAGCTTCATTCCGCGCTGGAAGCCGCCGGCGACCGGGTGGGCATCGCGACGGTGTACCGGCAGTTGAACGCCCTCGCCGCGGCGGGGCTGGCCGACACCATCACCGTGGACGGGGAGATTCTCTACAAGGCGTGCGGAGACCGGACCCATCACCATCACCTGGTGTGCGAGCGGTGCGGAAGGTCCGACCAGATCGATCCTCCGTCGGAGTCGTGGATCCAGAGCGCCGCTGCCGCCCGCGGCTACACCGTCACGCGGCACGTGTTCGAGGTCTTCGGCCTCTGCGCGGACTGCGCCGCCGCGTGACGTTGTCTGCGACGGTCTGAACCTCCTCCGCCCCGTCGCTCACGCGGGCCGGTCTCGCCCTACGCGAGGGCGGCAGTTTCCTGCGAGCGCTGCGTCGCGCGACGCAGCGCTCGCCGCGAAGTGCAGCGCTCGCTCGGCGATGCCGCGCGGGTCAGGCGCGCAGCGCGCGCTCGGCGATGAACGAGCGCAGCAGCTGCTCGTCGTCGGCGATGTCGGTCACGCGCTGCGGCGCGTCCAGGAGCGCCCGGGTGGCGGCATCCGTCTCGATCGGCGTGCCGAGCGCCTCGGCGATCGTGTCGGCGAACTTCTCGGGCTTCGCGGTCTCGAGCACGAGCATCGGGATGCCCGGCTCGATGTGGCCGCGCGCGACCTTGACGCCGTCGGCGGTGTGCGGGTCGATGGTGACGCCGGTGCTCTCGAACACCGAGCGGATCGTCGCGAGGCGGTCGGCGTGGGTGCTCGTGCCGCTCACGAACCCGAACTCGGTCTCGAGACGGGGCTGCTCGGCCGATAGGTCGATCTGGCCCGTCTCGGCGAGCTCGCGCCACGCGGCGGCGGTGCGCTCGGGGTCGCGGCCGAGCAGGTCGAACACGAAGCGCTCGAGGTTCGACGCGCGCGAGACATCCATCGACGGGCTCGAGGTGGCGAGCGTGTGCTCGGCCGAGCGCGGGCGGTAGCGGCCGGTGCGGAAGAACTCGTCGAGCACGTTGTTCTCGTTCGACGCGAGCACGAGCCGGCGCACGGGCACGCCCATGCTCTTGGCGTAGTACCCCGACAGGATGTTGCCGAAGTTGCCCGACGGCACCGCGAACGACACCTCGAAGCCAGCGCGCTCGGCGGCGGGCACGGCGTCGGTGGCGCGCAGCCACGCCCACACGTAGTAGACGATCTGCGCCGAGATGCGGCCGAAGTTGATCGAGTTGACCGCGCCGAGGCTGTGCGCACGCTTGAAGTCGATGTCTTCGGACAGGCGCTTGACGAGGTTCTGGCAATCGTCGAAGACGCCCTCGACGGCGAGGTTGTGCACGTTCGCGTCCTGCAGCGAGTACATCTGCGCGCGCTGGAACGCGCTCATGCGGCCCTGCGGCGAGAGCATGAAGATCGCGACCCGCTCGCGTCCGCGGAAGGCGTGCTCGGCCGCGGAGCCGGTGTCGCCCGAGGTGGCGCCGAGCACGTTGAGCACGCGGCCGGTCTTGTCGAGCACGTACTCGATCGCCTCACCGAGGAACTGCATCGCCATGTCTTTGAAGGCGAGGGTGGGGCCCTCGGAGAGTCCGACGAGCGTCAGCTCGTCACTGAGGGGCTCGACGGGCACGATCTCGGCCGCCGCGAACTTTCCGCCGCCGTACGCCGCCGCCGTCAGCCGGGCCAGGTCGTCGCGGGGGATGTCGGTGGCGAAGAGGCTGAGGATCTCGGTCGCAAGCTCGGGGTAGGCCAGTTCGCGCAGCCGCTCGAGGTCGCCGCCGCTCAGCTGCGGGAGGCGCTCGGGCACGGCCAGGCCGCCGTTCGGGGCCAGCCCTTCGAGGAGGACGTCGCAGTACTGGCCGAGTGAGCCGCCGCGGGTGGAGATGTACTGCATGGCGCCAATCCTCGCGAGGCCGGGCCTCACGATTCTTCTGGGAGGGTCGCGTCCATTCTATGGAACGCGGATTCGCGCTCCGTCGCGCATTCAGCGGGGCTTCAGGTGGGCGCGTGCCAGAATTGATGACAACTTCGAAACGATTCGACACCCCGACGGCACAGCCGCCGTGTCGACGCGGAGCGCCAGCATCCGATTCCCCTGAAGTCGGCCCCGAGCGGGCCGACTCTTTCGTTGAGGTCAGCCATGCCCCGATCCCTCACCACCGGCAGCCCGTGGCGCGTCATCCTGACGTTCTCGGTGCCGCTGCTGATCGGCAACGTCGTTCAGCAGCTGTACCAGTTCGCAGACGCCGTCGTGGTCGGCCGGCACCTCGGGGTGGACGCGCTCGCCGCAGTCGGGGCGACGGGGAGCCTGCTGTTCCTGCTGCTGGGCTTCGTGTGGGGCATGACGAGCGGGTTCGCGATCCCGACCGCACAGGCCTACGGAGCGGGGGATGCCGCGGCCGTGCGCCGCTCGGTGGCAACGGGCACGATCCTCACGGCGATCGCGAGCGTCGTGCTGATGACCGTCGGGCCGCTGCTGGCGGGGCCCGCCCTCGCGCTCATGCGCACGCCCGACGCGCTCATGGCCGACGCGACGGTGTTCGCGCAGGTGAGTCTGCTCGGCGCGCCCACGATGCTCTTGTTCAACTACCTCGCCGCGCTCATCCGCGCGATCGGCGACTCGCGCACGCCGCTGGTGTTCCTGATCCTGTCGTGCGGGCTCAACATCGGCCTGGTGATCCTGATCGTCGGCTTTCTCAACGGAGGCGTGGGCGGGGCTGCGGTCGCGACCGTCGTGTCGCAGGCGGTCTCGGTCGCGCTGTGCCTGGTATATGTCCGCCGGCGCATACAGCCGCTGCACCCGCGCCGCGCAGACTGGAAGGTGACGCGCGCGGACTGCGTCGCGCACCTGCGACTGGGCCTTCCGATGGGCTTCCAGGCGTCGATCATCGCGATCGGCACGCTGTCGGTGCAGGTCGCGCTGAACGGCCTGGGCGCGGCATCCGTCGCCGCCTACACGACCGCATCGCGCGTCGACTCGCTCGCCGTGGCGCTGCTGCAGTCGATCGGGCTGGCCTCGTCGATGTTCGTCGCGCAGAACTTCGGCGGCGGGCGCCCCGACCGCATCCGCCGCGGCGTGGTGCAGGCGACGTGGATGTCGGTCGCCGTCGCGGTCGTGCTCGGCGGGACGCTCATCGTGTTCGGCCCCGCGCTGATCCGGCTCTTCGTCGGCGACGGGTCGGGCGATGTGGTGGCGCTTGCCGCGCAGATGCTGGTCGTCAACGGGGCGATGTACTGGGTGCTCGGGCCGCTGTTCGTGCTGCGCGGTTCGCTGCAGGGGCTCGGGGATGCCGTCATCCCGACCGTCACCGGAGTCATCGAGCTCGTCATGCGCGTCGGCGCCGCGGTCGTGCTCGGCTCGGTCTTCGGCTACATCGGCGTGGTGTGGTCGAACCCGCTGGCGTGGGTCGGCGCGGTCGTGATCCTCGTTGCCGCCTACCTCGCGGCCGACCGGCGCCTGGCGCGCATGCCATCGGCCCCCGGCATCGTCACGCCCACGACGCCGATCGCGCTCGTCGGCCCGACCGACGGCTCGATGACCGTGGAGACCGTCGTGACCGCGCCGGTCCCGCTGCCGAAGCCGGCGCGGCGGGCGCGGCGGGTCGGCAGCCGCTCGCGCTGACCGCCGCCGGGCGGGAGCAGAATGGCGGAATGGATGCCGCGCTTCGCACGACGATGCCCGACCCGCAGTTCGTGATGTCGGAGGAGGGCCACCGCATCGCGACCTACACGTGGGGTGACCCGGATGCCCCGCCCGTCGTGGTCGTGCACGGCTTCGCCTCCAGCTGTCGTGACAACTGGGTCGACACCGGCTGGGTGCGCGAGCTGCTGCGCGGCGGCTACCGCGTGCTCGGCATCGACCAGCGCGGGCACGGCGCGAGCGACAAGCCGCACGACCCTCGGGCCTACGCGATGGACCGGTTCGTGTCAGACCTGCTGATCGCCCTCGACACCCACCTGCTCGACGCCGTGCGCTACGTCGGGTACTCGCTCGGCGCGCGCGTCGGCTGGCAGTTCGCCGTCGACCACCCCGAGCACGTGTCGCGGGCCGTGCTCGGGGGCATCCCCGACGGACGGCCCCTCGCGCGTATGCAGATCGAGCAGGCGCGCGCCTACGCCGACGAGGCAGTCCCCGTCGACGACCCGATCACGAGAAGCTACGTCACGCTCGCCGAGCGCGTGGCGGGCAACGATCTGCACGCGCTCGTCGCGCTGGCCGAGGGGATGCGGCTGGGCGAAGCCGACCCCGACCCGTCGCGCCCGCCCACCCAGCCCGTGCTCTTCGCGACCGGGTCGGAGGACCCGATCCTGCCCAGGTCGCAGCGGCTCGCGGCATCCGTTGCGAACGGGACGTTCGTCGAGATCGCCGGCCGCCACCACTTCAACGCGCCGGGGTCGCGGGCCTTCCGCGAGGCCGGGTTCGCGTTCCTGGGCACGTGATCTGCCGGGGGCGGGATCAGCCGAGCTCGATGACCCGTGCCGCGCTCGTGCGCCCGCCGACCTCGATCTGCTGGCCGAGGTAGCGCACGTGGGTGTGCAGGCGCGAGCCGCGGCCCTGGCGGATGTCGAGATCGACCCCGAGTGCGGCGGTGAGCCGGATCGCCGCCGAACCCGTGGCCTCGTCTTCTCGGATCCCCAGGTCGGGCGCGAACATGCGGGCTCGGACGGTGTGCGCCCCCTCGTCGATCCACGCCCACACGTAATGCATTCCGTCCGCGTAGGTTTCGGGATCGATCGCATCCACATCGGCGGGGGCGTCGAACCGCTCGATCTCGAACTCGGGCGCCCAGTCGGGCATAGCCGTCACGAACACGACGTCGCCGTCCGCGCGCACGCGCACGCTCCCCGCCGGCACCACGATCTGGCGCACCTCGTCCCCCGACTCGCGCAGCCATGCCGCGAGCCCCACCGTGGGATGCCCGGCGAAGGGCAGCTCCACCGCCGGGGTGAAGATCCGCGCGCGAACGACGCCATCGGCGATCGCGTCGATGAAGATCGTCTCGCTGAAACCCAGGTCGCCCGCGATCTGCTGCTCGCGGCCACGGGTGGCGGCATCCGCCCACGCGATCGCCAGCGGGTTGCCGTGGGCGCCCTCGCGATCCACGAACACCCTCACCTCGTTCACGGTCAGGCTCACGGTGGCGATTCTCGCAGGGGATGCCGCGGCGCGCGAGACGGCGGGCCTCAGGCGCCCGCACCCGCGGCGTGATCGCCGGGGTCGCCGTCCGCCGTCACGGGGGCGGGCCCCGGCGGCTCAGTGGTGGGCGGCCGAGGCATCCCTCCATCCTCGCGGGCCCCGCGACAGGCGACCGATGAACGGCACCTGCCACCGTGGACGCCGCGCCGGAAGGTGGCGCTCGACGACCAGCACCACCGTCGCCGCGGCCATCACCACGAGGTGCCAGCCATCGGCCAGCATCACCAGTACCATCAGCGGGCCGCAGGCGGCGGTGCACGCCGCCCCATCGATCAGCCCGAACCGCGTCGCGTCCCACAGCGCTCCGCCGCCGAACGCACGCAGCGCCGGTCTGCGGTGGCACACGTTGAGAAACCGTCGCCGCGCGGGCGAGAGATGCCAGACGACGACGGCGAGCACGGCCACCACGACGGGCCAGACGTTCCCCGCGGTCGACGCGATCGCGTCGGCGAGCGGAACGGCCACGATCCCCGACGCCGCCCACGGCGCCGTGTAGCCGGCGAGGAACGCCGTGAGCACCGCGGTGCGGTTGCGGCGCAGGCTGCCCGCCCAGATGCGGTCCACGTCGCGCACGATGAGCAGAGGAGACATCGCGAGCACCATCAGCAGCCACAGCGCCAGTCCGTGCGAGGCGCCGGAGGTGAGGGGCAGGGCCGCGGCATCCGCTGCCCCCACGACCAAGTGGCCGCCGTGCCCCGTGCCCCCGGCCGCACCCGGGCCGCCCACGAGCACGAGCCACACCATCGCCACCCACCCGGCCGCGCTCGCGAGCAGCGCCGCCGGTACCGGATCGCGCCGCACCGCGACCGTCGCGGCGCGCGCCTGAAGCCGGAGCCGGTCGCTCATGTCGGAAGAACGTACACCGACACCCGCCCGATCGAGAAGTTCATCTCGGCGACCGTGGCATTGGCCGGGACGAACCGCACGTCGAGTTCGGCGAGCTCTTCGCCGGACAGGTGCAGGGCGTCCACGATCTCACTGATCTCGATGACCTGGCTGATGCCGACGCCGGCCCGAGCGCCGTCCGGGTCGGTCGCAGCCGTCACTCCGAACAGCGAGACCGTGCCGGCCAGGCGCTCGTCGTCCTCGTCGTCGACGGCGCCGAACGCCTTGCCGCCGGCGACATCGTCGAGGCCGCCGGGGCGGCCGACGTACACGTCGTAGTTGGCGGCATCGTCGGTGCCCTGGATTCCCTCGAGCTTGAGAAAGACGCGCGGCGGCTCGGATGCCTCGTCCAGGCCGAACCCCTCCCGGCGGCGCAGACCCCGGCGCAGGTTTCGCACGCCGGACTCGTCGAGTCGCACCGGCACGTCCGTGGCGCCCTGGACGGGCACATCGCGGTCGCTCGCGCCGATCAGCTCCGGGGTGCGGTCCTGGCCCATGTCGGCTCCTTCGTCGGGCGCGGCGCCCTCGGCGCGGACCTGGCCTCCGGCGGCCGCGAACACGCCGATGCGTCGCGTGCGCCGCCGGGGTGCGGGGGCAGCGGGTGGGGCGGGCGCCACCTCGTCGTCGTACACGTAGTCCAGCGGCGCGGCGCGCGTGTCGAGCACGTCTCGCGCGGCGAACCTCCACTCGGTGCCGTCGACCTTCGGAGCCACGAAGGCGCGCGCGACGGGGCCCTTGAGCCAGGTGTCGTCCTGCGGATCGGCGCCCTCGCGACGCCACACGCTCCACAGGCGGTCGATGTTGGCGTGGTGCAGCCAGAAGATCGGGTCGAGCCCGGCGGTGTTCGGGTTCGACATGAGGCCGCCGGCGCCCCCGATCGCGCCGTGCACCTGGTTGTGCGGCAGCGACTCGACGGCGCCGCTCGTTCCACCGGAGTGGTTGAAGAGGGTCTGGGGACCGCCGAATCCTGGGGGGATTCCCTGCCGGCCGGCGGTGTAGTCGTCCTCGTCGAGGGCGCCCAGCGCCACCAGGCGGCGGGGGATCGTGATGGGCACGGTGCCGTCGCCGAAGCGCCGCTCGACTTTGAGCGGGTTGTCGCTGCCGTCGGGCATCTCGTCGTCTGAGAACGCGGAGGGCAGCACGCGCGCACCCGCGGCAGGTGCGCTGTAGTTCCAGTACGGCAGAGCCCAGTCGGCCGGTCCGCCCAGGTCGACGACCGCGTCCTTCACGATCTGCTCGAACGCCGACAGGTAGCCGCGGTGCCACGGCAGGAAGTACCAGCTCTGGTGCTGGCACTGCCACCAGTACGTGCGCTGCACGGCCTGAGTGGGAGGCGCGGTCGAGCCGTCGATGTAGTCGGCGTCGGCCCACAGCTGGGGATCGATGCCGTGCATCGCGGCGAGGAACAGCCAGCTCGTCGGGTCGCTCATCGGGCGCGCACGCAGCGCGCGCACCGCCTTCGCGTACCAGACGAGCGTGTCGGGCCACCCCGGCCCGAGCGCGTGAACCTCACGTCGGATGCGAACCACGGCGTCTCCCTCGGTGTCAAACACCATCCCCCTGCGAGGCAGGATATGCCCGGCCCTGGTCCGACGGAACCCGGCGCGCGGTCCCGCGCGCCCGCCGGACCGTGATCGACAGCACGGCCGCGATCGCGCACAGCGCCGCCCCGCCCCACCACGCGTAGGTGTAGCTGCCGAAGACGTCACGCGTGACCCCGGCGGCGATCGCGGCGATCGCCGCGCCCACCTGGTGCGACGCGAACACCCAGCCGAACACGATCGTGCCGCGCTCGCCGTACAGCTCGCGGCACAGCGCCGCGGTCGGGGGCACCGTGGCGACCCAGTCGAGTCCGTAGATCACCACGAACAGCACCATGCTCGGGTTCACGACGTCGGCGAGCAGCCACGGAAGCAGCAGCAGCCCGACGCCGCGGAAGACGTAGTAGCCGACGAGGAGCTTGCGCGGGTCGAACTTGTCGGTGAGCCATCCGGACGCGATCGTGCCGGCGATGTCGAACACCCCGACCACGGCGAGCAGGCCCGCCGCGACCGTCGTCGGCATGCCGTGGTCGTGCGCGGACGGGATGAAGTGCAGGCCGATCAGCCCGTTCGTCGTCGCCCCGCAGATCGCGAACGCGGCGGCCAGAGCCCAGAACGATCGCGACTTCGCCGCGAACGCGAGACCCTCGAAGGCGCGGCGGCCCGCGCCGCCGGTGTGGCGGGGCGGGGCGACCCAGGTCGCGGCATCCGCCCCATAAGGCAGCACGCCCCGATCGGACGGGTGGTCCCGCAGCACCAGCCACACGATCGGCACGGCGATCAGCGCGATCGCGGCGACCAGCAGCGACGCCGCGCGCCACCCGACCGACTCCGCCAGAGCGGCGACCGGCGGCAGGAACACGAGCTGGCCGGTGGCAGACCCCGCCGTGAGGATGCCCATCACGAGTCCGCGGCGGGCGACGAACCAGCGATTCGCGATCGTCGCGGCCAACACGAGCGCCATCGAGCCCGTGCCCAGCCCGATGAGCAGTCCCCAGAAGATCAGCAGCTGCCAGGACGCCGTCATCAGCACGCTGCCGCCGGCGCCGAGCGCGACGAGGGTGAGCGCGGTGGCGACGACCTGCCGCACGCCGAAGCGGTCCATGAGGGCCGCCGCGAACGGCGCGGTGAGGCCGAACAGCACGAGGTTGATGCTCACGGCGAGCGACATGACGCTCGTCGACCACCCGAACTCGTCGTGCAGCGGCACCATGAGCGCGCCCGGCGCCGCACGGAAGCCCGCGGCGGCCATGAGCGCCACGAACGCCACGGCGGCGACCCACCACGCGGGGTGGATGCGGCGCGTGCGTGGTGCGAGGGCGGGGAGCGTGTCGCGGGGGTCGGTCATGCGGGGTCTCGCGGGGAGTCGTGGGCGGGCGCGTCCGCGGCGGGAACGGCCCCGGCGGGCACGGCTGCCCCGGCTCGCACGACTTCCCCGGCGGGCACGGCTGCCCCGGCGGGCACGGCTGCCCCGGCGCGCACGGCTGCCCCGGCTCGCACGACTTCCCCGGCGGGCACGGCGAGGGCGAACGGCAGCCCACCCATGCTGCGGCGGGCCCACAGCGTGGTCCAGGCGTCGAGGGGTGCGCCGCACGAGGGGCACCAATCGGATGCCTCGGCCGGGGCAGCGCAGCGCGCGCACAGGATCGTCAGGCCCCAGGGTCCCTCGGGGTCGGCGGCGCGCGTGAAGCGCGCATAGGCGTGGAGGATCGGGAGGGCGCGGGCGCCGGCATCCGTCAGCAGGTACCCGCCCGTCTCGCGACGTTCGATCAACCCGACCTCGATCAGCCGCCGCAGCCGCCGCGAGAGGACGCTGTCGGCCGCACCGGTCGCCTGGCGCAGCTCGTCGAACCGGCTGCGGCCCGAGAACAGCTCGCGCAGGATCACGAGCACCCACGGGTCGGCCAGCACGTCGGCGGCGTGGGCGATCGGGCACGTCGCGGCGGACCAGTCCGAGCGCAGGGGCATGTGGGTACTTTCTTGAAGAAAGCTGTGATTGTCAAGCCCCCGCGGTCACCCGCACGGCGAACCGGGGTGACTGCGGCACTTCGGTGCGACGGCGGTGCATGGAAATGGCGCGGTCGCACCGAAACGCAGCGCTTGCGTGCAGGAACGGGCGACGGATGCCGCGGGCCGACGAGAACCGCCGGTCCGCGGGCATCCGCCCGTCGGCTCAGCCGGCAGCCGCTGCCTTCTCGCGTTCGCGGAGGTCCTTGCGCAGGATCTTGCCCGCCGACGACTTCGGGATCGCCTCGATGAACTCGACGCGGCGCACCTTCTTGTGCGGGGCGACTTCAGCGGCGACGAAGGCCATGACCTCGTCGCCGGTGAGCCCGGAGTCGGGCGCGGCCACGACGAACGCCTTCGGGATCTCCTGCTTGTCGTCGTCGAGCACGCCGATGACGGCGGCGTCCATGACCTTGGGGTGGCTCAGCAGCAGCGCCTCGAGCTCGGCCGGCGCGATCTGGTAGCCCTTGTACTTGATGAGCTCCTTCACGCGGTCCACGATCGAGAAGTAGCCGCCCTCGTGATAGACCGCGACGTCGCCGGTGTGCAGGAACCCGTCGGCGTCGAGCGTCTCGGCGGTCGCCTCGGGCTTGTTCAGGTAGCCGAGCATGACGTTCGGCCCGCGCACCCACAGCTCGCCCGGCGCGGTCTGGCCGTCGTCGCCGACCTCGGTGATCTCTTCGCCGGTCGCGGTGTCGATCAGCTTGCACTCGAGGTTCGGCAGCAGCACGCCGATCGAGCTCACCGGAATGTCGTCGCGCTCGAACGGCATCGCGTGCGACACCGGGCTGAGCTCGCTCATGCCGAACCCCTGCATCATGCGGGCGTGGATGCGGCGGCCGGCGATCTCGGCGGTCTCGCCGTCCAGCGGCGCGGCGCCCGAGAACACGGTGTGCACGGTCGAGATGTCGAACTGGTCGACGATCGGATGCTTCGCCAGCGCGACGGCGATCGGCGGCGCGATGTACAGGTAGGTGCACTCGTACTTCTGGATGTTCGTGAGGAACTCGACGAGGTCGAACTTGGGCATCGTGACCAGGCTCGCCCGCTGGCGGAGGGCGAGATTCAGCAGCACCGTCATGCCGTAGATGTGGAAGAACGGCAGCACCGCGAGCACGCGGTCGGCCTCGTGCAGGCGAATGCTGACGCGGCACTGGGCGACGTTCGCGACGAGGTTGCGGTGGGTGAGCATGACGCCCTTCGGGATGCCGGTCGTGCCCGACGAGTACGGCAGCACGGCCACGTGCGTCGCGGGGTCGAAGGACACCTCGGGCGCAGGCGAGCCCTCGGTGAGCAGCTCCCGCAGGTTCGGGTGGCCGTGCGCGCCGTCGAGCACGATGACCCGCTCGTGCGGGATGCCCACCGCTTCGGCGGCGACCGAGGCCTGGGCAAGCAGCGGGCTGACGGTGATGAGCCAGGTGGCGCCGGCATCCCTCAGCTGCTTCTCGATCTCGGCGGCCGTGTAGAGCGAGTTGATCGTGGTGACCGTCGCGCCCGCACGCAGAATGCCGTGGAACACCGTCGCGAACGCGGGGATGTTCGGGCACAGCAGGCCCAGCACGGTCGGGTCGTCGCCGTCCGAACCCGGGCCGACGCCGCGCGCCGCGAGGGCGCCGGCGAACGCGTCGACCTGGGCGCGCAGCGCGGCATAGGTGGTCTCGGCGCCCGTGGCGGGGTCGATCAGCGCGACGCGGCCGAGGTCGGCTTCCTCGAGCGTGTCGAACAGATACTCGTGGACGCTGACGTTGGGGATCTCGATCTCGGGGAAGGGGCTCTTGAACACGGGGTCTCCTTTGAACCGATGACCGGCCGCGTCGTCGCGGTCGGGTGAGCTTCGATGGCGAATCCGGATGCCACGCCACGTGGAACCGGGTGCCGACGTTCGCCCCATCCTAAGCGGGAGGCTCTTGAAATCGTTGGGGTACTGACGGTATTCTGCTTGCGCGCGCTGTCCGCGCCACCCGCACGCACCGCAGTCGAAGGAGATCGGGCATGCAGTTCTATCGAGAGGGCTTCCGCCCCGGTGACCCCGACGTCCAGCCCGCCGCCCGAGAGGCGCACGCCCGGCCGGCATCCGTTCCCGAGACGGTCGACGTGCTCATCGTCGGCACCGGCCCCGCCGGCACCGTGCTGGCCGCGCAGCTCGCGGCGTTCCCCGGCATCGACACCCGCGTCGTCGAGCGCCGCCCCGGGCCCCTTCTGGTCGGCCAGGCCGACGGCGTCGCGTGCCGCACGGTCGAGATGTTCCAGGCGTTCGGTCTCGCCGAGGCGCTGCTGCGCGAGGCGTACTGGGTCAACGAGGTGCGCTTCTGGGGTCCGTCCGACGGCGATCGCTCCAAGATCGTGCGCACCGGCTGGGTCGAAGACACCCCCGAGGGGCTCAGCGAGTTCCCGCACGTCATCGTCAACCAGGCGCGCATGCAGCAGTACCTGCTCGACCACGCGGCCGTCTCGGCGAGCCGGCTCGAGCCCGACTACGGCATCGAACTGGTCACCCTTGAGGTCGGCGAGGGGTCGCATCCGGTCACCGTCACCCTGCGCCACGCCGAAGGCGAGCGTGCGGGCGAGCAGTTCACCGTGCGCGCGAAATACGTGGTCGGGTGCGACGGCGCGCGCAGCAACGTGCGCCGCGCCATCGGGCGAGAACTGCGGGGGGATGCCGCGAACCACGCGTGGGGCGTCATGGACGTGCTCGCCACCACCGACTTTCCCGACTGGCGCACCAAGAACGTCATCCAGTCGGCCGGAAAAGGCAGCCTGCTCATGATCCCGCGCGAGGGCGGCAACCTGGTGCGCTGCTACGTCGACCTCGGCGAGGTGACGGCCGGGGATCGCAGCATCCGCCTGACGACCGTCGAGCAGCTGACCGCGGTGGCGAACAGCATCCTGCACCCGTACTCGATCGACGTGCGGGCCGTCGCGTGGTCGTCGGTGTACGAGGTGGGGCAGCGCCTCACCGACAGCTTCGACGACGTGCCGGCAGACGACGCGACCGGGCGCCTGCCGCACGTGTTCATCGCCGGCGACGCATGCCACACCCACTCGGCCAAGGCCGGTCAGGGCATGAACGTGTCGATGCAGGACGCCTTCAACCTCGGGTGGAAGCTCGCCGCCGTGCTCGAGGGCCGCTCGCCCGAGGCTCTGCTGCGCACCTACTCGGCCGAGCGTCAGGCCGTCGCGCAAGACCTCATCGACTTCGACCGGTTCTGGTCGGCGTTCATCGCCCAGCCCACGCTGGACCCTGCCCACTCCGAGCTCGGCGGCGTCACCGCCGACGAGATGAAGGCCGAGTTCGCGCGCCAGGGCCGGTACACCGCCGGGCTCGCCACCCGCTACCGCCCCTCGGCGCTCACCGGCGCGGCGGAGCACCAGGCGCTCGCGCCCGGCTTCGAGATCGGCACGCGCTTCCACTCCGCCCCGGTCGTGCGGGTGGCCGACGCTCGGCGCCTCGAACTGGGGCACGCGCACCGCGCCGACGGCCGCTGGCGCCTGTACGCCTTCGGCGACGCCACCGGCGAAGGGCTGCGCGAGCTCGCGGAGTGGCTGGGCGAGGCATCCGACTCGCCCGTCGCGCGGTTCACGCCCGCCGGCGCCGACGTCGATGCCGTGCTCGACGTTCACGCCGTGTTCCGCGGCGGGCACCACGGCGTCGACGTCACCGAACTGCCGTCGATCCTGCTGCCGACGTCAGGCCCGCTCGGGCTGCAGGACTGGGAGAAGGTCTGGGCGACCGACCCCGCGCGCGACATCTTCGCCGAACGCGGCATCGCAGAAGAGGGGGCGATCGTGATCGTCCGCCCCGACCAGTACGTCGCGCACGTGCTGCCCCTGTCGGCCCGCGACCAGCTCACCGCGTTCTTCGGCGGGTTCCTCGTCGAGCGGGGGGCCCTGGTGACGCGATGACGGCGTCTCTGGCCGCCGGGCCGGCTTTCGACGACACCGAGCCCGAGCCGCAGCGGCACACCGGGTACCTCATCCGCCGCGCGCAGCAGTTGCACGTGGCCGCCTGGACCCGCATGGTCTCGACCGAGATCACCAGCGTGCAGTACTCGATCCTCGTCGTGCTCGACCGCCTCGGCGAGGCCAGCCAGCGCGAACTCTGCGACGAGGTCGACCTCGATCGGTCGACCGTGGCCGACCTCGTCTCGCGCATGGAGCGCCGGGGCCTGCTCGAGCGCAGCCGCGACCCGCAGGACGCACGCCGCAACGCCGTGCGCCTCACCGAGCACGGCCTCGCCGAGCGGCACCGCCTGCGTCCGCTCGTCGACCGGGTCGACGGCGCGCTCACCGGGTTGCTGTCGCCCGAGGACCGCGCCGCGCTGCGCCGCGCGCTGCGCCACATGCTCGACGGCTGAGCGGGGGTCACCGGTTGCGTCCCGCCGGGGTTCGGTGCACCCCTGCGCGGGTCGGCGTCTGCAGAACTCCTTCGATCCGGTTCGAAAAGGCCCCGGCGCGGGCCTGAGGGCCACGGCCTCGCCGGATCGGAGGAGTTTTGCCGGGCCTCCGTTCGTGCGAGACGCCGTTCGTGTCGCAGAATCGACGGCATGGCTTCGCCCCGACTCATCGAACTGTGGCCCGCCGCCGGTGTGCGGATCCGCGCGGGAGGGGTTGAGATGCGGTGGATCGACGACGAACTCGCCGTCGATCTCGCGCTGCTGGCGGGCAACGGTGTTCACGAAGAAGGGTCCATGCCCTTCAACTCCCCGTGGACGCGCGGCTCGGCACGCGAGGTCGGTCGGAGCGTGCTGAGCTTCCAGTGGGCCGCCCGCCCGCACGTGAGCGCCAAGAGGCTCGTCCTCGAGTTCGGTGTGCTCATCGACGGTGAACCCGTCGGCATTCAGGGGGCATCCGCCGACGACTGGTCGGTGCTGCGCGAGGTCGAGACGGGGTCGTGGCTCGGGCGTGCACATCAGGGAAGGGGAATCGGCAGCCGCATGCGTGCGCTGATGCTCCACTTCTGCTTCGAGGCGATGCACGCCGAGCACGTGGTGTCTGCCGCCTTCACGGACAATGCCGCGTCCAACGCGGTGTCACTGCGGACCGGCTACGAGCTCGACGGGGTGCAGCGGGTCGTGCGTGAGGGCGTTGCGGCGACGCAGACGCGATATCGAATGGATCGGGATCGCTGGCTTCAGGTGCGTGCCGCGAATCAGCAGCTCATCGGAGCTGACGTCGAGGTGATCGGCGTCGAAGCGCTGCTTGCTGATCTGGAGCCGGTTGAGCCTGCCTCCTAGCCGCTCGGTGGTCGCACGCCGCGACTCTCCGCCGCGTCAGCGCAGGGCGATGGTGGTGCTCGTCTGCTCGACGCCCCCGTCCTTCTTGAGGGTGCGCAGGAGGGCGTCGAGGGCGGCCATGTCGCGCACGCGGATGTGCAGGTGGTAGTCGAACGGACCGGTGACGTGGGCCGCATCCATCACCGAGGCAAGGGCGCGCGCCCACGAGAGGAAGGCGTCCGAGTCACGCTCCGAGCGCAGTCGCACGTCGATGAACGCCTCGATCGCGTCGTTGCGGATGGGCTCGTCGACGCCGAGCACGGCACGGTACCCGGCGATGACCCCGGTGCTCTCGAGGCGCCGCACGCGCGCCGCGGCGGCGTTCGTGCTGAGCCCCACCGCGCGCCCGATCGCGCTGAACGAAGCTCGCCCGTCTTCGAGCAGAATGCCGAGAATCCGGTCGTCGAGGTCATCCATGCAGAGAATCTACCCGCGCAACGGATGATCTCGCAGTCGCCGTGAAGACGGCATCCGATACTTCCGATCATGGATGCCGCGACCGCACTCGTTAGCGGAGCCCTGGCCGGGCTCGCCATCGCGCTGCCCCTGGGCGCGATCAGCGTGCTGCTCGTGCAGGAGGCCATCCGCGGCGGATTCCGGCCGGGGATGGCCGCTGCCGCGGGAGTCGCGAGCGTGGACCTGCTCTACTGCGTTCTCGCCGTCGCTTTGGGTGCCGTCGTCGCGCCGCTGATCACGCGCATCGAACCGTCGCCGGGAGTGGTCGGCGGCATCGCCCTGGTCGCGATCGCGGTGATCGGCCTGCGCCGCGGCCTGGCTCGACACAAGCAGGAGGGGGTCGTGCTCGCACCGCGCGGGTCGGCGATCTCGGCTTTCCCGGTGTTCTTCGGCCTCACGCTCGTCAACCCCGCGACGGTCGTCTACTTCGTCGCGGTCACCGCAAGCCTCACCGACCTGCACGACGACCTGATCACGGCAGGGGCGTTCGTGGTCGGCGTGGGCGCGGCATCCTTCGCGTGGCAGTCTGTGATCGTGACTCTCGGCGCGGTGTTCGGCCGCCGGGCGAACGCCCGCGCGCAGCGCGCCACGGTGGTCATCGGCTATGTCGTGGTGGCCGTGCTCGGCATCCTGCTGCTGATCCGCGCCTTCGTGTGACCCCGCGCCGCCTGCGAGAGTCGGAGAGATCTCGCGAGGATCGGATGCCTCGCCCCGCCGCATCCGAGATCCGCAGGATCTGGGCCCGGCGTGTGACGGTCACTCGCCGGGCCGTCAGCCGAGCTCGTCCGGATGCGTGAGGCGCCACCACGGGGTCGGTGGCGTGATCGTGCCTTCGATGACGATCGGAACCGTCACCGAGTTCGGGCCGGCCGTCCAGGTCGCGGTGCCGACCTCCACGCCGTCCTCCCAGGCTTCGGGAGTCACGGTCTGCATCTCGACGGAGATCGGGGTGTCCGACCATGTCAGCACCTCGGCCGGCGCCCCGAGCACCATGCGGGCGCTCTGGCCCCACGGCGTCGAGTACGAGCCGACCTCCTGGCCCCGTTCGGCGAGCGGCACAGTGGTGAACCCGCTCCGGATGCTGTCGAGCAGCCTCTGCGCGCTGCGGTCGACGGTGTCTCTCGACGCGCCGCCGAGAACCACTCCGACCACAGTGAGCGGCTGCCCGATTCCGACGTCGAGGGTCGCCGTGTACAGCAGGTTGGAGCTGTTCGGGCCGAGGGTTCCGGTCTTGAGGCCGGTGACGCCCGCGGTGCCGAGCAGGGTGTTGGTGTTCGGCATCCATCCCGTGGCCTCGAAGTCGATCGCGGGGGTCGCGACGATCTTCGCGATCACCGGGTCGGCCGCGGCGATCCGGCCGATCGCGATGAGATCGCTCGGCGTGCTCGTGTTGCGCTCGTCGATGCCCGTGGGCTCGACGATCGTGGTGCGCGCGAGCCCGTGGGCGTCGAGCCATCGCTGTGCCGCATCGAGAAACCCCCACTGCGACCCGAACGCCCACCCGGCGATCGCCTCGGCGTAATTGCAGGCCGACGGAATGAGCATGGTCGCCAGCGCATCGTGCAGCGACATGGTGGTGCCCGTGGGCATGGGCGCGATGCTCGCCCCCATCACGTAGTACTTGTCGTAGAGCGCGTGGTCCGCCTTTCCGAAGGTGAGGGTGGGACCGGGATCGTCGGCGGATGTCAGCGGGTGGGCGTCGAGCACCACCAGCGCGGTGATGAGCTTGGTGATGCTCGCGATCGGGCGTGACTCGTCGTCGCCGCTGGCGAGCCAGATGCCGCTCGCGGACGGCCCGAGATACTCGTCGGCGCCGGTGACCGAGATGGCGGAGGCGCCCTGTGTGGGCAGTGCGATCGTGGCGAGGGCGGGTTCCGGCGCCCGCAGGAATCCGGTGGCGGCGACCGGATCGCTGAGCGGCGCGGTGAGCGCCCAGCCCGTGTAGCCTCCGGTGAGCAAGAGCAGGCCGGCGACGATCGCCGCGGTGATGATGAGCCCGCGCCGACGCCGAGCGCGCCGGCGGGCGGGGTCGACGGGCGGCTGCCCGACGTCGTCGGGCTGCTCTGCGCCCAACAGCGCGGCGAGATCCTCGAGTGCGTCGGAAGTTCCCGGCGTCGTCGTCATCGATCCCCCCTCTCCCTGTCGTCCATCATGGGGTATGCCGCCGACACCGCCGTCCCGTGCGACTCCGAGGCCAGTCGCAGGCGACGGTCCCCACGCCCGCTCCCGGCACCGCTGACGCGTTGGGCGCTGCCTCGGGCCGCGTCGGGCCCAGCCTCGCTCGCGTCGGCGACGCCGGTGGCGGCATCGGCCCGCTGAAGGTCTCGCACGATCGCCCCGACCGCGGCGCGACCGGCGCGGTTCGCGCCCACCGTGGACTGCGAGGGCCCGAAGCCGATGAGGTGCAGACGCGGCTCGGCGAGAGGCTGCGTGCCGCGCATCGTGATGCCGCCGAGCTCGTTGCGTAGGCCGAGGGGGTCGAGGTGCCCGAGAGACGCCTTGAATCCGGTCGCCCACAGGATCGCATCGACCGGCGTGAAGGTGCCGTCGGCCTCGCGCACGCCGTGGGGCTCGATGGCCGTGAACATCGGGCGCCGCTCGAGCGCGCCGCGCGCCTTCGCGGCGCGCGCGTACGGCGTCCAGCCGAGGCCCGTGTAACCGACGACGCTGCCGGTCGGACGCCCCGCCTCGACGTCGGCGACGACCTTCTGAATCGTGGCGCGGCCGGTCGTCTCGGGCATGAACGGGCCGTCGAGGAACACCGGCTCGCGCCGCGTGTACCAGAACGTCGTCGCGATGCGCGAGATCTCTTCGAGCTGCTGCACGGCCGAGATCCCGCCGCCCACGATCGCGATCCGCTGCCCGGCGAACTCGTCGAGCGAGCGGTACTGGCGGGTGTGCAGCTGGCGGCCGAGGAACGTGTCCTTTCCCGGATACGCCGGTCGGACGGGGTTGTCCCACGTGCCGGTCGCGTTGACGACGTAGTCGGCCATCCACGCGCCGGTCGTCGCCTCGATCACGAAGCCCGAGGCGGCCCGGCGCACCGCCGATACGCGCACCGGACGCAGGATCGGCAGCGCGAGCGCCTGCTCGTACGCCGCGAAGTAGCGCGGCACGCTGTCGCGGCTCGCCTCGCGATCGTCCACCGGCGGTCGAGGAACGCCCGGCAGGTCGAAGATGCCGTTGACGGTGGCCATGGTGAGCGACGGCCAGCGGTGCTGCCACGCGCCGCCGGGGGCGCTCGCGGCGTCGAGCACGACGAAGGTGCGCGGCGCTGCGGGATCGTCGAGCGCGCTGGTGAAACCGCGGCGCTGCAGGTGGTATGCGGCCGAGAGCCCCGCCTGTCCCGCACCGATCACCACGACGGTCGCGTGGCGGGGTTCGAGGTTCACGCGGGGTGAAACGCGCGCAGGGCCGCCACTCTTCCCGCGGGCGGCGGTCTTGGCGCGCAGCGCCCCGGGCGACGCCGTAGCGTGGCATCCGTGACTGTGACAGGACTGATCGCGGGCGTCGAGACCGGCGGCACGAAGACCGTCGCCGCCGTGGCGGCGCAGGGCGAGCCCGGGACGATCCTCGCCGAGGTCGAGGTGCCCACGACGACCCCCGACGAGGTCGGGGCGCGGCTGCGGGAGTTCCTGCGTTCGCACGGCGACATCGCGCGTGTCGGCGTCGCCGCGTTCGGCCCCCTCGACCTCGACCCCGCCTCGCCCGCGTTCGGCACGGTGGTGGCCACCCCCAAGCCCGGATGGTCAGGTGTCGACCTCGCGGCGCTGATCGGGCGCAGGCCGGTCGCGATCGTGTCTGATGTCACCGGCGCCGCGCTCGGCGAGGCCGCGGCGGGCGCGACGGCGGGCGTGCGCGACTCGGCGTACATCACCGTGGGGACCGGCATCGGAGTGGGCGTGCTGCTGGGCGGCCGCCCGTTCTCTGGCACGTCGCATCCCGAGCTCGGGCACATCTCGATGCGGCGCCACCCGGGTGACGCGTTCTGCGGCGCGTGCCCCTTCCACGGCGGGGACTGCGTCGAGGGCCTCGCCGCCGGCCCGGCCGTCTCGGCACGCTGGGGGCGTCCCAGCCACGACCTCGGCGTCGACCTCGACCGCGCCGTCGAGTTCGAGGCCTTCTACCTCGCGCAGCTCATCGCCACCGTGAGCTACGCCTACCGGCCGCAGCGCATCGTGCTCGGCGGCGGGGCGATGAAGATCCCCGGGCTCCTCGACGCGGTGCGCGAGGCGTCGGTGCGCGAGCTGCGCGGCGCGCTCGGGGCGGGGCATCCGTCGAACGACCCCGAGCACTACCTCGTGCGCCCCGCACTCGGCGACCGCTCGGGAGTCACCGGCGCCCTGCGGCTCGCCGCGACACAGACGACGGATGCCGCGTAGCCCGCGAACCTCGCTCCGCCCGGGCGCCCCGGCCGGCCCGGCGCCGCTGCCCGGCGGCACCCCCGCGCCTGCAGAAACCGCCGCCGACCGGCCCCGCGGTGCGCGCGGCCTAGACTGGAGGCATCCCCTCCGTCGTTCAGGAACCCTCGTGACGAAAACCCCGCAGCCCCTCGCGTTCGAGGTATGGCACGTGCAGCTCGCCCGCGCGATCTTCGCCGGCATCGCGGCGGCCATGATCACGTTCTCGCCCGACCACTCGGCCGAGGTGGGGCTCGCGGTGTTCAGCGGGTTCGCGATCGCGACCGGCATCGTGCACCTCGTCTCGGTGTGGCTGGTGTACCCGGCCCGCCGCCGCTGGCCGGCGGTCGTGCTCGGCGTCTTCGCGATGCTCGCGGGCATGATCAGCGGGCTGCCGCCGCTGCGCACGACGACCCTGTTCTTCGTGATCGTCATCGTGTGGGCGCTCGCCAGCGGCCTCGTCGAGACGATCGCCGGATGGCGCGCCCTGCGCGCGGCCAAGCGCGGTGAGACCGAGCTCGGCCCGGCGGTCCAGGCGCGTGACGCGCTGATCGTGGGCATCGTCACCTTCGTGCTCGGCATCGTGCTGCTGTTCGTGCGGCCCGAGTACTCTCTCGACTACACGATCGACCAGGCGGGCGAGACCTTCACCCTCACCGGCATCATCCTCGCGGTCGGCATCTTCGGCGGCTACGCGGCGATCGTCGCGGTGTACCTCGCGATCGCCGGCTTCTCGCCGCGCAAGGCGCAACCGGCCGCGCCGCGTCAGGTCGCCGCCCCCGACGACGGAGAACCCGCATGAACGAACGTCCCACCCGCCGCGACCTCATGAAGCCGGTGCAGCTGCTCGGGCTGGCGTTCGGCTCGGCCGTGTTCGCCGGCGTCGTCACGCTGATCTCGATGGGATTCTTCCAGTCGCGCTTCGACGGTCAGTCCCAACGCGCTCTGGTCGTCGCCGGTGTCATCGCCGGCATCACCTTTATCGCGGTGCTCGTGATCCTCGCGCTGCTGCTGCTCGCGGTCGACCCCGCGCAGGTGCAGAAGCCGGTCGATCGCGGCGTGCTCGTCGACAAAGGTGACGCGGACGCGACCGCGCCGAAGGCGCAGGACGAAGGACCGGATGCTACGCTCCCCGGTCCTGCGGGGAGGAATGACCCTCCACGCGGTTAGTTGGTTGAGATACCGAGCGCAGCGAGCGGGACAGGATGCACTGAGCGTGAAGACGTGGCGCGCGCTCGCGAATGTGAAAACGAGCGTGAGGTTGCAGCGTAGTTCGCGGAACTTGGCACGCATCCCGTCGACAGCATGAGACCCATGCCGCTCAACTCGAGGTCTCGATGCACGGTAGGGTGTGCAGGCACTCTTGCGAACCGGGGAATGGGGATTCCATGCAGAAGAAGTGGATTGTCGCTGTTGTACTGATTGCCGTGGTCGGGCTCGGCGGATGTGCGTCAACTGAGGATGATGCCATCGAGAGTCCGACGGATGTATCGGCGAGCAGCAACTCCGCGTCGTCCGCTTCGCCGACGGCGGATCTCGCCGCACCGACCGAGGCGAGCCCCTCTGGGTGCTCAGACGAGATCATTGCCCGATACACGGACATCACCTACGCCACAGTCCAGTCGATCTCAATCTCAGATGCAGAGTCAGCACTCGGTCTCACCGGGCAGTACCAGTCAGGTTGTGCATACTCGCAGACTACGAGCAGTGGAGTCACCCAATACGACATCTGGCTGGTGGGCGCGGATGAGCAAACGCGTGAGCAGGTCGCGGCTGACGTGACTGCCGCTGGCTACGAGGCAACACAGACGCCTTTCGACACTACGGGCGGATGGTCTTCAAATATGGCCCGCACGACTGTTGGCTCGAGCGCCAACGGTTCAATGCTGTGGGGCGGTTCGAGTGGAACGAAGAAGGACGAGATCTACATCGGCCTCATCCCTTAAGGTTCTTGCCGCCCGTCGGGTCAAGAGCAATTGAGGACATTTGCCTCTCCTGGGGCGGCCCGCAAGTGTATAGGCACCGATCAGCGGCATCGTGCCGTCCTGTCCGAGGCTTTTCGGTTCTCGTGCCTTCGGGATCAGTCGTCGCGGCCTCTGGGGCGTCCTGCTGCGGGTGCGGTCGTCGTCCATGACCCCGAAGCTACGCGCGACCCGCCGCCATCACCCACCCCTCGACTTCAGGCCGTTCGCGTCCTGCGGAAGGTGGCGCGCGCCGAGCCGCGTCAGCGCACGAGGTCGGCGGCGAGCCCCGTGTAGGTCGCGGGAGTCAGCGCGAGCAGGCGCTGCTTCGCGGCATCGCCGATGTCGAGCCCGCTCACGAACTCGGCGAGCTCGGCAGCGCCCACGCGGCGGCCGCGCGTGAGGTCCTTCAGCAGCGCGTACGGGTCGGTGATCTGCGACCGACCGGCGGCGATCTCGGCGCGCACGACGGTCTGGATCGCCTCGGCCAGCACCTCCCAGTTGGCATCGAGGTCGGCATCCAGCACCGCCTGCGCCAGCGAGATCTCGCGAAGTCCGCGCTCGAGGTTGTCGAGCGCGAGCAGCGAATGCCCGAACGCGACGCCGATGTTGCGCTGCGTGGTCGAGTCGGTGAGGTCGCGCTGCAGGCGCGAGGTGACGAGGGTGGCCGACAGGGTCGAGAACAGGCCGCCGGCGATCTCGAGGTTCGCCTCGGCGTTCTCGAAGCGGATCGGGTTGATCTTGTGCGGCATCGTCGAAGACCCGGTGGCGCCGGCGACCGGGATCTGCGCGAAGTAGCCGAGCGAGATGTACGTCCAGATGTCGGTCGCGAGGTTGTGCAGAATGCCGCCGGCGTGCCGCACGCGGTCGTACAGCTCGACCTGCCAGTCGTGCGACTCGATCTGGGTCGTGAGGGGGTTGAACCCGAGTCCCAGGCCCTCGACGAACTCGCGCGTGGCGACCGGCCAGTCCACGGCCGGGTCGGCCGCGACGTGCGCGGACCACGTGCCGGTGGCTCCCGAGAACTTCGCGAGGAACTCGGATGCCTCCACCTGCGCGGCCACGCGCTCGAGGCGCCACGCGAACACGGCGAGCTCCTTGCCCATCGTGGTGGGGGTCGCCGGCTGCCCGTGCGTGCGGGCGAGCATCGCGGCATCCTTGTGCTTCTCGGCCAGCGCGCGCAGCGCCGCGATCACGACCCGCAGCTTCGGCAGCCACACCTCGTGCACGGCTCGCTTGACGATCAGCGCGTACGCGGTGGAGTTGATGTCCTCGCTCGTGCAGGCGAAGTGCGTCAGCTCGGCTATGCGAGCAAGCCCCAGGGTCGACAGCCGGTCTCGTACGAGGTATTCGACGGCCTTGACGTCGTGGCGCGTGACGGCCTCGCGCTCGGCGAGCCAGTCGATCTCGGCCTGGCCGAAGTCGAGGTAGAGCGCGCGCAGGCGCTCGGTGTCGGCATCCGTCAGCGGCGAGGTGCCGAACAGCGACCTGCCGGTCAGGGCGATGAGCCACTCGACCTCGACCTCGACGCGGGCGCGGTTGAGACCCGCCTCCGACAGGTAGGCGGTCAGCGGCGCCACGGCCGCGCGGTAGCGCCCGTCGAGCGGGCTGAGGGGCTGAGCGGGGAACTCTGTCACGGGACTCCCGTCGGACGCGGCTGAGGCACAGATGCCCGAGCCGGGGTTCGTGAATGCTCGGCGCTCCCGCAGTGATTCAGATCGCGGCGCGAAGCGCGGGTTCGAGCTGCCGGAAGAGCGACCGGCTCGCACCCTCGATCATACCGAGCACCTCGTCGAACATCGCGGGGCCGGCGTAGTAGGGGTCGGGCACGTCGAGGGTGTGCGCGCCGGACTCGAACGACATCAGCAGTGCGATCTTGTCGATGTCGCCGTGGCTGCGGGCCCATCCGCGCAGGATCCGCTCGTGTGAGCGGTCCAATGCCACGATCAGGTCGTTGCGTGAGAAGTCGTGGTGGGTGAACTGCCTCGCGCGATGGCGGGTGCCGTCGTACCCGCGGCGCTCGAGCGCGTCGAGCGTGCGCTGATCGGCGCGTTCGCCGACGTGCCAGTCGCCTGTGCCGGCGCTCGTCGAGGCGATGTGCTCGCTGAGACCGGCACCGTCGGCGAACCACCGGAACACGATGTCCGCCATCGGCGAGCGGCAGATGTTGCCGGTGCACACGAAGACGACCCGAAAGGGTTCGGAGACGCTCGTGGTCATGCGTCTTATCTTGGCCCGACAGGCGGCCGCGTCAAAAGGGTGGCGCTCGAGATCGCGGCGATGACGGATGCACCGCCGCGCGGGAGCCACGGTGGGGGCATCCGGCGAGAGGCGCAGATCCGGCGGTTGTCGGGCGAGTGCGCCCGAAGCGACCGCGTGTCGGCCGATCTGCGAGTCTCGGCGGCGAGCGGTGCGCGCGACTCCTCCTCCCCAGGTGCGCTGCCGGGCCCGAGAGTGCACAGATCGGGTCAAGAGTGCGGTGACGGATGCCTCGACCCGCCCACGATGGACGACATGTCCCTTGATCTCGCCGCCCCTCCGAACTCACGGGCCCTCGCGGCCGCGCACGACCTCGGCATCGTCGTGGACGAACTGCAGGCCTTCGCCGACCGGCTGGTCGAGGTCACCGCCGTCGCACGAGGGCTGGCCGCACAGACGGACTGGCGCGCGAAGGCCGCAGCCGTCTTCCACACGCGGGCCGAGCGCTGGGCGGGCGAGGTGTCGGGGCTCGCCTGCGCCGCCGAGACGGCGCGCCTCGACGCGGTCGAGGCCCAGCGGCGCATGGAGTGGATCGCGTGGCAGGGGTGGGAAGGGTGAGCGACGACCTCGAGATCCTCTCCGGCGGCGCGATCGCCGTCGACACCGACACGCTGCGCCGCGCCGCGAGCGGGTTCACCGCCGCCCTCACCGACCTCGATGAGCTCGCGATGAGGCTGGACCACTCGCGCGCACTGCTGCTGGAGCACCGCGATGATGCGGCGGCGGCAGAGGCGGCGGCATTCGTGCTCTTCTCCCGCCTGGGCGACGTGATGCACGAGGCGACGGATCTCGCCGAAAGCCTGCAGTCAGCGGCGATGGTGTACGAGCTGGTCGAGCTCAATGTCGAGTACGACGCGGCGTCGACCGCCGGCGACGCGGCCGCGATGTCGCGGATCGATGCGCGCCGCGCGGCGATCATGGCCGCCGACCCCGACGCGTTCGCGCGTGCGAAGGCGTTGGAGCTCAACCGGGCGGGGCTGTGGCAGGGCGAGCTCGTGCACCAGGCGACGGTGCTCGGCATCGATGTCGGCGGGTTCTTCGACGACGTCGTGCGCGACCCTCTCGCCAATGGTGTGGCGGGCCTGTTCCGCAAGCTCGCGGGCGACGTCGCCGGCGAAGCGGCGGGCGAGGTGGCGAAGGCGATCATCGGGGGCCCGCCCGCGGTGATCGGCGGGCTGGTGTTCGGTCTCGGCGCGATGGCCGGCACTGCCGCCACCGGCCTCAGTCGCAGCGGGCTCATCGCGCGCGACGCGAGGCTCGCGGGCGGCCCCGCCGAGGTGACGATCACACGCGTGCCGCCCGCGCCCGCGCCGACCCCGGCGCCGACCTCGCTCGCGTCGGCGGCCGAGCGCGTGCCATCCGGAACCTCCGCGCGCGTGCGGGTCGAGAAGTACACGATGCCCGATGGGTCGAGAGAGTTCGCCGTGTATGTCGCCGGCACCCAGACCGGTGACGGGCCGGCGGGCGAGGCGTGGGACTTCTCGGCCAACGGCAGCCTCTACACAGGGCACGAGTCGGCCTCGTATACGGCGACCGAGAAGGCGCTCGCCGACGCCGGAGCCCAGCCGGGCGACACCGTACACGCCTTCGGCTTCTCGCAGGGGGCCATGATCACCGCGCACCTCGCCACGGGGAGCGACTACGACGTGCAGACGCTCGTGTCGTACGGCTCACCCGTCGAGGCCGATGTGGGGCCCGGCACGCTGAGCGTCGGCATCCGCCATCGCGACGATCCGGTCGCCGCGCTTGCGGGAGGCGGTCACTTCACGCCGGTGGGCGCCGAGGGCAGCTTCGTCGCCGAGCGCACGTACGACCCTGCCACGGGGATCCACGACATGCAGATGCCGGCGCACAGCCTGGACGCCTACACCCGCACTGCGGCGGTCGTCGACGCCTCGGGCGATGCGCGCCTCGCGGGCGTGAACGACGTGTTCGAGCGGCTCGGGGACGCGGCATCGGTCACCGTGACCGAGTACTCGGCCGCGAAGGTCAGCTCGACTTCTTCGGGCGCAGGATGATGCCGGCCAGCCAGTTGATGAGCGAGATGATGATCGCCGCGACAACGCCCCACCAGAAGTCCTCGACGCGCAGGCCCCAGCTCCACCAGTGCGTCAGCCACGCGGTCAGCCACAGCAGGAACGCGTTGATGATCAGGCCGATGAGGCCGAGGGTGAGGATGTAGAGGGGGAACGCGAGCACCTTGATCACCGTGCCGATGATCGTGTTCACGATCGCGAAGATCGCCGCGACGATCAGCAGGGTGAGGATGTACTGCAGCGTCTCGTCCGGGGGGAACGCGATCACGGTGACCTGCAGCGCGGGGATCAGCGTCACGATCCAGATCGCGAACGCGTTGACGACGACGCGGAGGAGGAAGCCCATGGGGGGAGTCTGGCACGGGGGCCGGATGGGCCGGAAGGTCTGTGCGGCGGGGCGCGGGTGGTTTAGACGCCGTGTTCGAGGTGGCCAGAGAGCGCCGCCGCGATCTCGTCGAGATTCAGGCGGCTCGGCGCCACCATGAGCACGAGTTCGAATGCCTCGTCGGTACGAAAAGGCCTCGTTGCGGCATCCGCTCGCCGTTCCCGCGCCCGCTCGTAGACTCGACGCGTGACCGACGCCCCCGAGATTCTGCCGATCCCCGTCCGTGTGCGCCCCGAGATCGCGGCGCTGCCCCCGTACAAGCAGGGCAAGCAGGCCAGCGCCGACGCGTTCAAGCTGTCGAGCAACGAGAACCCGTTCGATCCGCTTCCGGGCGTGCTCGACGCCGTCAACGCCGCGTCCGCGCTGAACCGGTATCCGGATGCCACGGCCGCGCGCCTGCGCGAGCGCATCGCCGAGCGGTACGGCGTCACCTCTGACGAGGTGCACATCGGCGCGGGAAGCGTCTCGATCCTCGCGCAGCTCGTGCTGGCGACCTCCGGCCCCGGCGACGAGGTGGTCTTCGCGTGGCGCTCGTTCGAGGCCTATCCGTGGCTCGCGGTGCTTGCGGGCGCCACGCCGGTGATGGTCCCGCTCGCCCCCGGCGCCCGGCACGATCTTGCGGCGATGGCGGATGCCGTCACCGGCCGCACCCGCGCGATCATCGTGTGCACGCCGAACAACCCGACCGGCCCGATCGTCACGCAGGCCGAGTTCGACGCGTTCATCGCGAAGGTGCCCGCCGACATCCTGGTGATCCTCGACGAGGCGTACGCCGAGTTCGTCACCGACGTGGACGCGGTGGGCGGCGAGCGCATCCTGTCGCGCGGCGCGCACCCGAACGTCGTCGTGCTGCGCACCTTCTCGAAGGCGTTCGGCCTCGCGGGCCTGCGCGTGGGCTACGCCGTCGGCCACGCGCGCATCCTCGACGCGGCACGCAGCACCGCCATCCCGCTGTCGGTCACCGCGCACGCCGAGGTCGCCGCGCTGGCGAGCCTCGACGCCGAGTCCGAACTGCTCGAGCGCGTCGAGGTCATCGCCGAGCGACGGGACCGTCTCGTGGCGGCGCTGCGCGACCTCGGCTGGGCGATCCCCGACGCGCAGGGCAACTTCGTGTGGTTCCCCGCAGCCGACGAGACGCTCGCGGTCGCCGAGCGCTTCGAGCAGGCCGGGCTCATCGTCCGCCCGTTCGCCGGCGACGGCATCCGGGTGTCGGTGGGCGAGGAGGCATCTGTCGAGAAGGTACTGGGGATCGCGGCATCCGTTGTTCGGACTCTCCCAGAGGGGCACGTGGCCAGGCGGCTAGCGTAGAACGGTGACTTCGGACACCTTGAGGCACGACGAGCCGGTGCGGCTGCTCGCACCCGACGGATCGTTCGCCCCCACCCCCGCGGCCGAGCCCTATCTGCCCGTGGTGGACGCTCTCAGCGACGCCGAGCTCGAGGGCTTCTACCGCGACATGGCCGTGATCCGCGCGTTCGACGTGCAGGCGACGAACCTGCAGCGGCAGGGGCAGCTGGCGCTCTGGCCGCCGAGCTTCGGGCAGGAGGCCGCGCAGGTCGGCTCGGCCCGCGCCGCCCGCCCGCAGGACCACGTGTTCCCCTCGTATCGCGAGCACGTCGTGGCCCGCATCCGGGGGGTCGACCCGCTCGACATCATCCGCGTGATGCGCGGCCTCACCCACGGCGGGTGGGACCCGTACGATCCCCGCAACGGCAACACCCACATCTACACGCTCGTGCTCGGCTCGCAGACGCTGCACGCGACGGGCCTGGGCATGGGGCTCGTGTTCGACGGCAAATGCGGCACGGGCGACCCCGAGCGCGACGAGGCGGTGATCGTCTACTACGGCGACGGCGCGTCCAGCCAGGGCGACGTGCACGAGGCGATGGTGTTCGCCGCGAGCTACCGCACCCCCGAGGTGTTCTTCCTGCAGAACAACCAGTGGGCGATCTCGGTGCCGGTCGCCACCCAGTCGCCCGTTCCGCTCGTGCGACGCGGTGAGGGCTACGGCATGCCGAGCATCCAGATCGACGGCAACGACGTGCTCGCCAGCTACGCCGTGACGAAGGTCGCGCTCGACCATGCGCGCGCCGGCGAGGGGCCCCGCGCGATCGAGGCGCTGACCTATCGCATGGGCGCGCACACGACGAGCGACGATCCCACCAAGTACCGCACCTCCGACGAGGAGCAGTCGTGGTCGCGCCGCGACCCGATCGACCGCATGCGCGCATACCTGCGGGCGCGGGGTGCGGCAGACGCCTTCTTCGCGGATGTCGAGGCCGAGGCATCCGCCGTCGCCGACGACACGCGCGTGCGCACGAACGCGCTCGGCTCGATCCCGCCCGGCACGATCTTCGACCACGTGTACAGCGAGCCGCACCCGCTCATCGACCAGCAGAAGGCGTGGCTCGCGGACTACGAGGCATCGTTCGAGGAGGGGGCGTCATGAGCGAGACCCGGTCGCTGCACGAACAGAGCGAGACGAAGCCGGCCGCGGGCGTGACCACTCTCCCTTTCAGCCGCGCGCTCAACGCGGGACTGCGCCGCGCGCTCGCAAGCAGTGACCGCGTGCTGCTCATGGGCGAGGACATCGGACGGCTCGGCGGGGTGTTCCGCGTCACCGAGGGACTGCAGGCCGAGTTCGGCGAGCGCCGCGTGATCGACTCGCCGCTGGCGGAGTCGGGCCTGGTGGGCACCGCGATCGGCCTCGCGATGGCAGGCTTCCGCCCGGTCGTCGAGATCCAGTTCGACGGGTTCGTGTTCCCCGCCTTCGACCAGATCACGACGCAGCTCGCCAAGCTCACCAACCGGCACGAGGGGGCGTTGCGGATGCCGGTGGTCATCCGCATCCCGTACGGCGGCCACATCGGGGCCGTCGAGCATCACCAGGAGAGCCCCGAGGCGTATTTCACGCACACGGCGGGCCTGCGGGTGGTGTCGCCGTCGACGCCGAACGACGCCTACTGGATGATCCAGGACGCCGTCGACTCGGACGACCCGGTGATCTTCCTCGAGCCGAAGTCGAAGTATTGGCTGAAGGGCGAGGTCGACCAGGGCGCCCGTGCGCTGCCGCTGCACGCGTCCCGGGTCGTGCGCCGCGGCACCGACATCACGCTCGTCGGGCACGGCGCGATGGTGACGACGCTGCTGCAGGCGGCGGCGATCGCCGAGTCCGAGGGCACGTCGTGCGAGGTCATCGACGTGCGCTCGCTGTCGCCGCTGGACTACGGGCCGATCCTCGACTCGGTGCGCCGAACGGGCCGCATGGTCTACGCGCAGGAGGCGCCGGGCTTCACGTCGGTGGGCTCCGAGGTGGCGGCGACCGTGATGGAGCAGGCGTTCTACGCGCTCGAGGCGCCGGTGATCCGCGTGTCGGGGTTCGACGCCCCCTTCCCCCCGGCCAAGCTCGAGGGCCTCTACCTTCCCGATGCCGACCGCGTCCTCGAAGCCGTCGACCGGGCTCTGGCCTTCTGACCCGGCTCCGTCCCGCTTACCGTGAGAATCCATCCGATAGCCCAGACACCGGGTGACACCCGTGGTCCCGGCCGGCAGGTGGAGTCTCACGGGAGACGAAAGGATCGACCATGACCACCCAGACCTTTGTGCTCCCGGACGTCGGCGAAGGGCTCACCGAGGCCGAGATCGTGTCGTGGCAGGTCGCCCCGGGCGACACGGTCGCCGTCAACGACGTGCTCGTCGAGATCGAGACCGCCAAGTCGCTCGTCGAGCTGCCGTCGCCGTTCGAGGGCACCGTGGGCGAACTGCTCGTCACCGAGGGCACGACGGTGATCGTCGGCACGCCGATCATCACGATCGTGGCCCAGGCGACGGATGCCTCGCCCGCCGCAGACCACGACGTCACCGTCGGCCGCTCCGAGCACGGGGCCCCGCCTGAGCCCGAGGCCGGCGAGGGTGCGGTGCTCGTGGGCTACGGCACCGGCGGCCACGTGCAGTCCCGCCGCCGCAAGCCCGAGCCCGCCGCGGCGCAGGTGGCGGCCGGGCCCACGCGCCCGGAGGCTCGCCAGGGCGCGCCGGCGCCGTGGCGAGCCGGCGCGGGGACGGTGGGGATCATCGCGAAGCCGCCGATCCGCAAGCTCGCGCGCGATCTCGGGGTCGACCTCGCCGAGGTGAACCCCACGGGGTCCGGGGGTGTCGTCACGCGCGAGGACGTGCTCTCGCGCGCCGACCAGGCGAGCGTCTTTCGCAACATCACCACCCCGGACTGGGGCGATGTGCGCGAAGAGACGATCCCGGTGGAGCCGGCGGTCGCGGCATCCGCTGTGGCTCCCGTGATGGCGCAGGCGCCGTCGATGCTCGCGCCGGCCGTCGCCGAGGAGCGCGTGGTCGCCCCCGCGCCGGACGGCCGTGAAGAGACCATTCCCGTCAAGGGCGTGCGCAAGGCCGTGGCATCTGGAATGGTGCTCTCGGCGTACACGGCGCCGCACGTCTCGGTGTGGACCGATGTCGACGCCTCGCGCACGATGGAACTCGTCAAGCGGCTGAAGTCGTCGCCCGAGTTCGCCGACATCCGCATCTCGCCGCTGCTGGTCATGGCGCGCGCGGTGATCTGGGCGGTGCGGCGCACGCCGATGGTCAACGCCGCCTGGATCGACACGGATGCCGGCGCCGAGATCCGCGTGCGCCGGTATGTGAACCTCGGCATCGCCGCCGCGACTCCGCGGGGCCTGCTCGTGCCGAACATCAAGGACGCTCAGGACCTCTCGATGCGCGACCTCGCCCGCGCCCTCGAGAAGCTCACGCTGACCGCGCGCGAGGGCAAGACCCAGCCCGCCGACCAGCAGGGCGGCACGATCACGATCACCAACATCGGCGTGTTCGGGATGGATGCCGGCACCCCGATCATCAATCCCGGCGAGTCGGGGATCGTCGCGCTCGGCACGATCCGCCAGAAGCCGTGGGTCGTCGACGGCGAGGTGCGTCCGCGCTGGGTGACGACGGTGGCGGGATCGTTCGACCATCGCGTGATCGACGGCGACGGCATGTCGCGCTTCATCGCCGACGTCGCCTCGGTGCTCGAAGAGCCGGCGCTGCTGCTCGACTGAGCCGCGCGTCGCACCCCGCCCTCCCGCGCGTCGACGAACCGCTGTCTCGCCGAGACTCCCCGTCGTCGACGTGGATAACGGGGTCGCTCGGCGAGAAGCCGCGTATTCGACGTGCGAACGAAACGCAAAAGTTGAGAACGATTATCAGTAGCGATAGGGTTGCGGTATGGCTCGTCGCTTTCTCGTCGTCTCCGCGCTCGCCGCGGCATCCGTCCTCGCTCTTGCCGGCTGCGCCGCACCCGCCACGGGAGGTGCCGACGACGGGCGGATCGAGATCGTCGCCTCCACCGACGTGTACGCGCAGATCGTCGACGAGCTCGCCGGCGACCTCGTCGAGGTGACCGCGATCGTGTCGGGCTCGAACCAGGATCCGCACTCGTTCGAGCCCAGCGCCCGCGACCAGCTCGCTGTGAGCCGCGCCGACCTCATCATCGAGAACGGCGGCGGCTACGACGCGTTCGTCGACGCGCTGATCGAGGCATCCGGTTCCGAGGCCCCCGTGCTGACCGCCGTCGAGTTCTCGCCCGCGTGGCCGGGTGACGAGCACGCCGACGAAGGTGACGAGCACGCCGACGAGGGCGACGAGCACGGCCACGACCACATCGAGGGTTTCAACGAGCACGTCTGGTACGACCCGGCCACCATGGGTGCGTTCGCGCAGGCGATCGCCGACGAGCTCGAGACCCTGATTCCGGATGCCGCCGCCGACCTGACGGCGAACCTCGATGCCTTCACCGCCGAGATCGAAGGGCTCGAGGACTCTCTCGCCGACATCGCGGCCGAGCACGCCGGCGCGAAGGTGTTCCTCACCGAGCCGGTCCCCGGCTACCTCGTCGAGGCGGCCGGGCTCGTGAACGTCACGCCCGACGCGTTCAGCGAGGCCGTCGAGGAGGGGCAGGATGTCGCGCCCGCGACGCTGCTGGAATCCCTCGCGCTGATCGACTCGGGCGACGTGCGCATCGTGCTCACCAACACCCAGACCGGCGGCGCCGAGACGACCGAGATCGCCGAAGAGGCCCAGGGCCGCGACATCCCGGTGCTGGCGTTTTCGGAAACGCTCCCGGAGGACGAGACTTACCTCTCGTGGATGCAGGCGAACATCGAGGCGCTCGCGGGGGCGCTCGCGGCGTGACCGACCCCGCCGACGCGGCGGCCCCGCTGCGCATACGGGGCGCTGCCCTTCAGCGCGGTGACCGCGCGCTGTGGAGCGGGCTCGACCTCGACGTCGCGCCCGGCGAGCTCATCGCCGTGCTCGGGCCGAGCGGGTCGGGCAAGACGACGCTGCTGCGCGCGATCCTCGGCCTCGAGCCGTTGAGCGCCGGCACC
Source organism: Microbacterium sp. BWT-B31 (assembly GCF_041379855.1). Classification (NCBI taxonomy): domain Bacteria; kingdom Bacillati; phylum Actinomycetota; class Actinomycetes; order Micrococcales; family Microbacteriaceae; genus Microbacterium; species Microbacterium sp. BWT-B31. The sequence continues at coordinate 117,645 of NZ_JBFECU010000007.1, forward strand.
ATCACGGCGCTCGGCGAACCGGTCCGCACGCGCGGGAACCGCCGCATCGGGTACATCCCGCAGCAGCGGCCGCTGCCGCCCGAGACGGCGCTGCGCGGGCGCGACCTCGTGGCGCTCGGGGTCGACGGGCACCGCTTCGGGTTTCCGTGGCCGCGACGCGGCGACCGCGCGCGCATCGACGGGCTCGTGCGCGCGGTGGGCGCCGAGGGCTTCGCGAACCGCCCGGCGGGCACGCTGTCGGGCGGCGAACAGCAGCGACTGCGGGTGGGCCAGGCGCTCGCGGACGATCCGCGGCTGCTGCTGTGCGACGAGCCGCTCACGAGCCTCGACCTCGCCAACCAGCAGGCCGTCGTCGGCCTCATCGACAAGCACCGGCGCACCGGAGCGGCGGTGCTGCTCGTCACGCACGACATCAATCCGGTGCTCGGGCGGGTCGACCGCATCCTCTACCTCGCCAACGGCCGCTTCACGCTCGGCACCCCCGACGACGTGCTCACCTCGCGCACCCTCACGGAGCTGTACGGGGCGCCGGTGTTCGTGCTGCGCGCGGGCGACCGGCTCGTGGTCGTCGGGGCACCCGACGCCGAGGCATCCCACCATCATCACGACGGCGAGGCCACCGCATGAACTGGCCCGACGTGTGGGACGCGCTGTTCGGCGGGCTGCCGTACTACGGCGAGATCCTCGCGCTCGTGTCGAACTCGGTGTGGGCGGGCGCGGTGCTGGGGCTCGTCGGCGGGCTCGTCGGCGTGTTCGTGATGCAGCGCGACATGGCCTTCGCGGTGCACGGCATCAGCGAATTGTCGTTCGCGGGGGCCGCCGCGGCGCTGCTGATCGGCGCCGACGTCGTGACGGGATCCATCGTCGGCTCGCTCATCGCCGCCGCGATCATCGGGTGGCTGGGAGCGCGCGCACGCGACCGCAACTCGATCATCGGCGTGCTGATGCCGTTCGGGCTGGGCCTGGGCATCCTGTTCCTGTCGCTCTACGACGGCCGCAGCGCCAACCGGTTCAGCCTGCTGACCGGGCAGATCGTCTCGGTGCAGTCCGGGCAGCTCGGCTGGCTCATCGTGATCGGCGCGGCCGTGCTGGTGGGGCTGCTGCTCATCTGGCGCCCGCTGCGCTTCGACTCGCTCGACCCGCACGCCGCCGCCGCGCGCGGCGTGCCCACGACCGCCGTCTCGCTGCTGTTCATGCTGCTGCTCGGCCTCATCGTCGCCGTCGCGGTCCACATCATCGGGGCGCTCCTGGTGATGGCGCTCCTGGTCACCCCGGCCGCCGCGGCGATGCGGGTGACTGCGGGGCCGCTGTCGGTGCCGCTGCTGGCGGCCCTGTTCGGCTTCGTGTCGGCCGTGGGCGGCATCCTGCTCGCCGTCATGGGAACCCTGCCGGTGAGCCCCTACATCACGACCATCTCGTTCGTGATCTACCTCGTGTGTCGCGGAGTCGGCGCGCGCAAGGATCGCGTCACGCGAGCCCAGGTGCACCCATGACGACCCCGACACCCCGAGCCCCCCAGCGCACGACGTGGCAGCGCGAGCGCGTGCGCGAGGCGCTCGCCGACGCCCGCGGGTTCGTCAGCGCGCAGACCCTGCACGCCACCCTTCGCGAAGACAACACCGGCATCGGGCTCGCGACCGTGTACCGCGCCCTGGCGGGTCTTGCCGCCACCGGCGAGGCCGACTCGCTGCAGAGCCCCGAGGGCGAGAACCTGTACCGCGCGTGCGCGAGCCCGGGCCACCACCATCACCTGATCTGCCGTTCGTGCGGCCTCGCGGTCGAGATCGAGGCGAGCCAGGTCGAGGTCTGGGCGCGCCGCACCGCCGAGCAGCACGGATTCAGCGACGCGCAGCACATCGTCGATATCTTCGGCCTGTGCGCGACGTGCGCGCGGGCGCGATCCCGCGCATAGGGCCGGCACGCCGTCGCTGCGCCAGCCATGCCGCACGCACGCCGTGCGCAACTCCTGAAGTTCTCGGCGCAATCCTCGGCGCGACCGCAGGAACCCGGACGACGGTGTCCTGCACCCGATCTTCAGGAGTTGCGCACACGCGCGCGACCGTAGGGTCGCGGGCGGCCGCTCTCGGCGGGCGCTGAGGTTGCCCTCGGTAGACTCCCCGGCATGGGCCAGGCAGACACACGGATGCCGCGCGCCGCGCGCGTGGAGCCCTCGCCCCCGGCGAAGGCGGCCGTCGCGATCGCGATCGGCCTCGTCGTCGTCGGCGCGCTGTTCCTCATCGACTGGCTTCTGCCGCAGCTGTATCCGGCATCGCTGCCGAGCCGCGCCCAGGACGGCCTGACGCTCGCGATCAGCGTGCTCATCGAGTCGCTGCCGTTCGTCGCGCTCGGGGTGGCGCTGTCGATCATCGTGCAGGTGTGGGTGCCGCCGGGAGTGATCGAGCGATGGATGCCGCGGCGGGCGTGGGCCCGTCGCATGGTGCTGTCGCTGCTCGGCATGATCGTGCCGGTGTGCGAGTGCGGCAATGTGCCGTTCGCCCGGGGACTGCTCATGCGCGGGTTCAGCGTGGCCGAGACGATGACGTTCCTCATCGCCGCGCCGATCGTGAACCCCATCGTGATCATCACCACGCACCAGGCATTCGGGTTCTCGGACGGCATCCTCGTCGCGCGCCTGCTCGGCGGGTATGCGATCGCCAACCTCATCGGGTGGCTGTACTCGCGGCATCCGTCACCCGATTCGCTCCTGACCGAGCGCTTCCGCGACACGTGCGAACTCGTCGTGCATGAGCCGGGCGGCCAGTGGCGCCGCAGCCTCGCCCAGTTCGTCATCGAACTGCGCGCGGTCATGCCGGCCCTGGTCATCGGGTCGGCGCTCGCCGGGGCCGTGCAGGTGCTGGTTCCACGTGAAACCCTGCTCGCGATCGGATCGAACCCGGCCCTGTCGATCATCGCGATGATGCTGCTTGCGATGGTCGTGGCGATCTGCTCGAACGTGGACTCGTTCTTCGCGCTGTCGTTCGCGTCGACGTTCACGCCCGGAGCGATCGTGGCGTTCCTGCTGGTCGGGCCGCTGGTCGACGTCAAGATGCTCGCCCTCATGCGCACGACCTTCACCTGGCGCACCCTCGGCGGGATCGTCGTGATCGTGGTGCTGTCGGCGTTCGCCATCGGAACGGCGGTGAACCTGCTTGTCTGAGATCGCTTCGCGAGAATCCGGGCGGATGCGGGCCGCCTCGCTGGGCACGCGCTGGCTCGGCGTGGGCCTCGCGTCGGTGCTCGCCGTCGTGACGCTCGGGCTCGGTGTGACCGGGCGACTTGGGCTCTACATCAACCCCGAGTCGGCGTGGTGGGCCGTTTTGATGGCGATCGTCGTGCTGCTCGGCGCCGTCGCCAGCTTCGCGCTGCCGCTCGGGGCGGAGGCCGACCACGGACACGATCACGGTGGCGCCGGGTCGTCCGCGCGGGACGACTCGTCTCGCTCCGCTCGCGGGGCGACGCGCGCCGACCACGACCACCACAGCCACCGCGCCTCGCCGCTCGGGCTCGCTCTGACCGTGACGGGCGGGGTCGTGGCATCCGCCGTCGTCGTGGCGACTCTCGTGCTGCCGCCGGCGACGCTGTCGGCCGACCTGGCGATGGCGCGCGACACGGGAGCGCCCCCGCTGTTCGCAGGGGCCGACGCCGTGAGCCTCGCCGCGACGGGCGACACCGCGTCGTTCGGCATCGGCGAGTGGGCCACGGTCTTCGCGACCGCGACCAACCCCGAGGCCTTCGACGGCGACACGGTGCAGCTCACGGGCTTCGCGACGCCCACCGACCAGGGGGATTTCACCCTCACGCGCCTGGTGATCTCGCACTGCGTCATCGACGCCCAGCCGGCCGGGGTGCCGGTCGCCGGCGGCAGCTCATCGCCCGACACCGGCCAGTGGCTGCAGGTCACCGGCGTCGTACGCGCCACCTCGGACGGTCGGTTGGTGATCGACGCGTCCTCGGTCGAGAAGATCGACGAGCCGACGGACCCGTATGAGTACTGACGCCACGACCCGTCGAACCCGAAAGCGCACGCGGCGCTTTCGCGCGTTCGCGGTGGCGTTCACGGCCGTCGCGGCGATCCTGGCGGTGGTCGGTCTCGCGGGCGCGACGGCGAACGTCGTGCAGGGTCCGCGTGTGACGGGAGTGCAGGTGGATCCGGCCGCGGCGGCCGCGTCATCCGGCGCCCGTCTGATCGTCACCACCTCGCAGCCGCTCGCCGAGGTCGACCCGTCGCAGGTCACGATCACGCCCGCGACGCCGTTCGCCGTCGACACCTCGGGCCGCTCCGTGGGGGTGCGCTTCACGCTGCCGCTGTGGGACGACACCGAGTACAAGGTGGTGTTCGCCGGGGTGACAGGCGCCGGCGCGGGGCCTGCGGCCACGATCACCGAGACGTTCCGCACGCCGCCCGCCGAGGTCTTCCTGCTGCAGCGCAGCGGCGGCGACGACGCGATCTTTCGCACCGACCTCACCGGCGAGCAGGCGCGGCCGGTGTTCCGGCATCCGCACATCGAGGACTATCGCGCGACCTCCAGCCACCTCGTGATGTCGGTGCGCACCGACGACGACGAGGCGCAGCTGATCGTGACCGACCTCGACGGAAAGAACGAGCGCACGCTGAAGCTGCCCGGCGAGGGCTTCGTCTCGAACCTGCAGACCGCAGACCGGGGCGAGCTGATCGGCTACACGTTCTCGGACGAGGACCTCTCGCACGACGGCGGCCGTGAGAGCACGCTGTTCGTGGCCTCGACGAACGACTCCGAGGCCGATGCCCAGCCGCGCGCGGTCGAGGTCGCCGGTGCCGATGCCCGCGTCTCGGAGTATCAGTTCGTGCCCGACTCCGACAGCCTGCTGCTGCTGTCGTTCGACGGCAGTCTGCTGCTGACCTCGGGCGCGGATGCCGCGGCCGCGCCGACCGCGCTGGGCTTCGCGTTCGGGATCGACGGCATCGCCCGCGGCACGTCGGCTGCCGTGGTGATGCGCCCCGAGGCGCGCGCGGTCATCGACCTGAACGACGCGAGCGAGGAGCCGCTCGTGGCCGCCGCGGGCAAGGGCCTCATCACGTCGGTGACGCCGCTCACCACCGGCGGGACGGTGCGGGCGTCGGCCGAGCTCGACGGGGCCAGCGGCCAGCCCACCGGCCGCACGATCGTCGGGTTCGTGGGCGACGACGGCGCGACGCGCCCGCTCATGGACGTTCCGAACACCGACGCCGTGCTGCAGACGTGCGTGTCGCCCAGCGAACGCTACGTCGCCGTGCTCGTCGCGCCCGACGCGGTGTCGAACGGGTACGACACGTACCTGCTGCCCCTGCCGCGCAAGGTCGAGACGCACATCCTGAACCTTTCGGACGGCTCGGAGGTCGTCGCGCTCGCCGGGTCGTCGATCTCGTGGTGCCAGGTGCCGCCGGGCTGAGGCATCCGTCTCCCGCGCTGCGGCAATCGGCCTTCGCGTCGCAACGCCGCAGGAGCGGCTGCCGGGTGAATCCGTGCCGCAGCGGGCCCGCCGTAGACTCGCCCCATGGCGGAGGCGGGACTGCGAAGAGCGACCCGCGCCGACCTCTCGGGGCTGCCGGTCGACGTCGCGCCGCGGCTGCTCGGCGCCGTGCTGACGACGACCGTCCGGGGCGAGACTGTGGCGGTGCGCCTCACCGAGGTCGAGGCCTACCACGGGCGCGGCACCGGCTCCGTGCCCGATCCAGGGTCGCACGCGCGCATGGGGCCGACCGCGCGCAACGCCACGATGTGGGGCGAACCCGGGCGGCTGTACGTCTACCTCAGTCACGGCATCCACTCGTGCGTCAACGTCGTATGCGGCCCCGAGGGGGTCGCGGGCGGAATCCTGCTGCGCGGGGGCGAGGTGATCGAGGGCGCGGATGCCGCCACCGGCCGCCGTCCGGCCGCCCGCTCGCCGCGCGACCTCGCGCGCGGGCCCGGTCGCCTCGGTGACGCGGTGGGGCTGCGGCATCCGGTGCACGACGGCATCGACGCGATCGCGGGGACCCCTCTTCACGGAGCCGTGGCGCGCCTGGCGCTCGCCGCCGAACCCGTGGCCGACTTCGCCTCGGGACCCCGGGTGGGGGTCGCCGGCGTCGCCGGGGGAACGGGTTTTCCGTGGCGGTTCTGGATTCCGGGAGACCCGACGGTGTCGCCTTTCCGGTGGGGGCGCGGCGCCGACGGAACCTGAGGCGGGCGGGTCGGGGCATCCGTCGCCCGCCCACCTGTCACCGCAGAGACGCGACCGCCGTGACGGCGGTGCGCAGCTGCCGGACGCGCCGCTCGTAGGTCGCGGCGAGGAAGATCAGCACCGCACCGCCGATGCCCAGCCACAGCCACCACGGCACCGTCGCGTAGGCCGCCGCGATCCACGGCCACAGCTGGGCGGCGCCGTGCGCGAGAAGCACGGTCGATCCGAGCACGAGCGGCGCCTGCAGCCGCAGCAGCGCGCCGATGACGACCAGCGCCAACGCCGCGACGCCCAGCGTCACGACGCGCACGAGCCCCGGCGCCACGGCGGCGTCATAGCACAGCGACGGCAGCGTGAGCAGGGTGATCCACGGCCCGAGCACCGGCCACGAACGCGCGGAGGGATGCCGCATCAGCACGTGCGCGCCGACCGCGAGCCCGCCCAGCGCGGCCGGCAGCGCGACGATCTCGAACGGCCGCACGCCGAAGGCGAGCGTCGTGGCCAGCGCGAAGACCGCGCCCGTGACGCCGGTCGTCAGCGCGAGCGCGAAACCCCACCGGCGACGCCATGCGAGGCCGGCGACGGTGGCGGCGACGAGCGCCGTCATCGTGATCGCTGTGCGGGGCACGTCCGCCGTGTCGGCCTGCGCGACCAGCAGGAGCTCGCCCGCCGACAGCGCCGCGACGAGCGCCGCCAGCAGCCTGCCCGTCGCCGTCCACACCGTCCGCGACCGCGTCGAGCCCAGCGCGGCGACCGCGATCGACGTGGCGACCAGCGCCGCGATGAGCACCCAGAAGTCCGCCTCGAGCCCGGGCCGCCCGCCGACGGCGAGAAAGCGGATGCCGCTTGCCGCCGTCGCGACGACCGCGGCGCCGATCGCCGCCACGCCCGCGAATCCCCGCCACGTGCGCGAGCGCAGCACCGTGGCGACCGCGACGCCGGCCAGTCCCGCCGCGAGCACGGTCACGGTCGTGCGCACGAGGTCGCCGTCGGCATGCACGACCACGACCGCGACGGCCAGCACGACGCCGGCCGCGGTGAGCGGGGTCGTGACCGGCGTCGTGCCTGCCGGCGCGCTCGTCGCGATGAGGGCGGCGGCGACCGCGATCGCGCCGAGCGCGGCGCCCAGTGCCAGCACCTCGCTCCCGGCGAGCGACGGGGCGGCGAGGACGCGCGCGCCCATCGCCAGGGCAGAGGCGGCAAGCAGCACCGCCGAGGGCACGCGCACGCGCCACGCAGCCGGGATCGGCGCGAGCGCGACGCCCACCGCCCCCGCCAGCGCCGCGCCGATCACGGTCGTCGCGCGCACCGCGTCGATCGGCGCGAACAGGCTCGGCGCCGTCGCGAGCGCGAGGCCCGCGAGCCACACCGACGTCTCACCGGCCGGCCACGGCTGCCCGTCGCGGCGGCGACGCGCCGTCGACAGCGCCGCTGCGGCCAGCAGCGCCCCAGCGAGAGGCAGCGTCGCGGCCTCGACCTGCGCCAGCCCGCCCAGCGCGAGACCGGCGATGCCGACCGCGGCGGCCCCGGCGAACGCCGTCCAGCGCGTCGCGGCGGTGAGCGGCTCGCGACCGAGCGCGGCGCACCCCACGTGCAGCAGGGTCAGCAGCGCGAGCGCCGCCGAGACGACCGCCGCGCTCCGGCCGGAGGGGAGCACCGCGAGCGTCGCCGCGGCGACCGTGAGCGGCACGACGGCAGCGGCGAAGGCGCGCGACGATGCGCGGGCGGGCTCGGCGAGCGCGAACCCGCGCCCGGACGCGATCGCCGTACCCACGAGCAGCACCAGCCACGCGGCATCCCCCGCCCCGCCCGTCACCGCGCGCCCGATCGCGACGGTGCCGAGCGCGGCGAGCGCGACGACAGCACCCACCGGCGCCGTCGGGCGCACGCGCCGCACGGGGGTGAGGGCGAGCGCGAGGCACGCGCCCGCGGCGACGACCGCGACCGCGATCGCACGGGCATCGGCACCCGCACTCGCCAGCGCGGGCATGCCGAGACCGATCGCGAGACCGAGGGCGAGGCACACGGATGCCTCGCCCCGGCGCCGCAGCCGCACGAGCGCGCCGGCCAGCCCGACCAGCGCGACGCCCGCGGGGATCGCGTACGCCTCGACCGGGGCGCCGGAGGGGCCCGCGAACGCGAGCCACAGCCACCACGCCCCCACCGCGGCTGTCGCCGCGGGCCACACGAACAGGCGCCGCGGCGCGGCGGCCAGCGGTGCGCCGTCGGCGTTCGTCGCGAAGACGTCGTCCTCGGGCGAGGTCGTCGCTCCCGTCCAGCCCCGGGTGACGCTCATCGCGGCGAACCCGAGCGCGGTCAGGCCCAGGGCCGCCCACGCCCACGTCGCGCCGACCTGCCACACCGCCAGCAGCGCCGCGGCGGCGGCGCCGATCTCGGCGGGCACGCGGAGCGTGGGCATCCCTTCGCGGACGGGCGTGCGCAGCGCAGTCCACGCGGCCAGCCCCACGACGGCGACCGCCGACGCGAGCAGCGCGACCGCCGTCCAGGCGCGCGTGTCGAGTGCGAGCGCGGCGAGCCCGGCGCGAAGGGTGAGGGCGAGCACCGGGGCGGTGAGCGCGGCGGCCCCGATCGCGGCGGACGCCGACAGCAGCGAGCCGCGGCGCGCCGCCGCGACGAGGGCGGCCAGGACGAGGCATCCGATCGCGAATCCCGTCACCGGCCCGCCCAGCCGCGCTGCCAGTTCGTCGTGGGAGCCCGCGGCGGCCAGCCCGGCTCCCGAGAGGATCGTGATCACGAGAATCACCTCGGCCGCCAGCGCGAGCGCCGCCCGGCTCGCCCGGTCGATCGGCACGAGCAGAGCGACTGCGAGCGCGACGAACGCGATCGCCTGCACCAGCAGGGTCGCGGCCCGCACGCCCGGGCCCGTCACCTCCAGCACCGCCCCGAGCGCGGCCGGTGCGACGACGGCCGAGACGGCGGCGACGGCGACGGGCGCGACGGCGAGTGCGACCGATGCCGCTTTCGAGGGCCGCAGCGCGAGGCGAAGCGCGATCGGCAGGGCGATAGCCGCGGCGACCGCGATGCCCCACAGCCAGGGCGCGGCCGTCGACTCGAGGTAGGCGGCCGTGGTGGCCCCGACGCCTGCGACGATCCAGCCCGTGCGTGAGCGCGGGTCGGCGCCGGAGCGCGTGCGGGCACGGCCGCGGGCCAGCGCCGCGACCGCGACGGCGGCCACCGCGAGGGTCACGGCGACGGCCGGCAGGGCGAGGGCGGGCGCCGCGGCGGCGCACAGCAGCAGGGCTGCGGCGACGACCACGCGCACGTCGCGCAGCACCGGCCGGGCGAGCGTGGGCGAGACGAACAGCAGACCGCCGAGCACAACGGCCACGGAAATCGCCGCGATGCTCGGCCAGTCGGCGGTGGCCGGCCACGCGAGGGCAGCGGTGCGCCACGGGATCCAGGATGCCGCGATCCCGGCGCCCGCCGACGCCCACCACACGGTGACCGTCGTGAGGATCGACAGCGCCCCGACGACACCGGCGCTGACGGCGGCGGCGCGCAGCCGCGGCATCCGCACGCGCCCGAGGTCGCACGCCACCGCGACGGCCACCGCGATCACCGGTGCGTACAGCAGCGGGTCGGGCGTGGGCCCGACGCGCATCGCGAGCTGCCACCCGGTGAGGGCCGCCACGGCCGCCGCGAGGCCGGACGCGACGCCCGCGAGCACGTCGCCCGCCGGCACGCGCCGCTCGGCGGTCCGCGGCAGCAGCCGCGCGTGCGCGAGCCCGAGCGCGCACACGGCGAGGTTCACGACGACGATCCCGGCGACCCCGCTGATCGCGGCGAACGAGACGGCCGCGGCAGCGGCGAGCGCCGCGACCCCGAGCCCCGCGAGCACGACGCGGGTCGCCGCCCCGGCGCGCTCCCGCGCGGCGGTCGACCACGGCACCGGCAGCGCGTGGCCGAGCGTCGCCGCCGACGCGGCGAGCAGACCCGCCGCGGCGGCGGGGGCGGGCGCGAGCGGCAGCATGCCCCCGACGAGCAGGCCGACGCCGACCGGCACCGAGACCGCGGCGGCGAGGTCGGGCGCGCGCAGCCCCGAGAGCGACGCCCACGCGCGTGCCCCGACGCCGACGACGAGCGCCGTGACGCCGGTGTAGATCGCCGCGTCGGTCGCGCCTGTGCCGAACAGGTCGTTGGCGCGGATCGCCCAGCCGTCGAGGCCGAGCAGCACCATGCCGAGCACGGCCAGGCCCTCGGCCGTGGCCGTGAGCGACCGGCGCCGCAGCCACGTCGCGACGCCGATCACCGCGAGCGTGACCGCGCCGATGATCATCGCTCGCACCGCGAGGCCCCACACGAACCACGCGAGCAGCAGGAAGAACACCGCCGCGATCCCGACGAGCGAGACGCCCACCGTGAGCAGGAGGGCGGGCACCGTCAGACGCCGACGGCGAGCGGATGCCTCCACCGGAGGCCGCGGTGACGGCCAAGGCTCGCCGCCCGGCGCGGGCGGCATCGATGTGAGGGCGACCGCGGCGTCCGCGTGGGCGGGCTCAGCCTCGAACGCCCACTGGGCTTCGAGGGACTGCTCGGCGGCTCGGGCCGCCTCGGCCGCACGCACCCGCTCGGCCTCGCGCTCGCGGGCGACCTCGCGCTCGCGCGCCGCCTCGGCCGCGCGCGCCGCGTCGGCCTCGCGCGCGCGGGCTGCGGCATCCGCCTGCGTCGCCCGGATCGCCTGGATCGTCGCACACCGCTCGCGCTCGAGCCCGAGGATCTGCCTGCCGAGACTGCGCACGCGCGGCATGCGCGCGTCGTCGAGGTCGAGCCCGCAGCCGGCGCAGAGGGCGCCCGGCGCGGCGGCGAAGCAGGACGGGCAGCGGCCGACGTCGGCGAGGACGCCGGGATACGCGGGGTCTGCGGTGTCGACGGGTGAGGACGTCATGGTGCTCCTGAGGTCGGGAACCGGCCTCTGCCGGGTTCGACGATGCTGGCAGGCCATCCTTTGCGATCGGGGAAATTTGTGGCGCTCCACAACAGGAAGCGGCCAGATCGGTTGGCTATCATCGACAAAGACGCACGGTGTCGGCCGAATGGGGGACACCGACGAGCGCGCCGCGGGAGGCCGCCGCGGATCGGCTCCGATCCGGCCGGATCAGGCGGGCCGAGGCATCCGTGCTAGACTGACTCTTTGTCTGCGCGCACTCCAGCACGCAGTTCGCATCCCCTCTTCGATCGGGCCTTCACCGGCCGGGTCGGGCGCGGGGTGCAGACAAGGGATCTTGGGTGGGGCCGTCCGGCTCCACGGTACTAAGGAGACATCACTATGGCAGCAGTGTGCCAGGTGACCGGTGCTGTTCCCGGCTTCGGTCACAACATCTCGCACTCGCACCGCCGGACGAAGCGCCGCTTCGACCCGAACGTGCAGAAGAAGACCTACTACGTGCCGTCGCTGGGCCGCAACATCAAGCTCAACGTGTCGGCTAAGGGCATCAAGGTCATTGACGCCCGTGGCATCGAGGCAGTCGTGCGCGACCTGCAGGCGAAGGGTGTGAAGCTCTGATGGCCAAGAAGTCACAGGACGTCCGTCCGATCATCAAGCTGCGTTCGACCGCGGGCACGGGGTACACCTACGTGACGCGCAAGAACCGCCGCAACAACCCCGACCGCATCGTGCTGAAGAAGTACGACCCGGTCATCCGCAAGCACGTCGAATTCCGAGAGGAGCGCTGATCTCATGGCCAAGAAGAGCAAGATCGCGCGCAACGAGCAGCGCAAGGTGGTCGTCGACCGCTATGCCGCCAAGCGCGCGGAGCTGAAGAAGGCTCTCATCGACCCCAACTCGACCGACGAGCAGCGCGAGGCCGCTCGCGTGGGCCTGCAGAAGCTGCCCCGCAACGCGTCGCCCGTTCGTCTGCGCTCGCGCGACGTCATCGACGGCCGCCCCCGCGGTGTGCTGTCGAAGTTCGGCATCTCGCGTGTGCGCTTCCGCGACATGGCGCACCGTGGCGAGCTGCCCGGCGTGACCAAGTCGAGCTGGTAATAGCGAGGCTTCGACAAGCACTGTCGAGCGGGTGACAGCCCGCGCATCCGCGTCCGAAAGGCCCGGAGTTCCCGTCGGAACTCCGGGCCTTTCGCGTCGACGGACGCCGGGTGGCGGCATCCGTCACCGGGGGTTTCGTGACCGGCTCGTCGGCTCTTTCTGTGGTTCTCGGCTCATTTCGCGACCCCAGAACAGCGAAATGAGCCGAGAAGACCGATGACGGATGCCGCGGCTACACGGCCGCGACCGGCTGGGCGTGCTCGACCGCCCACGCGAGGGCGAAGTCGGCGACCTCTTCCCAGCCGTCCTGGCTGATGATGCGGTGCGTGCGGCCGGGCCACTGCTTGTACTCGACGACCGCGCCGCTGCCCGAGGAGGTGTACTTCTTGACGATCGCCTTGCCGATCGCCGGCGGCACGACGTGGTCGATCTCGCCGGTCATGATGAGCAGCGGAGCGCGGTCGGTGCGTCCGTACTCGACGTGGGTGACGCCGCCTTTCTCGTTGAGCACCGAGGTGACGCCCTCGAAGAAGACGCGGTTGTACGAGTTGACGGCGTACTCCTTCCAGAGCTTGTCGGACTCGGTGCGGGGCAGGTCGTTGCCGAACGTGAAGTGGAAGTGACCCTTCGAGAGGGGCTTCGCGCCGTTCTTGCCGAACGGGTTCGACAGGATCGGGGTGCCCGTCCACAGCGTCGACAGCGGCAGCGCGGTGACCCCGGCCGTCTGGCCCGGCTCGACGCCGACGTAGGCGACGCCCAGCCCGCGGTCGGCGAGCATCTGCGTGATGACGCCGCCGAAGGAGTGGCCCATGATGATCGGCTTGTCGGGCAGGGCGCGGATGATCTGCTCGTAGTGGTCGGCGATCTGCTTGAGGCCGATGCCCTTGAGCGGCTCGGGGTGCGAGCGGATGTCTTCGACCGAGCGGTCGTCGATGCCGGGCCAGCCGGGCACGATGACGTCGTGGCCGGCCGCGCGGAAGCGCTCGGCCCACGTGTCCCAGCTCTTGGGGGTCATCCAGAGTCCGTGGATCAGGACGATGGGGGTCTTGGTCGTGCTCATTGCGGTTCTCCTTGGTCGGCGGTGCTTCTGTGAGAAAGCTGCGGTTCCCGGAGCCGGTGTGTCTCGACTGAGGTAACCTACGATGGTAGACCGAACGTTCTATCTACACAACTGATTCCCAGATTCACGAAGTTTCTCGAAAGCGAGCAGGACCATGAGCACCGCCCTCGTCGCCCCACCCGTCACGGGCGCTCGCGCGCGGCTTCTCGCCGCGGCCACCGAGCTGTTCTACGCCGAGGGCATCCACTCGGTGGGCGTGGACCGCATCATCGGCGCGGCCGGCGTCACACGCGCGACGATGTACAAGCAGTTCGGCGGCAAGGAGGAGCTCGTGCTCGCCTACCTGCGCAGCGAGGACGAGCAGCTGCGCGCGCTGTTCGCGGGGGCGGGGGCCGAGGCATCCGATCCTTCTGTCCTGCTCGCCCTCGTGATCGACGGCATCGCCACCGACATCGGCGAGCGGCACACGCGCGGCTGCCCGTTCATCAACGCCGCCGCCGAGTACCCCGACGACGGGCCGGTGCGCGAGCTGATCGCCGAGCATCGCGAGTGGTTCCGCGAGACGCTGCGAGAGCTGGCGGATGCCGCGGGCCTGGCCGACCCGGACGCCGCGGCGGCCGCGCTCGTGCTGCTGCGCGACGCGGCGCTCGTGGGCGGATACCTCGACGGCGAGGATCGCGTCGCGCCGGCGTTCGAACGCACCGCGCGTGCGGTGCTCGCCGCGCATCGGGCCTGATCCCGGCGGCGCAGGGCGGGTCATCCGAGCGTTGTCGGCTCATCATTCGACCCGACAACGCTCGAACGACCCGAGAGGACAGACGACGGATGCCGCGCCCGGGGCCGTCGTCACATTGGTCTCACGAACCCCACCCGTGTTCGCGACACGCGAAAGAATCCGTCGCGATCGCCTGAAATCCGCGTAATTCCGCGGAACGTGGGTATATTCGGGGGCGGTCGAACAGACCGCCCGGGGGGTGTCTGCCTCTCGGTCCACGCAATGAAACGGCGGCGACCGCCGCCGTGGAGGACAACACATGGCCGACAAGTCCATCACCAAGACCGAACTCGTCGCGAGCATCGCCAGCGCCACCGGGCAGAGCCAGTCCGCCGTGTCGAGCGTGCTCGACTCCCTCTTCTCCACCGTCTCCGAGGCGGTCGCCAAGGGGAGCAAGGTCTCGATCCCCGGCTGGCTCTCGTTCGAACAGGTCGCCACCGCCGCCCGCACGGGCCGCAACCCGCAGACCGGCGCCGAGATCAAGATCCCCGCGGGCAAGCGCGTCAAGGTCACCGCCGGCTCGAAGCTGAAGGCCGCGGTCAAGTAACCGAAGGACTGCAAGAGGGGGGATGCCGCGACCCGCGGCATCCCCCCTCCGTCGTTCCCACCACCCGCCCTGCTCCGCCCGTCGAGAAGCCGTGTTCTCGCCGAGAGCACACGCTGTCGACGTCGAAGACATGCGGACTCGGCGAGTTCGCGTGATCTCGACGCCGACGCCGCACCGACGCGGGCGCGGCGCGCGGGCGCGGGCGGGGCGGGGCGGGGGCGGGCGGCGGCCTCCCGGAATCGGCGAACTAGGCTGGACGGGTGATCTCCACGCCCTCTTCCCGCGTCGCCGATGCGCCGCGCGACGCCTCGGGGCGCAGTGACACCGCCCGCGCGCTGCGGGCCGCCGGGCCGGCGATCCTCGTCGTGGCCGCGCTGATCGCCCTCGTGGCGGCGCTGGCCTACGGCGGCGGCGCCGCGCCGCTCGTGTACGGCGACCCCGGCCCCTTCGCGCGTTGGGGCGTGCCGATCGCGAAGCTCTTCGTCAACCTGAGCGCGGCCGGCATGGTGGGCACCCTCGTCACCGCACTGTTCACCCTGCGTGCGCGCGAGCGCGAGTTCGACGTCGCGCTGGATCTGGCATCCGTCTCAGCAGCGGTGTTCACGGTCGCGGCGGGCCTCACGGGCTTTCTCACCTTCGTCGACGCGTTCAACCCCGCGATCGACGCGGGGCCGCAGTTCGGGGCGCAGCTGGGCAGGTTCCTCGTCGAGACCGAGACGGGCCGCGCGTGGCTCATCGCGATGATCGCGGGGGCCGCGCTCACGGTGCTCACGTTCGCCGTACGGTCGTGGACGCCGACGCTGATCGTGGCGATCGCCGCCGTGGCGGCCCTCGTGCCGATGGCGACGCTCGGCCACTCCGGCGAGGAGTCCAACCACAACGCGGCCGTCATGGCGATCGTGCTGCACACCATCGCGGCGGCGGTGTGGCTGGGCGGGCTGGTGCTGATGGTGGTCGTCAGGCCGGCGCTGACTGCGGATGCCACGGCCGCCGCCCTGCGCCGCTATTCGAGCATCGCTCTCGTCGCCTTCATCGTGGTCGCCGTGTCGGGGACGGTGCGCGCGGCGATCGGCGTCGGAACGTGGGAGGCGCTGTTCGCCTCTGCGTACGGCGTGCTCGTGCTCGTGAAGGTCACGGCCCTCATCGCGATCGGCGTGCTCGGCGCCGTCTATCGCAATCGCCTGATCGGACGGATGACGCAGGGCAGGGCATCCGCCCGCTTCTGGGGTCTGGTGACGCTGGAGCTCGCCTTCATGGGGGTGGCTGCAGGCGTGGCCGCGGCGCTGGCGCGCACGCCCCCGCCGACGACGTCGAACCTGCCCGCGGTGCGCACGCCGGCCGAGATCCTCACCGGGTCGGCGCTGCCTCCCGAGCTCACGCCGCTGCGGTGGATCACCTCGTGGGAGATCGACCTGCTGTGGGCGTTCGTGGCCGCGTTCGGACTGTTCTTCTACCTTGCGGGCGTGTGGCGGTTGCGCCGCCGCGGCGATGCGTGGCCGGTGTACCGCACGGTGCTGTGGGTCGCCGGGCTGGTGCTGCTCGCATGGGTGACCGGCGGCGCGGTCAACGCGTACCAGGACTACCTGTTCAGCGTGCACATGATCGGGCACATGCTGCTGACCATGGCGATCCCGGTGCTGCTGGTCGCGGGTGCTCCCGTGACGCTCGCGGCGCGCGCGATCCGCAAGCGCGATGACGGCACGCGCGGCGGCCGCGAGTGGATCCTGTGGGCCGTGCACACGCCGTTCGCGCGCGTGGTCACGAACCCCTTCGTCGCGGCCGGCATCTTCGTCGGGTCGCTGTGGGTCTTCTACTTCACCGACCTGTTCCGCTGGTCGCTGTACGACCACATCGGCCACGAGTGGATGGTCGTGCACTTCCTGATCTCGGGGTACCTGTTCGTGCTGACGCTGATCGGCATCGATCCGGCGCCGTACCGTCTGCCGTACCCCGGTCGCCTGGTGCTGCTGATCGCGGTCATGGCGATGCACGCGTTCTTCGGCATCGCGATCATGATGCAGTCGGGCCTGATGGTCTCGGAGTGGTTCGGTGCGATGGGCCGCACGTGGGGAGCCACCCCGCTCGAGGACCAGTACATCGGCGGCGGCGTGGCGTGGTCGATCGGCGAGATCCCGACGCTGATCCTCGCGATCACGGTCGCGATCCAGTGGAGCCGCAGCGACACCCGCGAGACCAGGCGCCGCGACCGGCACGCGGACCGCACGGGAGATGCCGAGCTCGAGGCGTACAACGCCCACCTCGCGGCGCTCGCGGCGAAGGACGAGCGCGAGGCCCGCGCGGGGCGCTGAGCGCCGGTGCGCGAAGGGGAGAAAGCCAGGAGAGGATGACGACCACGTCTGAGAAGAAGTTCCGCTATGAGCTGCAGTCGACGCCCGCGGGCGCGCGCAAGCGGCGCTCGCCCGGCGCCGAGGCGCCGGACTGGTTCGTCGCCGCGCTCGCCGACGAGCCCGAGACCGGCACGACCGTCGTCGACGGGACCTCGGTCGCGTGGCGGGCGTGGGGACCCGCGCGTGGGGCGGGGGTCGTGCTGGTGCACGGCGGCGCCGCGCACGCGCGATGGTGGGACCACATCGCCCCTGCGCTGGTCGAGGGCGGGCGGCGCGTGGTGGCCGTCGACCTGTCGGGTCACGGCGACAGCGGCCGGCGCGAGGAGTACGACCTCGACGCGTGGGCGGCCGAGGTCGCGGGGGTCGTCGCGGCGATGGGTTTCCGCGCGCCGCCGGTGGTGATCGGCCACAGCATGGGCGGATTCGTCACGCTCAAGCTCGCCGCACGTCTCGGCCGCGGCCTCGCCGCCGCGATCGTGGTCGACTCCCCCGTGCGCGAACTCACCCGGGAAGAGCGCGAACTGCGCGCGGCGCGGGTCGTGCCGCGTCAGCCGAAGGTGCACGAGTCGTTCGAGTCCGCGGTGCGCCGGTTCCGGCCGATTCCGGATCAGGAGGTCCTCGACTACGTCGCGGCGCACATCGCGCGTCACTCGCTGCGGCCGGTGCCGGACGGCTGGGTGTGGAAGTTCGACACGGGCATCTACGGGCGCGAGTTCCTCGAGCCGGGGCAGGTCGACCCGGTCGAGTGCCGCGTCGTGCTCGTGCGCGGCCAGCACGGCATGCTCACGGGCCGCATGAGCGCCGCCCTGCGCGAGCGCCTGGGCGGGACGGCGACAGAGATCGAGATCCCGGATGCCGGGCACCACATCATGCTCGACGAGCCGCTGTCGCTCATCGCGACGCTGCGGGGCATGCTGGACGACGAGCCGCTTCGGGCCGGCTCCGCGGAGCAGGAGGACGCGGCGGCGATGCCGTCCGCCTGACCTGCTCGCGGCGCGGCGGGCTACGGAGTGTCGGGTCCGCCCACGAGGATCGACACCGCGCCGCCGGGCTGCACCGTGATCTTGCCGGTGACCACGAACGGCACGTCCTGGTCGAGGCGGGTCACTTCACCGTCGAACAGCGACCGCACATCGACCGAGAGGTGGGCGACGGCGTCGGTGGGCGGGATGCGCCATCCGGCGCCGTCGGGCTCGACGGTGACGTCCGGCTGGATGCCGATGGACCACACCGGGTCGGAGTCGATGCGGTCCTGGACGAAGTGCCCGAAGGGGCACGCCGTCGGCTGGAGCACCTGCTGGGTCGCGCACTCGGACAGGAACTGCTCGACGCGCTCCTGCACCGCCGCGACGAACTCTGCCGTCGGCTCGGCGGTGATCGCCACCGGCACCGTGGTCCGGGGGGCGTCGGACACCACGACGACGCCGGGGGTCTGCGAGATCGCGGTGTCGACCGCCACGGAGTACACGCCGGGGGTGAAGGCCAGCAGCGCGACGGGAGCGGCCGGATCGGCGTCGACGCCGTCGGGCGAGACCTGACGCTTGTCGATCGAGAAGCCGTTGACCTCGAACACCATCGACCCGATCACCTGGAGGCTCATCACGGCGAGGGGGCTGTGGGCGAACCGCCAGGTCGGGGCGACGCCGATGGAGCCGTAGCGCTCGACCTTGAACATGCTCGTGGTGTCGTGCCCGCCCGCGGAGTAGGCGACCGTGACGTCGAAGACGTCGTCGTGGGCCACCTCCGACACGACGTGCACGTCTGAGATCTCGGCGAGGGCGGCGGGGCGCAGCAGGGCGTCGGAGGCATCCGGAGCCAGGCCCGCGGCCTCGAGCTGCGCAGAGTCGACCCCGACCCCCGGCACCGCGAGCGCCTCGCTCGCGCGACCCTCGGCCAGCAGCGACACGTACCGCTCGACGAACGCCGACGGGCTGTAGAAGGTGCGATACAGGATGCCCGCGCCCGCCGCGATCGCGCCGATGAGCAGCACGCCCACGACGCCGAGGAGCGCCAGGTCGACGCCCAGCGGGGCACGGCGCCGCGCGGCGCGGGCGGAGCGCCGCGCGACTGCGGGGAGCGGGGGAGTCGAGACGGCATCGCCCGGAGCGGTCCCGCCGGGAGGGTCAGCAGCGGTCGCCGTGGCGCCCGGGGGCGGGGTCGCGCGCCCGGGGGAGGCGCCGGTGTCCTCGTGTTCCACGCGTGACAGTCTAGGAAACACCGCCGACAGACCGCCCGATGCGCGACGCGGAAGGACGCAGAGGGTGTGGACAACAGCGGGTGAGGCATCCGTCGTCGTTAGCATGAATCGATGACCACGACTGCGCTGTCCGCGGAACAGGAGGCGCTTTTCCGCCTGATCGAAGACACGCGCGAGCACGTGTTCGTGACCGGGCGCGCGGGCACCGGCAAGTCGACCCTGCTGCAGCACCTGGCATGGAACACGTCCAAGCAGATCGCTGTGTGCGCGCCGACCGGGGTGGCGGCGCTCAACGTCGAGGGCCAGACGATCCACTCGCTGTTCCGGCTGCCGATCGGGCTCATCGCCAAGACCGAGCTCGAGCAGTCCGACGCGACCCGGCGCATCCTGAACGCGATCGACACGCTCGTCATCGACGAGGTGTCGATGGTCAACGCCGACCTCATGGACGGCATCGACCGGTCGCTGCGGCAGGCGCGGGGGCGGCGATCGGAGCCGTTCGGCGGCGTGCAGGTGGTCATGTTCGGCGACCCGTACCAGCTGGCGCCGGTGCCGCCGCGCGGCGACGAGCTGCGCTACATCCGCGATCACTACCGGTCGTTCTGGTTCTTCGACGCGCACGTGTGGACGGGCCGGCAGGACGCCCTCGCCGCCGGCTCCGCCCTCGACGGCTTCGCCGACCTGGGGCCGTTCGGCGCGCAGCTGAACATCCGCGAGCTGACCGAGATCCATCGGCAGAACGACCCCGCATTCAAGGCGATGCTCAACGCCGTGCGGCACGGCCGGGTCACCGCCGACATCGCCGGGGTCTTCAACGAGACGGGCGCCCGCACGCCCCCCGACCCCGCCGACGGCGAGCATCCGATCATCACGCTGGCCACCCGCAACGACATCGTCAACAACATCAACCGCCGGCACCTGACTGAGCTGATCGGCCGCGAGCAGACGGCGACGGCCGAGGTCAGCGGCGACTTCGGGCGGGGGGATGCGGCGTACCCGGCCGACCTCGAGCTGAAGCTGAAGGTCGGCGCACAGGTGATGTTCCTGCGCAACGACACCGCCGCGTTCGGCGAGCCGCCGCGGTGGGTGAACGGAACCATCGGCACTGTCGTGCGCATCGCGGGCGGCACCGTGCGTGTCGACGTCGACGGCGAGGAGTTCGACGTCGAACCGGCCGTGTGGGAGAGGTTCCGCTACGCCTACGACCCCGGCACGAAGTCGCTGACCCGCGAGATCGTCGCCGAGTTCACGCAGTTCCCGCTGCGGCTGGCGTGGGCGGTCACGATCCACAAGTCGCAGGGCAAGACCTACGACCGCGCGATCATCGACCTGGGCACCGGCGCGTTCGCTCCGGGGCAGACCTACGTCGCACTGTCGCGTCTCACGTCGCTCGACGGCCTGTACCTCACGCGGCCGCTGCGGCCGAGCGACATCCGCGTCGACCCCGACGTCGCGAGGTGGATGTCGCTCGCGCGGGACGCGGCATCCTGAGCCGAATCGGCGGCCCCGCGCTCAGGCGACCTGCGACGCCTTCGCGGCGGCGAGGTCTTCGAACAGCTCGGTGTTGAAGCGGTAGGCGAGAAGCACCTCATCGATGACGCGCTCCTGCTCGGCGGCGTCCCACGGCGCCGCGTCGAGCTGCTCGCGGTAGACGTCTTTGAAGGCCTTCGGGTCGGCGATGTCGCCGAAGACGTAGAAGCCGATGCCGTTGGTCTCGAAGCCGAAGCGGCGCGCCATCAGGCGGCCGATGAACTGGCCCCCCGACAGGTCGCCGAGGTAGCGGGTGTAGTGGTGGGCGACGAAGCCGCCCGGCCACACGGAGCCGACCTTCTCGATGCGCTCGACGTACCGGCGTGTGGTCGGCAGCGGCTCGATGCGCTCGCGCCAGTCCGGGCCGACGAGGAACTCGAGGTCGGCCTCGAGCGCGGGAAGCCGCGTCAGCTTGTCGCTGATGAAGACGGATGCCACGGGGTCGGTGCGCATGCGCTCGGTCGCCGCCTCGAGTGCGGCGTAGATGAACCAGTGCTGCGCGACGAGCGCGACGTAGTCCTCGCGCGTGCCCTCGCCCTTCATGAGGTCGGACATGAATCCGGCGCCCTCGCTCGAAGAGTGCGCGGTGCTGGACCGCTCGCGCAGCGCGGTGGAGAAGGGGATCACCTCAGACATGCCGTCAGTCTAGGGGGTGAGGCTACCCTTACCTAACCGGTCTGCCGGTCAATCGTGCGCACGCGGCTCTACCCCGAGCGCACGGCAGGCCTGGTCGTACAGTGCGACGATCTCGCGGCGCACCTCGCGCCGCTCGGTGATCCCGCCGCCGGGCCACGGCACCCGCACCTCGACCGTGCGCCCGTCCGAGAGGGTCGCAGTCCAGTCGCCGCCGTCGCCGTCGAAGCCGCCCATCGTCGCCGACACGACCTCGCTGCCGGGCAGAAAAGCACGGGTGATCAGCACGTTGTCGTCGGTGTGGTCGGCGTTCATGTGGTGCAGCACCCCGGCGATGGCGTCGGCGTCGAACTGATGGGTCATACCCGACAGCCTACGGATGGTGGCGCGTGCATCGCGCGGGCTGTGTTTGAATGAAATGCACGATCATCGGGGGGTGAGAATGCGCCAGGGCAAGCGGCATCGGGCAGTCGCGGCATCCATCGCGCTCGCGGCAGCCGTCGGGCTGAGCGCGTGCGCACCTCCGGCCGAGGTGCCGATCGCCGGTCCGACCCCGATCGACCGTGCGTTCCCCGACGAGACCCAGGCCCAGTTGGAGGATGCCGTCACCCACGCCATGGCGGCGGCCGGGGCATCCGGTGCCGTCGTCGGGGTGTGGGCGCCTTGGAGCGGCACATGGGTCACGGGCCTGGGCACGCAGCAGATGGGCGGCGGAGCGGAGATCACCGACGACATGCGCTTCCGGGCGGCGCGGCTGACCCGCCCCATGGTGTGCGACGTGCTGTACGACCTCGTCGACTCGGACACCGTCGCCCTCGCCGACAGCGTCACGGATTATGTTCCCGGCGTGCCCGATCTGTCCGACGTCACGCTCGATGACCTGTGCGACAGCACGAGCGGCGTCGGCAGCTTCGCCGACCGGCTGCAGGGGATCTGGATCGGCAACCCCACCCGCCGCTGGGATCCGCGCGAGCAGGTCAGCTACGGGCTCGCCAAGCCCCGCGCCTCCGCGCCGGGAGCGACCTACGTCGACGCCGACACGAACTACGTGCTGCTGGGCCTGGCGCTGGAACGGGCGACCGGTCGATCCCTGTCGGACCTGATCGCGTCGCACGTCACGGTTCCGCTCGGGCTCGCGGCCACCCAGCTGCCCAGCCTCGGCACGACCGCCGTCGCGAGCGACGCGCCCGTGCTGACCGGGCACCACTCCCTGCCCGACGGCGCGGGCGAGCTCGACTGCGCCGAACCGGTCGACCGCACGCAGCTGTCGGCGAGCGTCGGCTACGGCGACACCGGCGTGGTGTCCGACATCCACGACGTCGGCAAGTACGTTCGGGCGCTGGCGGTCGGGGCGCTCCAGAAGGAGGGCGCCGAGCGCTTCGACAACGTGATGCCGGCCTATGCGGGGGCGCCCACGTGGTACACCGCCGACGGCGGAGCCCTGCACGCGGGGGCGCTGGTCGGCCAGACCGGCTCGACCCTCGGGTACGCTGTCTCGGCGTGGTCGGATCCGAACAGCGGGCTCACGGTGGCAGTCGTGCTGAACAACTCCGCTTCCGGCGGCAACCTCGTCACCGCGCTCGCGTGGGAACTGGCCGCGATCGCGTCCAAGGCGCCTGCGGCGCCCGGCGCGACCCTGCCCGAGGCGGGGCTGCCCTGGACGGCCGAGCAGTATCACGACGCCGTCACGCAGGGGGCGATCTGCCCGATCCCCGCGCCCTGACGCGCACCTCTCGCGCGGGGCGGCCGTGAGCGCCCGGGCGGGCACGACCCCCGCGATCCTCCTGGTCGTGGTCGGGCTCGTGTGTCAGGAGATCGGCGCGGCGATCGCGGTGCTGATGTTCGACGAGGTCGGGCCGCTGGGCATGGTGATGCTTCGGCTGGTGTTCTCGTCGATCGTGCTGCTGCTCGTCGCGCGGCCCTCGCTGCGGGGGCACTCGCGTGCCGCCTGGTGGGCGGTGGTGCTGTTCGGCCTGGTGCTCATGACCATGAACGGCCTGTTCTATCTCGCGCTCAATCGGCTGCCGCTCGGAGTGACGGTCACGATCGAGGTGCTCGGCCCGCTCGTGCTGTCGATCGTGGCGAGCCGCCGGGCGTCGGCGTGGCTGTGGGCGGCGCTCGCGCTGGCGGGGGTCGCCGCCCTGGGCGGCGGGGGGTGGGACCGCCTCGACCCGCTCGGCGTGCTCTTCGCGGCCGGTGCGGCGGCGAGCTGGGCGCTGTACATCCTGGTGGCCGCGCGCGTGGGTCGCGAGTTCCCGAAGCTCGACGGGCTGGCGCTTGCGATGACGGTGGGCGCGGTGCTGTCGCTTCCGCTGGGCATCGTGTCGGCAGGTGACGCGCTCCTGCGGCTGGATCTGCTCGGTCGTGGCGCCGCCGTCGCGCTGCTGTCGTCGACGATCCCCTACGCGCTCGAGCTGATCGCGCTGCGGCGACTGCCGGCGGCCGCCTTCGCGATCCTCATGAGCCTCTCGCCCGCGACGGCGGCCCTGGCCGGCTTCGCGCTGCTCGGCCAGCAGCTGACGCCGCTGCAGCTGGGCGGCATCGCGCTGGTGATCGTCGCGAGCATCGGCGCGGTCCGCTCGTCGGCGCGCGCCGCGCGCAAGGCGGCCGAACCCATCGGCTGACGGCGGCCGAGACTCGGGCGGCTGCCGGGATTGGGGCGGATGCCGGGATTGGGGCGGATGCGGCGGGGCTGTCCGACCTGGGCGGATCGCCGACCCCGGTCGGCGGATCGCCGACCCCCGGCCGGCGGGGGCGCCCTCCGTCAGGCGCCGCGGGGCGCCGAGGTCGACCCGCGCACGTTGAGCGTCGGGCTGAGCACCACCCGATGCACGGGCCGGTCGGGGTCGTCGAGGCGCCGCGTGACGAGGTCGACGGCGGCGCGGCCGAGGTGCACCCGGGGCGGGGCGACGGCCGTGAGCGCAGGCGCGAAGAGCTCGGCGACCTCGTCGTCGTAGGCGATGACCGACAGGTCGCCCGGCACGGAGATGCCGCGGTTGAGAGCGAGGTCGACGAAGGCCATCGCCTCGGGGTCGGAGTGCACGAGCAGCGCCGTCACCGAGTGTCGCAGCGCCGCGTCGAGCGCCGTGTCGACGACCGCTGAGAAGTCCGGGCTGGTGCGCGGCGGAAGGCTCGTCTCGAAGTGGTCGGTGGGAGTCAGCCCCAGCTCGGCGCACGCCGCCTGCCAGCCTGCCGCGATCTTGCGCGAGGTGGGCGAGTCGCGCGCGAGGATCAGCCCGACACGGCGGTGCCCGAGCGCCGCGAGGTGGCGCGCGGCCAGCACCGCGCCGAGCGCGTGGTCGGTCGTGACCGACTCCACGGGCGCGCCGCCGGGCAGCAGCACGGCATCGCGCTCGACGAGCACGCTCGGCCGACCCGAGTCGGCCAGCCACTGCACGACGTCCTGCGCGTGCGGGGTGTCGGTGTTCGGGGCCACGACGAGCCCGCGCACCCCCTCGACGTGCACCAGTCGCTCCAGCACGGGGCGCTCGTCCTGCAGTTCGTACGACGTGCCGCGCAGCACGACGCGCATGCCCTGGCGCGCGGCCTCGGCCTCGGCGCCGCGAACGACGGCCGGCCAGTAGTGGTTCAGCGACGGCACGAGGACGGCGATCGATCCGGTTGCGGCTGCGGATGCCGCCCGCGTCGCGCCGGCCTCGCGCGCCGTGCTCTCGGTCGGCGGCACTGCGCCGCCGTGCACGCGCACCAGCAGCCCGTCGCGCTCGAGCTGGGCGAGGTCGCGCCGCAGCGTGACGGGGGCCACGCCGAGCTCGTCCAGCAGCTGGGACACTCGCACGGCGCCGTCGCGCGCGAGGGCGGCCAGCACGCGGGCGTGTCGCTCGGCGGCGAGCAGCGCCGGGGAGTTGTCGGTCATCGGGCGTCCTCTGGGTAGGGCTGGTCCAGTTCTATCGCGACCGTGGCGCTCTCGCGCGTCGTGACGCCGAGATCGAGGCGGTCACTCGCGCGCCCCACGAGTGCGCGAGCACCGGGTCGTCGGTCTCGCCTCGTTGACTCCTCGCCGTCAAGCGATCACAAACGATCATAACGAACCGCATTCAATCTTGCAATGATCGAAATGGATTGCTACGCTCCCAAACGGTCGCCGCACCGTGCGGAGACGGAATGCCATCGAAGGAGAGGCCGTGTCGGTCCAGCACATCACGCCCGAGCAGCTCACGGGCGCCGACTGGACCCGCGACGAATGGCTCGCGTACGCCGACCGCCTTCTCGACACCGCCCGCGAGTACGCCTCGACCGGCAACGGCCGCATCACCTTCCCCGGTGCCGAGGGCGGCTACGGCCGCGCGGTCGACGGCCTCGAGGGGTTCGCGCGCACCTTCCTGCTCGCCGGCTTCCGTATCGCAGGCGCTCGCGGCGAGGGCGTCGACGATCTCATCGACTTCTACGCGCGGGGCCTTGCCACGGGTGTCGACCCGCATGCCGCGGACCGCTGGGTGCGCATCGACGAGCACGCGCAGGCGAAGGTCGAGGCGGCCTCGATCGCCCTGGTGCTCGATCTGACCCGCCCCTGGATCTGGGACCGCCTCGACGCGGTGACGCAGGAGCGGGCCATCGCGTGGCTGGCCCCCGTCGTCGGCGACGACACCTACCCCAAGACGAACTGGCTGTGGTTCCGGGTCGTGGTGCAGACCTTCCTGCGCTCGGTCGGCGGCCCGTGGTCGCAGGACGACATCGCCGCAGACCTCGCGCTGCACGACGCGCTCGTGCGCGAGGACGGCTGGATCTCCGACGGCTTCGAGCGCTCGTACGACCACTACGTCGGGTGGGCGCTGCACCTGTACCCCGTGCTGTGGGCACGCATGCAAGGCGCGGACGAGCTCGCCGCGGGCCGCACCGCGGGCGACATCGCGCGCCTTGACCGCTTTGTTCAGGATGCCGTCGCCCTCGTCGGCGCGGACGGCTCACCGCTCATCCAGGGTCGCAGCCTCATCTACCGCTACGCCGCCGCCGCCCCGTTCTGGGCCGGTGCGCTCGTCGGGGTGCCGTCGGTGCCGCTCGGACGGCTGCGCCGCGCGGCGGACAGGGTCGTGCGCCACTTCGCCGACGCGGGCGTCCCGGACGACGACGGCGTGCTCACGATGGGATGGCACGGCCCATGGCGCGACCTCGCCCAGTCCTACTCCGGCCCCGGGTCGCCGTACTGGGCCGTGAAGGGACTGCTCGGCGTGGCTCTGCCAGCGGATCACCCCGTGTGGAGCGCCCCGAGCGAGCCGCTGCCGATCGAGACCGGCGACGACCTGCGCGCCGTGCGCTCGGCGGGATGGATCGTGTCGGGCACCGCGGCAGACGGCATCGTGCGGATCGCGAACCACGGCACCGACCACGCCGCCGCCGACACGCTCGTCGGCGACTCGCCGCTGTATGCCCGCATCGGCTACTCCACCTCGACGAGCCCGCTCGCGAACGCGTCGGCGTGGGAGGAGCCGCTCGAGCAGTCGGTCGCACTCGTCGATGCCGCAGGCCGCGCCACGCACCGCGCCGCAATGGAGCTGATCGACGTGCGCGTGCAGGACGACGAAGGCGGGATCGTCGGGATCGCGGCATCCCGCGCCCGCGCCCACTGGATCGCCCCGCACCCGATCGAGCACCGCCACGGCTCGGGCCTGGCCGCAGACGCCGAGGTCGCCGCGTCGCTCGTAGTCCACTCGCTTCTGCGCGGACCATGGGAGGTGCGCCTCTCACGGGTCGAGTCCCTCGCACCCGGCCTGGACGCCTCGTCGCTGCGGCTGCGCGTCGGCGGGTGGGCGATCGCCGCCGGCGCCGTGGCCGCCGGGGTCTCGTCGCGAGGCGCCTCGGCGTGCGCGAACGGGGTGCGCAGCAGCATCCGCCCCCTTCTCGGCGCCGGCGCGCCCGGCCTCCAGCGCCGCACAGACGCGAGCCCGCTCGGCCGCGACGCCGCCGTGCCCGTGACCGATGAGCCGCTCGTGGTCGGCGTCTGGGTCGCGACGCTCGTGGAGCTCACCCGCGCGCACAGCGCCGCAGACACCGCCGCCGCGGCCGTCGAGATCGACGAGCGCGGCGCGCAGACCACCGTCCGGGTCACGTGGCCCGACCGCACGGCGACCACCAGTCGCCTCGCACGCCCCGCAGGCGCCTCCGGCACCGACCGGTGATCGATGGGCCCCTGTACGGCTACCGCGCGACCTGGACGCAGGCCCGCGCCCGGAATCGACGGATCGGCCGCCGCTCGGGCCTGAAGCCCCGGCATCCATTCCGTCACGACCCACGAAGGATCCCCTCCATGACGACTCTGTCGCCCATCCCGGGCACGACCACCACAGACTCCGCCGTGCAGGCCGCGCTCACGACGATCCGCCGGAACACCGAGACCTTCGGCGCCGCGTACCCCGACGACACGACGGCGGGCGACCGCTACGAGCGCCGCCCGGCCGAGGGCGCCATCCCCGAGGGCGGCAACCGTGGCTGGACCACGAGCTTCCGCACGGGGCAGCTGTGGCTCGCGTGGGAGCTCACCGGCGACGACGCGTTCAAGAACGCGGCCCTGGTCGACACGCGCGACTTCGCCCGCCGCGTACGCGCCGAGGAAGACCTTGAGACGCACGACCTCGGGTTCCTATACACGCTGTCGACGGTCGCCGCGTGGCGGCTGCTCGGCGATGAGGACGCCCGTCGCGCGTCGATCGAGGCCGCCGACGCGCTCATGCGCCGATTCCTCGAGCCGGCCGGCATCATCCAGGCGTGGGGGGATCTCTCCGACCCCGCCCAGCGCGGGCGCACGATCATCGACAGCCTGATGAACATGCCGCTGCTCACGTGGGCAGCCGAGCAGACGGGCGACCAGCGCTACGCCGACGCGGTCCGTCGCCACACGGCGCAGCTGCGCGAGCACATCGTTCGCGAGGACGACTCGACCTTCCACACCTTCTACTGGGATGCCCAGACCGGCGAACCTGTTCGCGGGGCGACCGAGCAGGGCGCGTTCGACCACTCCTGCTGGGCGCGCGGGCAGGCGTGGGGCGTCTACGGCTTCGCGCTGAGCTACGCCGCCACCGGCGACGAGCGCCTGCTCGAGGCATCCCGCCGCTGCGCCCGCTACCTCCTGGCGCACCTGCCCGCCGACGGCGTGCCGTTCTGGGACCTCGTGTACACCGACGGCAGCGACGCGCCGCGCGACAGCTCGTCGGCGGCGATCGCTGTGTGCGGGCTGCTCGAACTGGCACAGGTCGAGACGGATGCCGCGACCGCGGCCGAGTGGACCGCTCGCGCGCACGCCATGCTCGCAGCCCTCGTCGACCACTACACGCCGGCCCGCCCCGAAGACTCGGACGCCCTGATCCTGCACTCGGTGTACGACCTGCCCAGGGACAACGGCGTGGACGAGGGCACCCTGTGGGGCGACTACTTCTTCGTCGAGGCGCTCATGCGGGTGACCCGGCCGGACTGGAAGAAGTACTGGTGAGCACCCGCCGTCGCGCATCGACCCTGACGGGAGCCTTCGCATGATCCTCGACTCGTTCCGCCTCGACGGCCGCGTCGCGCTCGTGACCGGCTCGAGCCGCGGGCTCGGGCAGGGCGCCGCCGTCGCGCTCGCCGAAGCCGGCGCCGACGTCGCTCTGCTGGACCGCGGCGACGCCTCCGCCACCGCCGATCTGGTGCGCCGGGCAGGGCGACGCGCGCACCTGATCGGCCGCGACCTCGTCTCGGCGACGCCCGGCGAGCTGTCGGCGGCGGTCGATGAGGCGATCGCCGAACTCGGCGGCCTCGACATCCTCGTGAACAACGCCGGCACGATCCGCCGCTCGCCCGCCGTCGACCATCCCGCCTCGGACTGGGACGACGTGCTCACCGTCAACCTCGACGCGGTGTTCCACCTCTCGCAGGCCGCCGGCCGTCACATGCTCGCGCAGGGTCGCGGCCGCATCATCAACGTCGCCTCGATGCTGTCGTTCCAGGGCGGGATCCGTGTACCGGCCTACACCGCGTCCAAGCACGCGGTCGCGGGGCTTACGAAGGCGCTCGCGAACGAGTGGGCGGCTGGCGGGGTCACCGTCAACGCGATCGCGCCCGGGTACATCGCGACCGACAACACCGCGCCGCTGCGCGCCGACGAGGACCGCGCCGCGTCGATCCTCGGCCGGATCCCCGCGGGGCGCTGGGGCGAGGCATCCGACCTGCAGGGGGCTGTCGTCTTTCTCGCATCGGATGCCGCCGCCTACGTCACCGGCGCGATCATCCCCGTCGACGGCGGCTGGCTCGTGCGCTGAGCGCGACTGCGACCGAAGACACCGAACCAGGAGAGACCCATGACCGAGACCCGCATCCCCCAGCGCTACGCGACCAACCCCGTCCAGATCCCCGGCATGACCACGGACGAACTGCGCGCGACCTATCTCGTGCCGGACGTGTTCGTGCCGGGCGAGATCCGCCTCACCTACACGCACCACGACCGCATCGTGCTGGGCGGAGCGGTGCCCGCCGGTGCAGCGCTCGCGCTGGGCGGCTACCCCGAGATCCGCAGCGAGTACTTCCTCGAGCACCGCGAGCTCGGCATCGTCAACGTCGGGGGCACCGGCACGGTCACCGCCGACGGCGAGGTGCACACGCTCGTCAAGGGCGCGTGCCTGTACCTCGGGCGCGGCATCCGGTCTGTCGTCTTCGCCGATGCGGGGGATGCCGCGGCCGCGCAGTTCTACCTCTTCTCGGCGCCCGCGCACACCGCGTACCCCGCCGCGCTCGTCTCGCCCGGCGAGGGCACGGTGCGCGAGCTCGGTGACCAGCTCACCTCGAACCGCCGCACGCTGACGCAGATCATCCACGAGAACGGCGTGAAGAGCTGCCAGATCGTGATGGGTGTCACCGAGCTGCACCCGGGGTCGATGTGGAACACGATGCCCGCCCACACCCACGACCGCCGCACCGAGTGCTACCTGTACTTCGACGTGCCCGAAGACGCCCGTGTCGTGCACCTGCTGGGCGAGCGCGACCAGACCCGGCACCTCATCGTCGCCGACCGGCAGGCGGTCATCTCGCCGTCGTGGTCGCTGCACTCGGGCGTCGGCACGGCCGCGTACTCGTTCGTGTGGGCGATGGCCGGCGAGAACCAGTCCTTCGACGACATGGACGCCGCGCCCATCACCGGGCTGCGATGAGCCTGCCGCCGGTTCCGCCTTGCGTGGAGGCGACGGGCGTTCGCCCGGCCGGTGCTCGGGGAGCTGCCGGGATTCGGGCGAGTGCGGGGGACTCGTCCGAGTTCGGCCGGATCGCCGAGTCGGGGCGGGCTTCGGGAGCAGAGCGGATGCGGCGGGCCGCAGCCCGCGCGCTGGCTACGCTGGATCCGTGCTGAAGACCCTGCTCGCGATCGGCGAGACGATGGCGATGGTCGCGCCCGTGGTGGCCGAGCCGGTCGCCGACGCCGACGCGTTCCTGCTGGATGCCGGCGGGGCCGAGTCGAACGTCGCGGTCCATGTGGCCGCGCTCGGGCACCGGGCGGTGTGGTTCAGCCGGCTGGGCGCGGACGCGCTCGGGCGACGCATCGCGCGTCAGCTCGCCGAGCGGGGGGTGGACGTGTCGCGCGTCGCCTACGACTCCGCGCGCCCGACGGGCCTGTACGTGAAGGACCCCGGCAACGGCGTGCTGTACTTCCGCCGCGGTTCGGCCGCTTCGGCCCTCGACCTGCGCGACGCCGACGCGGTGTCGTTCGACGGCATCGACCTGCTGCACGTGTCGGGCATCACGGCGGCGATCTCGACGTCGGCCCGCGCGTTCCTCGCGCGCGTGATCGCCCGCGCCCGCGAGCACGGCGTGCCGGTCTCATTCGACGTGAACCACCGGGCTGCGCTGTGGCATGGTCTCGACACACAGCCCTCGACGGCACCGGACGAGGCCGCCCCGGCCGCCGCGGTGCTGCTCGAGCTCGCCCGCGGCGCCGACATCGTGCTCGTCGGCCGCGACGAGGCCGAGACCCTGTGGGGCACCCCCACCGCGGCCGACGTGCGGTCGCTGCTGCCGGGGGTCGCAGAGCTCGTCGTCAAGGACGGCGACGTGGGAGCGACGGCGTACGTCGGCGCCGACGAGGTGTTCGAGCCGGCGCTTGTGGTCGAGGTCGTCGAGGCCGTGGGGGCCGGCGACGCGTTCGCCGGCGGGTATCTCGCGGGACTCCTCTCGGGGGACTCCGTCGCCGATCGCCTGCGCGCCGGCCACGAGCGCGCAGCGCGCACCCTGCAGACCACGACCGACTCCCTCGACGACGCGCCGGCCGGCGGCATCCCGAATCCGACACCTTGAACGACGCCCCCGGCGGAAGGACGCCCATGACGATCACAACGGATGCCGCGACCGGCGGCGACTGGTTCGACACCGCGTTCGCGGGGGCGCCGCTCATGGCGATCCTGCGGGGCATGGGCCTGGAGCGCTCGGCGCGGCTCTCCGAGACGGCGTGGGACCTCGGAATCGACTCTGTCGAGGTGCCGCTGCAGACCGACGAGGACGAACGCGCCCTGCGCGCGGTGGTCGCCCTCGGCGCGCAGCGCGCAAAGAGCGTCGGGGCCGGCACGATCCTCACGCCCGCGCAGGTGGCGCTCGCCGCCGACGCGGGCGCGGCCTACCTCGTCTCGCCCGGCCTGGACCCGGTCGTGGTGCGGGCGGCGCAGGAGGCCGGCATCCCGATCCTGCCCGGCGTCGCGACACCCAGCGAGGTGCAGCTCGCGGTGTCGCTCGGCCTCACGTGGCTGAAGGCCTTCCCCGCGACGTGGCTGGGCAGCGGGTGGTTCCGGCACATGCGCGGGCCGTTCCCGCAGGTGCGGTTCGTCGCGACGGGCGGGCTGGATGCCTCGAACGTCGAGGAATACCTCGCCGCGGGCGTGCGGGTCGCGGCCGTGGGCTCCGCCCTCGAGAACGCCTCGCAGCTCGAGCGCCTCGCCGAGGTGCTGCGCTCGCGCAGCGGCATCGCGCGCTGACGACCGGTCGCGGGGCCGTTCAGAGCGCCGGCTCGGAACGCATGGTCGTCGACGGATGCCGGCGCCCGACGTCCCGCGGCGAGAACTCGAAGACATTCACCCGTTCATGCTGCCGTGCCCCAGGCCCGGCGAGCCCGAAGGGGGCCGTCGGGCTGCCTCTGCGTCGTCAGTCGTGCGGGGGTCGGCGCAGCTGCTTGACGTCGGTGCGTCGCTTCTTCGCCTCCAGCCGCCGTTCCTTGGCGCGCCGGCTCGGAGCCGTCGGTCGGCGAGACGGCGAGGGAGGGCGCAGGGCGTCGGCCACGACGGCGGCCAGCCGAGCGCGCGCGGCCTCCCGGTTGCGCAACTGGGCGCGGTGCTCGGATGCGGTGATGGTCAGCACTCCACCGACGAGGCGGCCGCCGAGGCGCGCCAGAAGCCGCTCTCGCTGGAACGGCGAGAGGGCGGTCGAGCGCGCCGCATCCCACGCGAGCTCCACACGGGAGTCCGCCGTGTTCACACCCTGCCCGCCAGGCCCTGAGGATCGCGAGAACCGCCAGGTCAGCTCGGACTCGGGGATCGTGATCGCAGAGTCCACCCTGAGACCGGGGCGGTGGGCGGCGGGCATGGGTCCATCATCCTCCCGCGCCCCGGGACGAGCGGACCGGACGGATGCCCCGTCCGGCCGAGGTCACTCGTAGCGGAGCGACTCGACCGGGTCCTGACGGGCCGCGCGGGCTGCGGGGAGGGTGCCGGCGAGGAACGCGATCGCCATGACGAGCAGCACGATGGCCGCGATCGAGGTCGCGTCGAAGGCGATCAGCTGCAGGCCTGCCAGGTCGGCCAGCAGCGTGGACGACAGCACACCGCTGATCGCGGTGCCCGCGAGCATGCCGATCACGACGCCCAGCGCGCTGCCGAGGAACCCGATGAAGGTCGCCTCGAGGCTGAACAGGCTGAAGACGCGGCCCGAGCCCATGCCCATGGCCTTCATCAGCCCGATCTCGCGCGTGCGCTCCTGCACCGACATGTACAGCGTGTTGATGATGCCGAAGCTCGCAGCCAGCAGCGCGATGATCGCGAACGCGTTGAGCACCAGCACGATGCCGTCGATCACGGTCTTGAAAGTGCCCAGCTGGTCGGCGACGGTCGTGCCGGTGAACCCGGCGTCGGACAGCGCCGCCTTCAGGTCGTCGACCTGCTGCGGGGTCGCGTCGGAGTCGAACCACACGCGGGCCTGCCGGTACCTGCCCTGCTGGTCCGCCTGAAGCCCGGTCTGACCGAGGTCGTGGATCTCGGTCGCGAGCGCGTCGTTGGGCGTGAAGCTGCCCGACCCTCCGGTGAGGTCGAAGGTATCCTCGGCGACGCCGGTGATCTCGGCCTCGAGCGTGTGGCGCACCCCCGTCGCGTCGGTGACGGCGAGCGTCACCGTGCGGCCGACGGCGGAATCGGCATCCGCGAACCCGAGGGCGTCGACGTACGCGACCGGCAGTGCGAGCTCGAACGCGCCGGCGCTGTCGTCGGGCTGCGCGCCGGAGGTGAGCTGCAGCGTCTGCCCCGGCACGATCGAGCCCGCGCCGATGGTGTACCTCGTACCGCCGTCGTACTGGATGAAGTCGACCGACAGCGACCGCACCGGCTCGACCTTCTCGGCGCCGTCGATGGCGGCGAGCTGGTCGAGGTCGTCCTGGGTCATCACGGCGATGCTCGTGCCGGGCATGCTCCCGCCCCCGGCGCCCGCGGTGACGGTGTCGGGGTCGTACTCCCGAGGGCCGTCGCCGGTTCGAGCGTCGTCGGCGTTCTTGGTGACGGTCATGACGTCGCTGGCGCCGAACGTGGCCACGGTGTCGTCGATGTAGCGGTTGATGCCGGTGCCGAGGCCGTTGGTGACGGTGAGGGTGAAAGCGCCGATGAAGATCGCGAGGATCGTCAGGATCGTGCGGGTCTTCGAGCGGAACGTGTTGCCGACCGCGGTGCCGATCAGGTCGAGGGTTCTCACGCCGCCGCCTCCTCTTGGACGATGCGTCCGTCTCGGATGTGGATGCGCCGGTCGCAGCGCGCAGCGAGGTCTTCGTCGTGCGTGACGACGACGAGGGTGATGCCCTGCTCCCGGTTGAGTCCGAACAGGATGTCCTCCACCACCGCTCCGGTGTTCGAGTCGAGGTTGCCCGTGGGCTCGTCGGCGAAGATGATGCGCGGGTTGTTGACGAGGGCGCGCGCGATGACCGTGCGCTGCTTCTGCCCGCCCGAGAGGTTCAGGGCCTTGTTCCTGGCCTTGTCGTCCAGCTCGAGCTGCTCGAGCGCGGCCATGCCCCGGCGCCGGCGCTCGCGGGCCGGGACGCCGGCGATCTTCAACGGCAGCACCACGTTCTCGAGCACGGTCTGCCCGGCGGTGAGGAAGAACTGCTGGAACACGAACCCGAACGTCTTGTTGCGCACGCGGTTCAGGGCTCGGCCCCGCAGGCGGTCGGTCGCGGCGCCCTCCAGCAGGATCTCGCCGGAGCTGGGCTCGTCCATGAGCGCGAGCAGGTGCATGAGCGTCGACTTGCCCGAGCCGGACTTGCCGATGATGGCGAGGCTCTCGCCCTCGGCGATGTCCAGATCCACCCCCTTCAACGCGTCGAAACGGCCGGCGCCGGACCCGTACGTCTTGTACAGGTCGCGGGCCGAGAGAACGGGGGTGCCCATGGGAGCCTCCTGACGGCGCGGGCATCGAGTGCGCCCGCTCTTTCCACCCTCACGGATGCCGCGGGTCGAAGCATCCACCCAGCGCGGGCATTGCCGTACCGCGTTGGCGGTACCCGGCCTACCGTGCCGGGTACATGACAACGCCCGCAGCCGCGGGCAAGCTGAGAGCGTGACCTTCGAACCGCTGCGTCCGAGCCCGCCCGGGCTGCGCGTGCCACCGGTCGTGTGGGACATTGCCGCCGCCCTGGTCGTGCTGCTGTCGGCGGCCGGTCGGTTTCCCGAGTCGCCAGCCGACCGCACGACGCTCGGCTGGATCGTCTCGGTGCTGCCGGCGCTGCTCGTGCTTGTGCGGCGGCGCTTTGCGTGGCCGGTGCTGATCGCATGCGTGGCCTGCTTCTGCGTCGCGATGGTGAGCTTCCCGCTGACGCCGGGCTCGACGTTCGCGTCGGTGATCGCCCTGTACACCGTGACGCTGCAGAAGGAGCGGAAGGCTGCCGCGTGGGCGCTCGCGGGGTCAGTCGCCGTCATGACGCTCGTCGCTCTGCTGTGGCGGCCCGACATGCGCGTTCCCGCGGTGTTCGAGGTCGTCGTGACGATGTGTCTCGCCTTCGCGGTCGGCGACGCCACCCGCTCCCGCCGCGCCTACGTCGAGGGCATCGTGCAACGCGCGATCACCGCGGAGCAGACCCGCGAAGCGGAGGCCTCTCGCAGGGTCGTCGAGGACCGGCTGCGCATCGCGCGCGACCTGCACGACGCCGTCGCCCACCAGATCTCGGTGATCAGCCTCAACGCGGGAGTCGCCAGCTCCGCGATCGACGACCGGCCCGAAGTCGCCCGCGAGGCGCTGTCGACCATCCGCACCGCGTCGCGCGCCGTGCTCGGTGAGATCGGCGACCTGCTCGCGACGCTGCGCCTGCCCGAGGACCAGGCCGAGCGCTCACCCGCGGTGGGACTCGCCGGCCTCGACGAACTGGTGGCCGGATTCGAGGACTCGGGGCTTCACGTGACCGTGCGCCGCGAGGGTTCGCTGGACGACCTTCCCACGAGCCTGGACGTCGTCGCGTACCGGGTGATCCAGGAAGGCCTCACCAACGTGCTCAAGCACGGGATCGAACGGCGCGCGCACCTGCTCCTGCGCGCCGACGCCGACCAACTCGCGATCATCGTCAGCAACCCCGTCGACCCCGGCGGCGAGACGCGCAGCGACGGCGGGCACGGTCTTCGCGGCATCCGTGAACGAGTCGACGCGCTGCACGGCACGATCGATGCCGGCCGCACGGGCGGCACGTTCCGACTCGCGATCACGCTGCCGTGCGGGCGCTCATCGAACGAAAAGGTCTCGGCATGATCCGCGTGCTCATCGTCGACGACCAGGCGCTCATCCGCACCGCGGTGCGCGAGATCCTGCGCGCAGCCGCCGACGTCGAGGTCGTCGGCGAGGCCGTCGACGGGGCCGAAGCCGTCGCGGTCGCCATGGCGCAGCATCCGGATGTCGTTCTGATGGACATTCGGATGCCGCAGCTCGACG
Source organism: Microbacterium sp. BWT-B31 (assembly GCF_041379855.1). Taxonomy (NCBI): domain Bacteria; kingdom Bacillati; phylum Actinomycetota; class Actinomycetes; order Micrococcales; family Microbacteriaceae; genus Microbacterium; species Microbacterium sp. BWT-B31. Next base: position 154,048 of record NZ_JBFECU010000007.1, read on the forward strand.
GCATCGAAGCCACGGCGCGCATCTGCCGCGACCCGGCGCTCGCCCGCACGCGCGTGCTCATCCTCACCACGTTCGAAGACGACGACAACGTCGTCGCGGCGCTGCGGGCGGGCGCGAGCGGCTTCATCGGCAAGGGCTCGGAGCCCGACGAGATCGTGCGTGCGGTGCGCGCCATCGACGCCGGAGACGCCCTGCTGTCACCCGCGGCGACCCGCGGGCTGATCGCGAAGTACCTCGCGGCCGCGCCCGCACGCCCCGTGGACGCCCCGCAGGCTCCCCTCGACGCGCTCACCCCGCGCGAGGAGGAGATCCTCACACTCGTCGCCCGCGGACGCTCCAACGACGAGATCGCGACCGAGCTCGTCATCTCGCCGCTGACGGCGAAGACGCACGTCAACCGGATCATGGCCAAGATCGGAGCCCACGACCGCGCGCAGCTCGTCGTCTGGGCCTACGAGTCGGGGTTCGTGGCGCCGGGGCGGGAGTAGGCCGGCGCCGTCACCGCACGACGACGGTGGGGGCGGCGAGGGCGGAGAGCACCTCGTGGCTGATGGAGCCGAGCAGGAATCGCGCGACGGGGCCCCGGCCGTGCGAGCCCACCACGGTGAGGACGGCGCCGGATGCCGCGCTGTTGATGACCTGCGAGGGGTAGCCGCGCTCGGCACGCGCCTGGATGTCGAGATCGGGATAGGTCTGCCGCAGTCCCGCGAGCGAGACGGCCAGAGCCTCTTCGGTGAGTGCCTGCATGGAGGCGAGGTACTGCTGGGGATAGACCATCGGGTTGCGCGGTGCCACGAGCGGGGTCCACACCGCGATCGCGACGAGCGGCTGCCCCAGCCGGTCCGCCTCGGCGGCGGCGAACGCGACCGCCCCTTCTGACGTCGGGGAGCCGTCCACACCGACGACGACGCCGTTGCGGCCTTCGAGGTCGATATCGGGCACGACCACGACGGGGCAGGACGCGCCCGCGACGATCCGCAGCCCGTGCACCCCGCGCCGCGGCCCGCCGGCGTCGCCCTGGAAGTCGCTGCCGATCACCAGCAGCTGCGCGTCGGAGGTCGCCGAGACGAGCTGGCGCACCGGATCCCCGCGCAGCACGACGGTGTCGACCTCGATGCCGGAGGCCCTCAGACCCGTCGCGTGCTCCACCAGCAGGGTGCTCGCGGCGCTGATCGCGCCTTCGACGACGGGGCCCTCGCCGACGGCGCCCACAGACCCGCCGACCACGGTGACCAGCAGCAGCGGCGACTTGCGCGCCCGCGCCCGCGCCGCAGCCCACTCCAGCGCCCGCTCACTCGCCGCCGAATCGACGACGCCGACGACGATGCGTCCGCTCATCCTCGACCCCCCTGTTCACAGCCAGCCTACAAACGCGACCAGTTCGCGGCCACCCGCCCTCCGACAGAGCGAGACTTCGCCTCGCGGATCGATTCCTGCGGCAGAACGCGAATGACCCGAGCCGGCACCTGCGGTGCCATCTCGGGTCATTGGAGGGGCTGACGGGAATCGAACCCGCGCTGTCTGCTTGGGAAGCAGAAGTTCTGCCATTGAACTACAGCCCCGAAGCCTTGAAATTACTGGGATCTCGAGAACCCGTCAAGGCGAGGTATACGCATTGGTGTTCACATGCGTGTGACGCCAGCAAGCCGTTGTCACGCTTCCATACTAACCAGCGCGAGGCGATGAACACGCCCGGAACGAACCGAGGGCGTATGCGTAAGGGCCTTGAACCGTCGACACTTCGGCCAGGAATGCCGGGGTTAGCGGCTCGGCGGCGGAGCCACGCGATCCGATACTCTTTCGCTCGTGGGGATGGCTGACGAGGCACGAGCGCAAGCACGGCGGGCTGGGGATCAACGAGGCGCAGCGGTGCAAGCCGAACGCTCTGCGAGCGAGCAATGGGAGCGCGCGGTCGACGCGTGCGCGGGCGAGTTCGCGAAGGCGGCAGCCGAGTTGCGCGTGAAACCTGACCTTCGCTATCGCGGATCTGATGTGTGGCTCGTGGGCGTGCCCACCTACGAAGACAATGAGTCGTACGCGTCGACAGAGGTTGCCGTACGCAGGGATGGCAGTTGGTTCGCGGCCCGCTCAGGGCGCCGTCCTCCGATGTTCTGGTTCCTCAATCCATTCAGCGACCGGACTGAGCTCTACCTTGAGCCGCGGGACGAGCGCGTTGCCAGAGCAAACGTGTCGTACGACAGGATTCGAGGCTGCTTCGTTCAGCGGCTGAGCCGTCCCCATTAGCTGCAGCCCGGCTCTTCGATCACGGGACGGCGAGCCGATGTCCGATCGCCTCGGCTTCTCCGCCGAACGGTAGGACCCGCAGGGGTCCTATCGCTCGCGGACAAAGAGTGCCCTGTTCTCGATACGGGGACATCAGGTGTTCTGGTCGAGTAGGAAGCGCGGCGACGAACCGCTCCAGTTCTGAGAGCAAGTACAGGGGCTTGGATCCGGAGAAGTGCGGAGTCAAGTCGCCCAGGCGCACGTGGTGACGAAGCCGCGACGGGCTGATGCTCAATATCGCCGCGGCAGGACAGGTCCGCGTATCGAGCACCAGGGCAGGGTAACCGCGGTCGCGCGAGCCCCGGCTACGCTGAGGTTCGTGCTGCTCAGTGACCGCGACATCCGGCTCGAGATCGAAGCGGGGCGCATCGCCCTCGACCCGTGGGATGCGCCGATGGTGCAGCCTTCGAGCGTCGACGTGCGGCTTGACCGGTACTTCCGGCTGTTCGACAACCACAAGTACCCCTTCATCGACCCGGCGCTCGATCAGCCCGACCTCACGCACCTCATCGAGGTCGCGCCGCAAGAGCCGTTCATCCTGCACCCGGGCGAGTTCGCGCTCGGCTCGACGTTCGAGCAGATCACGCTGCCCGACGACGTCGCCGCGCGGCTCGAGGGCAAGTCGTCGCTCGGCCGGCTGGGCCTGCTCACGCACTCGACCGCGGGTTTCATCGATCCAGGGTTCTCTGGCCACGTGACCCTCGAGCTCTCGAACGTCGCGACGCTGCCGATCAAGCTGTGGCCGGGAATGAAGATCGGGCAGCTGTGCTTCTTCCGCCTGTCGTCGCCGACCGAGTCGCCCTACGGCTCCGGCCCGTACGGCAACCGCTACCAGGGCCAGCGCGGGCCGACGGCATCCCGCTCGTTCCAGAACTTCCACCTGACCGACGTGGGATCGACAGATGCGGGGGCCCGCGGCGCCTGAGGCCTGTCTCGTGGTGCGTGACGAGCGACACGGCAGCCGCCGGTGTGCGTCGCAAACGGCAACTCGGTGCGGGCCGGCTCGATCGACGAGGTGCCGGGGGTGCGGCATCCGAGGGTCTCGACCTCGGGCGTCGGGTCAGATCCCGACGACGAGCGCGAGCGACGTGTCGCCGCACGCGAGGACGGATGCCCCGTCCCTCAGCACGAGCGGCACCGTGCCGCCCGTTCGCACGGCCTCGGCGAGCCCCTCGACCCGCAGGATCGACCCGGGCTCGCGCCGCGCGTCGGTCGAGGTGACGACCCGGCACGAGGCGTTCACGACCGTCGCCGGCATGGCGCCGCTGCGCAGCACGCGCAGCAGCTCGCGTTCCAGCCGGTCCACGAGCGCGTCGGCGCCGACCAAGCCCAGCAGGCGGCCGCGGGCGACGACCGGCGCCGTGATCGTCACGGTGTAGTCGTCGGTGCACACGTAGTCGACGTAGGGGCCGGTGAGATGCCGTGCGCCGGTGGCGGCGGGCACCCGCCACCACTCGAGGGCGGTGTAGTCGCGGAACTGCTCGTGCGAGGGGTCGTCGATCGTCGCGAGCCGACGCACGTCCCGCGCGGAGCCGCTGCCCGACAGCCACCAGGCGAGGTGCCACGCCGCGTCGGAGAGCGCGTCCGGCGCCGCGACGAAGCCCGCGCCGGTGAGCAGGGTGTCACCGTTCACGGCCTCTACGGCGAAGCCCTCTACGACCGGGTCGAGCGATGCGGCGGACGGCGCGTCCAGGGTCGCCAGGCGCGCCTCGAGCAGCGCCTTCCAGCTGTCGATCATCGCGAAGATGCCGTCGATCGTGGCGGCCACGTGCGCGGCGACCTCGACCTGGCTGCGGTTCGTGGCGGCGGTCATGTTTCCTCCCGAACACTGACGGCGGATGCCTCGTCCTCGCGCGCCTCGATGCGCGCCCTTTCGTCGATCAGCCACTCGAAGGCGCCGTCGATGTGCGCGATCGTCGCCGCGCGGGCGGCATCTGACTCGTTGCGCCGGACCGCGTGAATGACCCGTGTGCGTGCGAGCGCGCTGCGGTCACGGTGCTCCTGATCGCGCAGGCACATCCAGAGCAGCGGCCCTGCCTCGCTCTGCAGGCGGATCTCCTCGCGCACGAGCCGGGGCGACTGGCTGATCGCGGCGATCTCGAGTTGGAAGCGCCCGACCGCACGCCGCGCGCCGCCGGCCGTCTCGAGGTCGGCGCTCCCGGCGATGCGCTCAAGGTTCGCGACGTCGTCGTCGCTCGCGCGACCGGCGGCCGTCTCGGCCGCCGTCCCGGCGATCGCGGCGACGTGCAGGGCGAGGTCTCGCAGCTGGATGCGGCTGCGGTCGCGCAGCCGCCGCGCGAGCAGGCGCGTGGCCGCCTCGCTGTCGAAGGTGACGAAGCTGCCGCCGTCGCGTCCGCGCCGGGTGGTGACCAGCCCCTTGTCGCGCAGTGTCTCGAGCGCGTCGCGCGCGGTCACCAGGGCCACGCCGAGCCTGCTCGACAGGTCGGACTCGCTGGGGAGGCGCTCGCCGTCGTGGAGCACGCCGCTGACGATCGCGTCGGTGAGTCGCTGCTCGACGAGCTCGGCACGGCCGGCGCCGTCGAGCGGGGCGAACACGACGGCGCGCGTCGCGTCGATGCGTCCGGCGGCGTGCGGCATCAGGGCTCCCAGGGGCGGGCCGGGAAGCCCATCCTCCCCAACCGTGACAAGACCGTAACACGGGCGGTGCCCTTTTGACATATGGATCCATATGATTTAGTTCATCGACGTCGAGGGAGATCGTCCATGACCGAACAGCATCCGGCCATCCGGCTGACCGGACTCGTGAAGGAGTTCGGAACCGTGTCAGCGGTCGACCACGTCGACCTCGAGATCGGCGCAGGGGAGTTCTTCTCGATGCTCGGCCCGTCGGGGTCGGGCAAGACCACGGTGCTGCGCCTGATCGCCGGGTTCGAGCAGCCCACTGCCGGCACCATCGAGCTGTTCGGGCAGGATGTCACGAAGAAGGCGCCCTTCGACCGCGACGTCAACACGGTCTTCCAGGACTACGCCCTGTTCCCCCACATGACGGTGCTCGACAACGTCGCGTACGGTCTGCGCGTGCGCGGGATCAAACGCGGCGAGCGGCGCGACCGCGCGATGAAGGCGCTCGCCGCCGTTCGGCTCGAGGCGATGGCGGGCCGCAAGCCGTCGCAGCTGTCGGGCGGCCAGCGCCAGCGGGTCGCGCTCGCGCGAGCGACGGCCGTGCAGCCGAAGGTGCTGCTTCTGGACGAGCCGCTCGGTGCCCTCGACCTCAAGCTCCGCGAGCAGATGCAGGTCGAGCTCAAGCAGATTCAGCGTGACCTCGGCATCACGTTCATCTTCGTCACCCACGACCAGGAGGAGGCGCTGACGCTCTCGGACCGCATCGCGGTCTTCCACGATGGGCGCATCGAGCAGCTCGGCACGCCCCGCGAGCTCTACGAGAGCCCCGCCTCCCGCTTCGTCGCCGACTTCGTCGGCACGTCGAACCTGTTCGACGAAGAGCTGTCGGCCACCCTGATCGGACGCGCCGGCCACCACTCCATCCGGCCCGAGAAGCTCACCCTCGCCACCGTGCCGGTGACCACGGCGGGCGAGCGCTCTGCGCTGGGGACCATCGTGGAGTCGATCTACGTGGGCAGCGGCATCCGTCGCGTCATCGATCTCGACGCCGGGGCCCGCGTCACCGTGCTCGAGCCCAACGACCGGTCCCGCACGAGCGACGACGCCCGCGGGGACCGGGTGCACGTCACGTGGCACGACGAAGACGTCGTCGCCCTCATCCCGCCGGGCGCCTGAGCCCGGCCCGAGACCGCGGGCACACGCCCCGGAAGCACCCCAGCACACAGCACGCGAGAGGAAGCAAGACATGTTCATGACACGCGGAACGCGTATCTCCGCTGTCGCCGCGACGGCGATCGGCTCGATCGCCCTCCTGGCCGGCTGCGGCACATCATCAGGCGGAAGCGGCGGCGGCGAGGAGGCTGCCGAGCTCGGCGACTACGAGGGGAGCGTCTCGATCCTCGCGTGGCCGGGCTACGTCGAGGACGGCAGCAACGACCCCGGCGTCGACTGGGTCTCGGGCTTCGAGGAGAAGACCGGCTGCGAGGTCACGTCCAAGTCGTACGGCACGTCCGACGAGGCGGTCAACCTCATGAAGACGGGTGATTACGATGTCGTCGCCGCATCGGGCGACGCGACCCTGCGCCTCATCGCGGCGGGCAACGTGGCACCGGTCAACACCGATCTCATCCCGAGCTACGCCGGCATCTTCGACTTTCTGAAGGAGAAGGATTGGAACTCGGTCGACGGCCAGTCGTACGGGGTTCCGCACGGCTACGGCGCCAACCTCCTCCTCTACAACACGGAGGTCGTCACCGAGACGCCCACATCGTGGGATCTCGTCTTCGACAAGGCGTCGGAGTACTCCGGCAAGGTGACGGCGTACGACTCGCCGATCTACATCGCCGACGCCGCCGTGTACCTCATGGCGCATCAGCCCGACCTCGGCATCGAGAACCCGTACGCGCTCGACGAGGAGCAGTTCCAGGCCGCCGTCGACCTGCTCAAGGAGCAGCGCGCGCACATCGGTGAGTACTGGTCGGACTACCTCAAGGAGATCCAGTCGTTCGAGACCGGCGACTCGGCCGTGGGCACGACGTGGCAGGTCATCCAGAACGTGCTCGAGAGCGAGGATGCCACGACCGACGTCGTGCTGCCCGAAGAGGGCGCCACAGGGTGGTCCGACACGTGGATGATCGCGTCGCAGGCGAAGAGCCCGAACTGTGCATACGCGTGGCTCGACTGGATCGCGAGTCCCGAGGTCAACGCGCAGGCGACCGCCTACTTCGGCGAGGCCCCGTCGAGCCAGGAGGCGTGCGACTACCGCGATGACTGCGAGGCGTACCACGCCGGTGACGCAGAGTACGCGTCGCAGATCTGGTACTGGACGACCCCCATCGCCGACTGCGTCGACGGCCGCACCGACGTCGAGTGCGTCGACTACGCGCAGTGGACCGCGGCCTGGTCCGAGATCAAGGGCTGACGTCGTGCCGGGGGCGGCGCCTGCGCGGCCCGCCCCCGGCCTTCGCACGAAGCGATCACGCGAGGAGACGCATGACCATCGAATCGACCCGCACCGAGCGGGCGGTGCCCGCGCCGCGTCAGTCGGCGCCGCACCGCATCTCGGCCTACCTGAGCACGCACCCCCGCACGCGCCTGGCGCTGCTGCTGTCGGCGCCGCTGTTCTGGCTCGGCATCGTCTACATCGTCGCGCTCGTGCTGCTGCTGGTGACCGCGTTCTGGACCGTCGACAGCTTCACGGGCGAGATCGTCACCGACTGGACATTCGACAACATCGTCACCGTCATCACGGGCACGCTGTACCAGACGGTGACGCTGCGCACCGTGGGGGTTGCGCTGCTCGTGACGCTCATCGACGTGGCGCTCGCGCTGCCGATCGCGTTCTTCATGGCGAAGGTGGCCTCGCCGCGCGTGCAGCGCCTCCTCGTGATCGCGGTGCTCATGCCGCTGTGGGCGAGCTATCTCGTGAAGGCGTACGCGTGGCGCTCGGTGCTGTCGCAGGACGGCATCCTCGAGTGGGTCCTCGCCCCGTTCGGCCTGCACACGCCCGGCTACGGCATCACCGCGACGGTCATCACGCTGGCGTACCTGTGGTTGCCGTACGTCATCCTGCCCATCTACGCGGGACTCGAGCGCGTGCCGGACTCGCTGCTCGAGGCATCCGCGGATCTCGGGGGCAAGACGTGGCGCACGATCGGCAGCGTCGTGCTGCCGCTGACCTTCCCCGCGATCATCGCGGGCACGATCTTCAGCTTCTCGCTGTCGCTCGGCGACTACATCACGGTGAACATCGTCGGCGGCGCGAACCAGATGCTCGGAAACCTCGTCTACACGAACGTGGGCGCGGCGAACAACCTGCCGCTCGCGGCGGCGATCGCGCTCATTCCGATCGTCATCATCTTCGGCTACCTCGCGCTCGTGCGCCGCACGGGTGCCCTGAACAACCTCTAGGCGGCGCACATGCGACTCGGAACCTCGGCGCGCGTGGTGCTCGCGATCGTCACCGGCCTCATTCTGCTGGCCGTCTACGTGCCCCTGTTCGTCGTGCTCGTCAATTCGTTCTCGACGTCGACGTCGCTCACGTGGCCGCCGCCCGGCTTCACCCTTGAATGGTGGGTAAAGGCGTTCCAGAGCACCGGCGCGATCGAGGCGGTGCTCACGAGCGTGCAGGTCGCGCTCGTCGCGACCGTGGTAGCGCTCGTGCTGGGCACGCTCATCTCGTTCGCGCTGCAGCGGTTCGACTTCTTCGGGCGCGACTCGGTCTCGCTGCTGATCATTCTGCCGATCGCGCTGCCGGGCATCATCACCGGCATCGCGCTGAACAACTTCTTCCGCACGATCCTGGGCGTGCCGCTGTCGATCTGGACGGTCGTGATCGCGCATGCGACGTTCTGCATCGTGACGGTGTTCAACAACGTCATCGCGCGGCTGCGCCGCACCGGCACGAACCTTGAAGAGGCCTCGGCCGACCTCGGTGCGGGCGTGTGGACGACCTTCCGCCTGGTCACGTTCCCGCAGCTGCGGTCGGCGCTGCTGGCCGGAGGGCTGCTCGCGTTCGCCCTGAGCTTCGACGAGATCATCGTGACGACCTTCACGGCGGGTTCGGGGGTCACGACGCTGCCGATCTTCATCCTGAACAACATGTTCCGCCCGAACCAGGCGCCGATCGTGTCGGTGATCGCCGTCGTGCTCGTGGTCGTCTCGATCGTGCCGATCTACCTCGCGCAGCGCCTGTCGGGCTCCGAGCAGACGCGACGCTGACGAGGGCACCGGCCGGTGCCCTCGTCGGGCGCCGAGAACAGGTGAGGCGGCTGAACGCAGGACGTTCTGAGCGGACTCATCCTGACGTCGGCCGACCTTCCTGTTCTCGAGACGGATGCCGCGGCTCGGCCGCGCCCGCCGTCTCAGCGTTCGGCGGCTCCGCGCGCGTAGCCGGCGTCGAAGCCGCGCTCGTACGCGTGCTCGGCGTGGTCGCCGTGCCCGTGGCCGTGCTGGTCGCGGTGGTCGTGGCCGTGCCCGTGGTGTGAACGCCCGTGGCCGTGCGCGTGGGCGCCGTGGCCGCGGCATCCGTCGCTGTGGCGTTCGCTGTAGGCGCCCCAGCCCTCGCCGCAGCCGCGACCGTTCTCGGCCCACTGCGCGAAACCCGGCGCGAAGCCCGGGCCGAAGCCGGGGCGGAATTCGGGACGCAGCCCGCGGCCGGAGGGGCCGAAGCTCGGGCTGAACCGGCGACCGCGGCCGAAGCGCCGACCCCACGGGCCGCGCTCGGCGCCTGACTCGGGGTTCCACCCGAGCTCGCGCGCGATGGCCTCGAGCGAGGCGATCGTGGTCGCGTAGTGCTCGGGCGGGACGGCGCCCGCGACGCGCTGACGGATGCCGTCGACGACGGCGCCGAGGCGCTCTTTCGCGGCGCGGCCCTCGTCGGTCAGCACCCAGGTGCCGTCGCCCTGCTGGTCGACCCAGCCCCGGTCCTCGAGGTCGCGCAGGCGCTTGCCCTTGCGGGCGAGGCGATCGCGGAGCGCCGGTGCGTCGACGTCGCCGGACAGCACGTTCAGCACCATCCAGTCGCGTCGGGTGACGCCCTCGCCGGCGAACGCCTCGGCGAACGCGCGCGTGATCAGACCGTCGACGGCGCGCAGCCAGAAGCCGAGCGGGCGACGGTCGGTGGGGATGGCGCCTTCCTCGGGCGCCGGGGTGTCGTTGTTCTCGTTCTCGATGTTCATGAGTGGTCCTTTCGATTGCCGCACGGGGCGGCGGAGTTCGTGGGGAGTCCGCGTCGGGCGGGATCGCCCGTGGGACTTTGCATGTCATATCGCATGTAGTTGTAGTGTGACATGGATATGGATACATGTCAAGCGACATGTATCGTGAGAGCATGCCGACTCCCGCCTCCGACCCCGTCGACGCGATCGCCGCAGCCCTCGCGAGGCTGCGCGGGCGCCGGATGCCCCGACCCCCGTGGGACTCCGAAGATCCCTCGCGCGAACGCGAACACGACCGCGAACACGACCGCGAACACGACCCGCGACACGGCGATCAGGGGCACTTCGGCGGCCCGCCCTGGATGCACGGCGGCCCCCACGGCGGCCCGCACGGCGGCCCGCATCGCGGGCGCGGAGTCTCGCCGTGGGCGATGGCCGGGCGCATGGGCGGCCCCGCGCGGCTGCGCCTGCTCGAGGCGCTGGTGGCGGCATCCGACCCTCTCTCCGTCGGCGAGATCGCCGACGCGATCGGGGTCGATCAGCCGCGGGCCTCGCGGCTCGTGCAGCAGAGCGTCGAACTGGGGTTCGTGCGCCGCGAGGCCGATCCCGACGATGCCCGGCGCACGCGCGTCGCGCTCACCGACGCGGGGCGCGCGATCGTGACGGGCTTTCGCGGTGAGCGGCGCGAGGCGGTCGACAGCGCGCTGCGCGGCTTCACGGATGCCGAGCGTGCCGAGCTCGCGCGGCTGTTGACGAAGCTCGCCGAGGCCTGGCCGCGCTGACCGCATGCCGGACGGAGCCATCGGGGCGGATGCCGAGGGCACTCGAACGACAGCGACCCCCGAGGCTCAGGCCGCGGGGGTCGCTGTGCGACGGATTCAGGCGCCGGGTGCGCCCGGGTAGGTCGGGCCGCCCTGCTGCGGCGGCCGATAGGTCGGGGGGAACTGCTGGCCGCTCTGGCGCATCGCGAGCAGCACTCCGTTCTTGACCGCAGTGCGCATGAGGAGATAGCCGATCCACAGAACGAGTGCCAGAACCGCGAGGTAGAGCACGATGCCGAAGATGAAGATGCCGATGCCGAGCCCGGCGAAGGCGGAGTAGTCGTTGTACATACGCAAAACGATAGCGAGCCTGCCGATTACCCCCGCACGTGCTGTGGGAAACGCACCAGCAGCAGCAGTCCCAGGCCCACGGCGAGCACGATCGCGATGCCGAGCACCCCCCAGATCGTCGAGCCGAACCACAGGATCGCGAGCGTCCACAGCGTCGGCGAGAGGAAGCTGGCGACGCGCCCGGTGGTCGCGTAGAGGCCGAAGATCTCGCCCTGCATGCCCGCCGGCGTCACGCGCGCCAGCAGCGACCGGCTCGCCGCCTGCGCGGGGCCCACGAACGCCGACAGCACGAGTCCGCCGATCCAGAAGACGAGCTTGCCGGTGTCGTGCAGGAAGAACACCGCGAGCGCCATCACGATGAGGCCCACGAGCGCGGTGATGATCACGTTGCGAGCGCCGAAGCGGCCGTCGGCTCGTCCGGCGAGGATCGTCGACAGCCCCGCGACCACGTTCGCGGCGATCGCGAAGATGAGCACCTCGTTGCTCGAGAAGCGGAACGCGACCGCGGCGAGGATGCCGCCGAACGCGAAGACACCCGCCAGCCCGTCGCGGTACACGGCGCTGGCGAGGAGGAACCAGAACGTCGGGCGGTGCACCTTGTAGAGCGCCACGATGTCCTTCACGAGCACCACGTACGCGCGGAAGAACCCGACCTTCTCGCCGTGGCCGACGGCGGGCGGGGCCTCGGGCACGTTGAAGAAGAGCGGCAGTGAGAACAGGATCGTCCACACCGCGCAGCCGACCGCGATCACCCGGTAGGCCATGCCGTTCGAGGTGTCCATGCCGAACCAGCCGAGCTGGGTCAGCACGACCACGAGGGTGAGCGCGACGATGCCGCCGATGTAGCCGAGACCCCATCCGAGCCCGCTGACGCGGCCGATCGTCTTGGGCGTGGACACCTGCACGAGCATCGCGTTGTAGTTCACGCCCGCGATCTCGCTCACGACGGCGCCCACCGACAGCACGAGAGCGCCGTACCAGAAGAACGCCGGGTCGGCCTGTGCGAAGAACAGCGAGAACTGCACGAGTGCGAGCAGCACCGTGAACACCAGCAGCCAGCGCTTCTTGCGGCCCGAGCGGTCGGCCGTCTGCCCCAGCACGGGCGCGATCAGCAGGATCAGGAAGCCCGCGAGCGTGGTCGCCAGGCTGTAGCCGCTCGACAGGTCGGCGAGCGCGCGATCCTTGACCGGGTCATCGTCGGGCAGGGCGGCGATGGCGTCGGGCAGGAAGTTCGCCGACACCAGGTACAGCGACGCGAACACGAAGGTGAGGATCACCGAGTTGAACGGCTGTGTCGCCCAGTCCCAGAACGCCCACGAGATCACCTGCTTGCGGGGGACCGGCGTCTCGGAGCCCGCGTTCTCGAACACCTCCCCGATCGCGGCGAGGGCGAGCGTGTTCGCGGCGGCCGGCGGTGCGGGCACGGGCGAGACGACGGGGGCGGCGGACGGATCGGGTTCCATGTTCGTCACGCTAGGTTCCTTCGGTGAACGACCGGTGTCGGCATCCGGTGCGGTGGCGGATGCCGCGCCGCGACGTTGCGGTGCGAGCCAAGGCTACCCCCGGACCAGCGGATGCCATGATGTTCGCATGCCAGTTCACGTGGAGCGGGCCGAGTTGCCCGGCATCGGGGTGCGTCACGACATCCTCACCGACGAGGGTCGACGGCTCTCGGTGGTCAACATGCGCGACGGCGGGCGCGTGCTCGCGATCTCGGACGAGGACGACCCCGACCGCGCGGACGAGTCGATCGAGCTCACCGACGACGAGGCGACAGCGCTGTCGGAAGTGCTCGGAGGGTCGCTGATCCTCACGCAGGTCGCGGGGCTCCGCGACCACATCGCGGGGCTGTTCATGGAGCAGATCCCGGTGCGCGCGGACTCGCCGTTCGTCGGCCACCCGATGGGCGACACGCGCGCGCGCACGCTCACGCGATGCTCGATCGTGGCGATCGTGCGCGACGCCGGTGTCGTCCCCTCTCCCGAGCCGGCCGACCTCCTCGGGGCGGGCGACGCGCTCATCGTCGTGGGCACCCGCGAGGGACTCGACAAGCTCGTGCGCATCATCGGCGGAGAAGCCCCCGCACATGGATGAGGATGCCGTCGCGCTGATCGAACTCGGCATCCTGCTGTTCGGCATCGGTCTGCTCGGGCGGCTGTCCTCGCGCCTGGGCATCTCGCCGATTCCGCTCATCCTCATCGGGGGACTGGCCTTCGGCGAGGGAGGCATCTTCCCCTTCTCGGCGGGCGGCGAGTTCATCGAGATCGGCGCCGAGATCGGCGTCATCCTGCTGCTGGTCATGCTCGGTCTGGAGTACAACGCGAGCGAGCTCGTCGGCAACCTGCGCACGTCCAAGACGGCCGGATTCCTCGACATGGTGCTCAACGCGGTCCCGGGCGCCGCGATCGCGCTGCTGCTCGGTTGGGGGCCGATCAGCGCCGTCGTGATGGCGGGCATCACGTGGGCGTCGTCGTCGGGCGTCATCGCGAAGATGCTCCAGGACCTCGGGCGCCTGTCGAACCGCGAGACCCCGGTCGTGCTGGCCATCCTCGTGATCGAGGACCTCGCGATGGCGTTCTACCTGCCGATCATGGTGGCGCTGCTGCTGCACATGGATCTTGCGCGCGGCACCGCCGCGGTGCTCATCGCGCTGGTCGCGGTGCTCGTGATCCTGTTCGTGGCGCTGCGGCACGGGCGCCTGGTCTCGAAGCTCGTGTGGTCGAAAGAGGCCGAGGTGCTGCTGCTGTCGGCGCTCGGGCTGACGCTCCTGGTCGCCGGCATCGCCGCGCAGGCGAACGTGTCTGCGGCGGTGGGCGCATTCCTGGTGGGCATCGCGATCTCGGGTCCTGCGGCCGAGCACGCCGAGCGCGTGCTGACTCCGCTGCGCGACCTGTTCGCGTCGGTGTTCTTCCTCTTCTTCGGCCTGTCCACCGACCCCGCCGACCTCGTGCCGATGCTGATCCCGGCCGTCGTGCTCGGCGTGGTGACGACGGCGACCAAGATCCTCACCGGCTACCTGTCCGCGCGCAAGGCCGGCATCGGCGAGGCCGGCCGCTGGCGTGCGGGCTTTGCGCTCGTGCCGCGGGGCGAGTTCTCGATCGTTATCGCGGGGCTCGCGGTCTCGACCGGTCTCAACGGCTCGCTCGCCGCCCTGGCGACCGCGTACGTCTTCATCACGATCATCGTGGGGCCCTTCCTCGCCCGCATTCCCGACGCGAAGGGCTTCACCGCGTGGACGCGCCGCGTGCAGGCGGCGCGCAACGCCCGGGCGCGGGCCGCGGCGTCCTGAGCGAACGCCGCTGGCTGTGGTGCGCCGAGAGCACGCCGAACCGGCTCTGCGCACGCCCATCCCGAGAAGACCTCATGAGCCATGCCGGATCAAAACTTGAGCCAGCTCGTATCAAGTTCACTTGACAAGGTCGGATGCCGCGTCTACCCTTGAGTCATCGCGACTCAACCCGGGTCGCGAGCCGACTTTCATACCGATGAGGCCCGGGTGGCGGCATCCGCCCCGCCCACAAGAAGGAGAGAACACATGGCACGTGCTGTTGGAATCGACCTCGGGACGACGAACTCCGTCGTGAGCGTCCTCGAGGGCGGCGAGCCCAAGGTCATCGCGAACGCCGAGGGCTTCCGCACGACCCCCTCGGTCGTCGCGTTCACCAAGGACGGCGAGGTGCTGGTCGGCGAGACCGCCAAGCGCCAGGCCGTCACCAACGTCGACCGCACCCTGACCTCGGTCAAGCGCCACATGGGCACCGACTGGAAGACCCAGTCCATCGACGGCAAGGCCTACACGCCGCAAGAGATCTCGGCGCGCATCCTGCAGAAGCTCAAGCGCGACGCCGAGCAGTACCTGGGCGACACGGTGACCGATGCCGTCATCACGGTCCCCGCGTACTTCAACGACGCCGAGCGCCAGGCCACGAAAGAGGCCGGCGAGATCGCTGGCCTGAACGTCCTGCGCATCATCAACGAGCCGACCGCGGCCGCCCTCGCGTACGGCCTCGACAAGGGCAAGGAAGACGAGCTCATCCTCGTCTTCGACCTCGGCGGCGGCACGTTCGACGTGTCTCTGCTCGAGGTGGGCAAGGACGACGACTTCTCGACCATCCAGGTGCGAGCGACCGCCGGTGACAACCGCCTCGGCGGCGACGACTGGGACCAGCGCCTGGTCGACTACCTGATCAAGCAGTTCAAGGACACCACGGGCGTCGACGTGTCGGGCGACAAGATCGCGCTGCAGCGCCTCAAGGAGGCCGCCGAGCAGGCGAAGAAGGAGCTCTCGTCGTCGACCTCGACGTCGGTCAACCTGCCCTACCTGTCGCTGACGGACTCCGGCCCCGTGTCGCTCTCCGAGACGATCACGCGCGCGAAGTTCGAAGACCTCACCAAAGACCTCCTGGACCGCACGAAGAAGCCCTTCGAAGACGTGATCCGCGAGGCGGGCATCAAGGTGAGCGACATCGACCACGTCGTGCTCGTCGGCGGATCGACCCGCATGCCCGCGGTGTCGGAGCTCGTCAAGCGCGAGACCGGCGGCCAGGAGCCCAACAAGGGCGTCAACCCCGACGAGGTCGTCGCCGTGGGTGCGGCCCTCCAGGCCGGTGTCCTCAAGGGCGAGCGCAAGGACGTCCTGCTCATCGACGTGACCCCCCTGAGCCTCGGCATCGAGACCAAGGGCGGCATCATGACCAAGCTCATCGAGCGCAACACGGCCATCCCGACCAAGCGCTCCGAGACCTTCACCACCGCCGACGACAACCAGCCGTCGGTCGCGATCCAGGTCTTCCAGGGCGAGCGCGAGTTCACGCGCGACAACAAGCCGCTGGGCACGTTCGAGCTGACCGGCATCGCGCCGGCTCCGCGCGGCATCCCGCAGGTCGAGGTCACCTTCGACATCGACGCGAACGGCATCGTGCACGTCTCGGCGAAGGACAAGGGCACCGGCAAGGAGCAGTCGATGACGATCACGGGCGGCTCGTCGCTGCCCAAGGACGACATCGAGCGCATGGTGCGCGAGGCCGAGGAGCACGCCGCCGAAGACAAGAAGCGCCGCGAGTCCGCCGAGACCCGCAACCAGGCCGAGACCCTGTCGTACTCGATCGAGAAGCTCATCAAAGAGAACGACGACAAGCTTCCCGACGATGTCAAGAACGAGGTCCAGGGCGACGTCGACGCGCTCAAGACGGCGCTCGCGGGCGACGACGACGACGCGGTGAAGACCGCGTTCGACAAGCTCAACGCGAGCCAGGGCAAGCTGGGCGAGGCGATCTACGCGTCGTCGCAGGCGCAGCAGGCTCAGGATGCCCCGGCCGGCGCGTCCTCGGGCGAAGCGGGCTCGGGTGAGACCGGCTCCGACGAGGACGTCATCGACGCCGAGGTCGTCGATGACGAGGACGAGAAGAAGTAACCCATGGCGAAGAAGGACGCAGACCCTTCGGCCGGCCCGGCCGGCGAAGGCGACGACGAGGTCCGTCCGCAGGACGGGTCGGCGCAGCCCGCCGACCCGTCCACCCCGGATGCGGCCGATGACGGCGACGAGCTGACCGTCGACGACATCCTGGGCACGACGCAGAACGCGGATGCCGCGGCCGAGGACGCCGTGATCGCCGATCTCGAATCGCAGCTGCTGGGCGACCTCAAGCGCCTGCAGGCCGAGTACGCGAACTACCGGCGTCGCACCGAGGAGCAGCGAGAGGTCGAGATCGAGCGCGCGCAGGGCGCGGTCGCGAAGGGCCTGCTGCCGGTGCTCGACGACCTCGACCGCGCCGAGAAGCACGGCGACCTCGAAGAGGGCACGCCGTTCGCGGTCATCGCCGAGAAGCTGCGCGGCGTGGCCGAGCGCATGGGCCTGGTCGCGTACGGCGAAGCCGGCGAGACGTTCGACCCGCAGCGGCACGAGGCGATCTTCCAGGCGCCGACCCCCGGCGTGGCCGAGGCCACCGTGCTCGAGGTCGTCGAGGTGGGCTACCGCCTGGGCGTGATCGAACTGCGCCCGGCGAAGGTCGTCGTGGCGGTGCCGGCCGACTAGGCCGGGGGAGAGTATGGCCAGTCAGGACTGGTTCGACAAGGACTTCTACCAGACCCTCGGCGTGTCGAAGGACGTCAGCGACGCCGACCTGAAGAAGACCTACCGCAAGCTCGCCCGCAAGTACCACCCTGACAGCAATCAGGGCGATGCCGCGGCTGAGGCGAAGTTCAAAGAGATCAGCGAGGCGTACTCGGTGCTCTCGGACCCGGAGCAGCGCAAGGAGTACGACCAGATCCGCGCCATGGGCTCGGGCGCCCGCTTCACCGCGGGCGGCCAGGGCGCAGGCGGCTTCGAGGACGTGTTCTCGGCGTTCCAGCAGGGCCGCGGCGCGCGATACAACGGCACCGAGGACTTCGACGACATCTTCTCGATGTTCGGGCAGCAGCCCGGCGGATTCGGCTCCGGCCGGTTCGGTCAGCCCACGGGCGGCTTCCGCGGCTTCGGCGGGCCGACGCGGGGCGCCGACGTCACCGCGCGCACGACGATCGACTTCATCACCGCGACCAAGGGCGAGACGATCACCCTGCAGGGCGAGGACGGCCGGCCGTTCAAGGTGAAGATCCCCGCCGGCGTCGCCGACGGTCAGAAGATCCGGCTGCGCGGCCGTGGCCGGCCGTCACCCGACGGCGGCGAGCAGGGTGACATCGTCGTGGCGATCACCGTGCGCCCGCATCCGGTGTTCACGCGTGAAGGGCTCAACCTTCGCGTCATCGTGCCGGTGACCTTCACCGAGGCCGCGCTCGGCGCGACCATCGAGGTCCCGACACTCGGCGGCGACCCCGTCAAACTGCGGGTCGCGCCGGGAACCCCCTCGGGGCGTGTGCTGCGCGTGAAGGGCCGGGGCGTGGCGACCCAGAAGGGCACCGGCGACCTCCTCGCCGAGGTGCAGGTCGCCGTGCCGTCGCACCTCGACGACGCCGCGCGCGAAGCGCTCGAGCGGTTCCACGACCTGGAGCCGAAGGAGAACCCGCGCGCCGACCTGATGAGCAAGGCCCGGGGCTGACATGCACGAGAACAGGAGATCTCAGCGAACGCAGGACGATCTCGCGCCAGGCGTCCTGCAGACGCGAGATCTCCTGTCTTCACGCCGGGGCGGGGTGGTGAGCACCGATGACTGAGCCGCACGAGATCGACGAGGACGCGCCGATCTTCGCGATCGCGGCCGCGGCCGAGCTTTCCGGCATGCACCCGCAGACCCTGCGCCAGTACGACCGGCTGGGACTGGTCGTGCCCGCGCGCACGCAGGGCGGATCGCGGCGGTACTCGCTGCGCCATGTCAAGCAGCTGCGAGAGGTCGCGCGCATGTCGGCCGACGGCATCGGACTGCCGGCGATCACGCGCATCCTCGAACTCGAAGAGCGCGTGCGGACGCTGCATCGCCAGGTGAGCGAACTCGAGCAGCGCGTGCGCGCCGAGCTCGACAACCGTCCCGGCGCGCGCGTGTTCGCCGCGGGCACGACCGGCGCGGTCGTGCGCCTTCGCCACGGCACGCGCGTGCGGCGCGCGACCGAGGTGGTCGTGTGGCGGCCACGTACGCTCAGCGGGGAGCCCGAGACCGCCCCCGACGGATCCGACGCCGGCTGAGACGCCCCGCCGAGCGCATGCCGCGCCCGTGGCGTCCTCGGCGGCCGGTCGAGCCTGACAAGGACTGAGGCCGGCCCGCATCCGCCGCAGCTCGCGGTCGCTCCCTGCACCCGAAGCGTCTTCGCGGCGGGAGCCGTTCCTTCGCGGGCGGCTACCCGGCATGCCTGCTTGTCCGCCGATCGACAGCAGGTTTCTGGAATCGATTTCGACGTGACACGCGTCGTACACACCGCCGGGAAATCGCGGGATTGCGTGAGCTGCTGGACGCATGCTGAGCGGAATTTGACACCGAGACGGGTCGTGGGTAAGTTCTGTCTGAAATCGGTTTCAGATCCGTGGTCGGATCGTGAACCCCCCGACTGGCACACAAGAGATGTGTGACGAGGAGTATGACGATGATGTTGTTCAAGGGCAAAGCACAGCGTTCTCACCGGACGGCGCGTGGGCTTCAGTTCGTGGGTGTGACCGCGGTCGCCGCTCTCGCGCTGACGGCATGCGCCAACGGCACCGAGGCCGGTGAGACGCAAGAGGCGGCGGGTGCAGAACTCACGTTCTCGAACTGGCAGTTCCTCGAGGACGGCAAAGGCCCCATCCTCTGGGATGCCGTCAAGGACTACACCGGTCCGAATGGAGATGTCTCGCTGACCAAGGTCGAGATCCCGTTCGCCAACTACGCCGATAAGCTCAGCACGGAGCTCGGCGCCGGCGGCGGCCCTGACGTCATGGTGCTGCAGGACAGCCAGTTCGTGGCACTGGCCGACGCGGGAGTTCTCGAGCCGCTCGATGACATCGCCGAGGAACTGGGCGACTCGCTCAACAACACGAACGAGGCCGGCTACTTCCTCGACACGCAGTACGGCTTCAACTGGGAGCGCCCCACCTACAACACGGTCATCTACAACAAGGACCTCTTCGCCGAACTCGGTCTCGAAGTTCCCACGACCTTCGACGAGTTCCTCACCACCGCCAAGGCGATCACCGACGCCAAGGGCATCCCCGGCTGGGCCGGTCGGCACCAGACCGCCGAGCTCGACGGCTGGACGCTCGAGATGGCGAACTGGATCTACGGGTTCGGCGGTGAGCTCAGCGACGGCGAGAAGCTGACCATCGCGAACCCGAAGAACGTCGAGGCGGTCGAGGCGTTCCTCGAGACGTTCGCCTCGGGCGTGGCACCCATCGGCGACGACGCATCGACGTTCCGCGCGAAGTTCGGGCAGGGGCAGGTCGGCATGCTGTTCGAGAACTCGGGTGTGGCCACGACGCTCACGAGCAACCCGGACAACATCATCACCGGTCAGAACCTGGGTGCGGCGCCGCTTCCGATGGAGTTCGCCGGCTCCAACTCGCAGCTGATCATCGCGGTGAACGCGGCCAGCGACAACAAGGAGGCGGCGAAGGACTTCGTGCGCTGGGTTCTCGGTGAGGAAGGCCAGACCGCCGTGCGCGCCGGTCTGGGCGCCTCGGCGATGGCGACCGACGTCGAGCCCGACGCCGAGTTCCTCGCGGCCAATCCGTGGGCCACGCAGTTCCTCGAAGCGGCCAAGACGTCGCGGTCGACGCTGGTCGAGGGCTTCGAGACTGACAGCAAGGTGATCTGGCGCGAGGTGCTGACGGCGATCGAAGGCCTCCGGGTCAACGGCGGCGACGTGGCAAAGACGCTCGCCGACGTGCAGACCGCGCTCGAGTCGGAACTCGGCTGACATCGCGTGGGCCGGGCGCTGCCCGGCCCACGCGCCCCGTCGAAAGGACCATGATGGCCACGAACACCATCGACAGGTTCGCGGATCAGGTGCGTGAGACGCCGCCTCCTCGCGAGCCCCGCGCCCCCGGTCGCTTCTCGCGCTTCCTGGAGCGCAACGGAGCGTACTTCTTCCTCTTCCCCGCGATCGCCTACCTGGCCGTCTTCACGGTCTTCCCCCTCATCCGCGGCGTGCTGCTGTCGTTCACCGCGACGAAGCTGGTCAACCCCTCGGGTGGACGTCCGGTGGGGCTTGAGAACTACGAGTACCTGCTCAGCAGCGACAGGTTCTGGGCTTCCGTGGTCACCACGCTGCTGTACACGTTGTTCAGCGTCGTCTTCTCGGTGGGCATCGGGACCGGCGGGGCCATCCTCCTCAACAAGGCGTTCCGCGGGCGCGCCATCGTCCGAGCCATCGCCACCATCCCGTGGGCGGTGCCCACCGTCGCTGCGGCCCTGATCTTCGTGTGGATCTACAACAACGAGCAGGGCATCCTCAACCGCACCACCATGGCGCTCGGTCTCGGGCAGCACGGCTGGCTGATCGATCCGAGGTACGGCCTGTTCTCGGTCGTGCTCGCGACGGTCTGGAAGCTGACGCCGCTCGTCATGCTCGTGATGCTGAGCGCGCTGCAGAGCGTGCCGCAGGAACTGCGCGAGGCGAGCTGGGTAGACGGCGCGACCCGCCTGCAGTCGTTCCGAGCCGTCACGCTGCCGCACATCATGCCGACCATCCGCGTCATCACGCTTCTCATGACGATCTGGTCGATCCGCCGCTTCGAGATCATCTTCCTCATCACCGGCGGCGGACCGCTCGACGCGACCAACACCCTCGTCGTGAACGTGTACCGCACCGCCTTCCAGGACCAGAACCTCGGTCGCGCCGCAGCGATCGGAGCTCTCGGCCTGGTGCTGTCCCTGCTGGTCACGGTGGTCTACTTCATCGTCGAGCAGATCCAGGAACGTCAGGAGAACCAGCGATGACGACCGAACGCATCTCGACTCAGCGTCCACGTGCTCGCGGCTTCGCCGGGCGCCTGAACAGCCTCGGCAAAGCGATCCTGATCACGCTGCTGGTCGTCTTCGCTGGATTCCCCGTCTACTGGATGCTGGCAACCTCCCTGGGCACCGAGGAGTCTCTGTACCGCAGCCCGCAGCCGCTGCTTCCCGAACTGCGCAACATCGGGCAGTGGGGCGACGTCCTCACCGAGGTGCCGATCCTGCGCTGGCTCGGCAACTCGTTGGTGATCGCCGCGGGAACGACGATCCTGAGCCTGGTGCTTGCGATCATGGCCGCCTACGCGCTGAGCCGCTACCGCTTCCACGGACGCGGCGTGGCCGGCTTCATCTTCTTCAGCACGCAGATGCTCCCTGAAGCGCTCATCATCGTGCCGCTCTACGCGGTCTTCGCTGGTGCCGGCCTTCTCAACAGCCACTGGGGACTCGTGCTCGCCGACACGGCATTCGTCATGCCCGTGAGCATGTTCATCATCAAGAGCGGCATCGACAAGATCCCCTACGAGATCGAAGAGTCAGCGCGAATAGACGGGGCGTCGCGCCTGCGGATCCTGTTCACGATCGTGCTGCCGCTGGTGAAGCCGAGCATCGCCGCCGCCGCGGTCATCGCGTTCTTCGACGCCTGGAACGAGTTCATGTTCGCGAACACGTTCATCTCGGACTCGGCGATCTGGCCCGCCTCTGTCGGACTGGCGTCCTTCCTGGGCCAGTTCTACACGCCGATGAACGTCGTCATGCTCTGCGCCCTGCTGTTCGCACTGCCCGCGGTCGTCTTCTTCCTGTGGGCGCAGCGTGGAATCGTCTCGGGTCTGACCGCCGGCTCTGTCAAGGGCTGATCACACAACAGAAGGAGATCCTCATGTCCGAGGCATTCGACCCGCTCTTCTCGGTCGCGGGCCATGTCGCCATCGTCACCGGCGGGTTCGGTCAGATCGGCACCGAGTTCGTGAAGGCGCTGCACGCTCGCGGCGCACGCGTCGCGGTGACCTCCCGCAGCGCGGTGCCCGACGCCGCGCAGCGTGTGGGGATCCAGGACGGCGCGGACCGCCTGCTCGCCGTGACGATGGACATCACCGACCAGACGAGCGTCGAACGCGGACTCGACCTCGTGGTCGAGACCTGGGGCGTGCCGACGATCCTCGTGAACAACGCCGGCATCGACACCCAGCCCAGCGCCCCGCCGGAGGTCTCCGGCCCGTTCGAGCTCTTTCCCGCAGATGTCTTTCGCGAGGTCGTCGAGACGAACCTCGTGGGGACCTTCCTGGTCACCCAGGCCGTCGGCCGGCGCATGCGCGATGCGGGTTCGGAGGGATCGATCATCAACATCGGATCGATCTACGGCATGGTCTCGCCCGTTCAGGACATCTACGCGTACAAGGCCGAGGACACCGGCGTCCCGTTCATCAAGCCGGTCGCGTACTCGGCGGCGAAGTCCGGTCTGTACAACCTCACCCGCTACTGCGCGACCTACTGGGGCCGTGCGGGAATCCGCGTGAACACCCTCACCCCGTCCGGCGTGCGGCGTGACACGCAGGACGCGAAGTTCCAGGCGAACTACACCGCACGCATCCCGATCGGCCGCATGGCCGAGGCCGATGAGTACAACGGAGCGCTGGTCTTTCTCGCGTCGGACGCGTCGCGATACATGACGGGCGCGAACCTCGTCGTGGACGGCGGGTGGACCGCATGGTGAGCGACGTCATCGGTGATCGCCTGATCGCCGCCGAGCCGACCCCGATGCGGGCCGATGAGAGCCTCGACCTTGCGGCGCTCGAATCCCTCGTCGAGGCCGACATCGCCCGTGGCGTCGAGGGGGTCTACATCGGCGGCTCCACCGGTGAGGGCGTGCTGATGTCGGCTCAGGAACGGGCGCAACTGGCTGCGGCCGCCTCCAGCGCGGCGGCCGGGCGCATCCCCGTGTACGTGCATGTGGGCGCGATGTCGACCCGAGAGTCGATCGAGATCGCGGATGCCGCAGCCCAAGCCGGTGCTGCGGCGATCTCGATGATCCCCCCGCTGTACTACAAGTACTCCACAGATGACGTGGTCGCCCACTTCCGTGCGGTGATCGACGCCGTCGACCTGCCCTTCGTCCTGTACAACATCCCTCAGTTCACGGGACGTGACGTCGCCGACGGAGGATTCGAGAGCATTCTCGAACTGCCGCAGGTCGTCGGCATCAAGCACACCTCGCAGAATCTGTTCGGCGCCGAGCGCCTCATGCACCGCCATCCCCGCCTCGCGCTCATCAACGGATTCGACGAGCTGTATCTCGCTGTCCGTGCGCTGGGCGCCCGCGCCGCGATCGGCACCACAGTGGGCCTGCAGATCGACCTCTTCCGGTCCCTGCGGGCACGCGCCGACCGCGGCGACCTGCTCGGGGCCCGAGTCGTGCAGACGCGCATCAACGACACGGTGGAGGCGATGGTCGCCGTGGGCGTCTTCGCCGCCGCGAAGTACCTGGGCGGCAAGTACGCCGGTGAACTCGGCGTCTGCCGGCGACCGCTGCCGGGTCTGGACGCCGAAGGTCGCCGGCGCTTGGATGCGGCGTGGGACCGCCTGGTCGAGAATGTCGAGACGACCGCCTCGGAGGATGCTTCGAGTGCGGTGTGACCGGCGGTTCGTGCGCGTGCATGCCGCGCGCGCAGACAGGTGCCGGCGCTCGAACTCGGCAGCTCGGAAGGAGATCTGATGGCGACGATCTATGAGGTCGCGAAGCTTGCGGGGGTCTCTCCTGCGACGGTGTCGCGGGTCTTCAACGGCACCGCGGTGTCGCACGAGAAGGCGACCGCGGTCCGCGACGCCGCGCGCGAACTGCGGTTCACGCCGAACCGGGCCGCCCGCACGCTGCGCAAGCAGAGCACAGAGGTGATCGCCCTGATCATCCCCGACATCGAGAACCCCTATTTCACGGAGGTCGCCCGCGGCGTCGAGGACGAGGCGCAGGTCGCTGGGTACTCGGTCGTGCTGTGCAATTCCGACGCGGACCCCGACAAAGAGGACGCGTACCTGCGCATCGCTGTGGCGGGAAGCATGGCCGGAGTCATCATCGCGTCGGCGTCCGACCACGCCGCCCTCGACGACGTGCTCGCCGACGGCCGGCCGGTCGTGGCCGTGGACCGGCATACCGGTTACGACATCGACGGCGTGATGATGGACAACCGCTCCGCCGCGCGCATGGCGACCGAGGCGCTGCTCGCGGCGGGATATCGCCGGATCGCGTGCATCACCGGCCCCGACAACGTCGAGACCGCCGTCGAACGAGCTGAGGGCTGGCGGCAGGCGATGGCCTCCGGCGCCTGCGAAGTCGACACCGTCGACCTGCTGCGGTTCTCCACGTTCCGCGTCGACGGCGGTCGCGAGGCGATGAGCGCCGTCCTCGACGCGCCGGGGCCACGTCCTGACGCCGTGGTCGCGACGAACAACCTGCTGGGCGTAGGGGTGCTGCAGGTGCTCACCGAACGTGGGCTCACTCCGCCCGACCTCGGTGTCGCCGTCGTCGGCTCGCTGCCTTTCACGACGTTGACCCCCGATGTCGTGACCGTCGTGCGTCTTCCCGCTCGCCATATGGGGGTCACCGCCGCGCGAATGCTGTTGGAGCGGATCGCAGGCGATGAGGATCCGGCTCGCACGGTCGTGCTGCGAGGCGAGCTGCAGGCCGCTCGCCTCGGACGCGAGAGCGAGGTGCAGGTGTGATCCGCTGCGCGCTGGGAGTCGACATCGGCACCTCCAGCAGCAAGGGTGTGCTCGTGACCGAAGACGGCCGGGTCGCCGCGTCGGCCGCGATCGAGCATCAGGTCGCTCGCCCGCGCCCCGGCTGGGTGGAGATGGACGCCGACCTCTGGTGGGCAGAGTTCGCCGAACTCACCGCTCGCCTGCTCGCGCAGATTCCGGACGCCGAGGTGACCGCTGTCGGGGTGAGCGGCATGGGGCCTTGTGTGCTGCTCGCCGACGAAGACGATCGACCTGTTCGCGCGGCGATCCTGTACGGCGTGGATGCGCGCGCGACAGAGCAGATCGCGCATCTGACCCGGCACCTCGGCGCCGCGCAGATCGTCTCATCGGGCGGGTCGTCCTTGACGACGCAGGCGGCCGGGCCGAAGATCCAATGGGTCCGTGACGAGGAGCCTGACGCCTACGCGCGCGCGGTCCGTCTCTTCATGCCCGCCTCCTGGCTGGTCCGCCGCCTCACCGGCGCCTACGTTCTCGATCACCACAGTGCGAGCCAGTGCACGCCGCTCTATGACATCGAGCAACACGAGTGGCGAGAGGACTGGTGGACCCGTATCGCAGGCGGACTGGAGCGCCCGCGCCTGGTCTGGCCCCACGAGGTCGTGGGCACGGTGACCGCCGAGGCCGCCACGCGCACAGGCCTGACCGCGGGCACCCCCGTGATCGCCGGGACGATCGACGCCTGGACCGAAGCGATCAGCGCAGGTGCGGCGCGCCCGGGCGATCTGATGCTCATGTACGGCACGACCATGTTCCTCGTCGCGACCGGCACCGATGCGTTGCGTACCCCATCGATGTGGACGACGGTCGGCGCATTCCCCGGCACGATGTGCCTTGCCGGCGGCCTGGCGACTTCCGGTGCGCTCACCGACTGGTGGCGCGGGATCGCCGGCGTCGGCTACGAGACGCTCCTGGGCGAAGCGGCGCAGTCGCCCGTGGGCGCCGATGGCCTGCTCACCCTTCCCTACTTCGCCGGGGAGCGCACACCGATCCTTGACCCTGACGCGCGCGGCATCGTCGCCGGGCTCACGCTCGCCCACACGCGCGGGGACCTCTACCGATCCGCGCTGGAGGCCACAGCCTTCGGCGTGCGGCACAACGTCGAGACCATGCGGGCCGCGGGTGCGGACATCCGCCGTGTCGTCGCTGTGGGGGGAGGGACACGGGGAGAGCTATGGCTGCAGATCGTCTCCGACGTCACCGGCCTCACCCAGGAGGTGCCGCAAGTCACTGTGGGCGCGAGCTACGGCGCGGCCTTTCTCGCGGCATCCGCCACGGCCGACGATGCTCCCGACATCTCTGTCTGGAATCCGCGCGCGCACACGATTCACCCGAACCCCGTTGCGACCGAGGAGTATGACTCGCTCTTCGCGCAGTATCTCTCGTTGTACGCGACCACCAAGAGCATCCAGCACGATCTGGCTCGACGCCAGCGTGCCCGAACGCGCGATTGACGCGACCGACTTCATCCTGAACCCCACCACTGGAGAGCAAATGAGCACCTACATCCTCCCTGCCGTGCGCGAGCGCAGGACGACGCCCCCGAAGACCGCGTACCTCATCGCGTCGGGCGATCTGCGCGAGTCCGCGAACACGGCCGGCTGGCCCACCCAGGTCGAGCTCGAGGCCGGTGTGACACGCGTGCTCGGTGAGCTCGGATGGTCGGTGATCCGCGCGAACGACGTCGACCCCGCGACCGGTCACGGATTCATCTCGAGCCAGCGCATGGGTCTCGAGGTCTTCAAGACGATCCCTCAGGATGCCCCGCTCATCGTCGCCGAGGCGGTGTGGCAATACTCGCACCATGTGCTGGCGGGACTGCGAACGCACGAAGGGCCCATCCTCACGGTTGCGAACTTCGCCGGCGACTGGCCCGGCCTGGTGGGCCTTCTCGGCCTGAACGCCGGACTGACCAAGATGGGCAAGGAGTACGCGACGACCTGGTCGGTCGACTTCACCGACGACTGGTTCAGGGACGGCATCCGCGAGTGGACCGAGACCGGACGCATCGTGCACGATGCGTCGCACGTGCGTGCTCTGCCTGAGCTGACCGACTCCCCCGAGGTGGCGCTGGGTCGCCTGCTCGGCGACCAGCTTCTGGCCGACAAGGCAATCATCGGCGTGTTCGACGAGGGCTGCATGGGCATGTACAACGCGATCTTCGACGACGAGCTGCTCAACCCGACAGGCATCTACAAGGAGCGGCTCTCGCAGTCGGCGCTGTACGCCGAGATGCTGACAGTGACCGATGCCGAGGCCGACGCCGCTCGCGATTGGCTGACCGACCGCGGCATGACGTTCCGTCTCGGCACCGACGACAAGAGCGAGCTGACCGAGACGCAGGTGCGCTGGCAGCTGAAGATGTACATCGCCGCGCTGCGCATCGCCGACGACTTCGGGCTCGACGCCGTCGGCATCCAGTACCAGCAGGGGCTGAAGGATCTGGTGCCGGCGTCCGACCTGGCCGAAGGCGTGCTCAACTCGACCGAGCGCCCGCCCGTCTACTCGCGCGACCACGGACGCGAACTGTTCGCGGGCCGCGCGTTCCCGCACTTCAACGAGGCCGACGAGGGCGTCGCGGTCGACGCGCTCGTGACCGACCGCGTGTGGACGGCCATGGGCCTCGTGCCGGACAACACCCTCCACGATGTGCGCTGGGGCGAGGACTACGAGGGGCAATTCGTCTGGGTGTACGAGATCTCGGGTTCGGTGCCGGGTTCGCACCTCGGCGGCTGGGACAGGGCCGAGGGCTGGCGTCAAGATCCTGTGTTCTTCCCCGCGGGCGGCGCGACCATCAACGGTGTGTCGAAGCCGGGCGAGGTGGTCCTGTCCCGGGTGTTCATCGCCGACGGCATTCTGCAGGCCGACCTGTTCCGGGGGACGGTGATCGAACTGCCGGATGCCGAGACCCAGCGCCGCAAGAACGCGACCAACCCGGAATGGCCGATCGCTCATGTCGTGCTGCACGACGTGAGTCGTGACCAGTTCATGGCGCGGCACAAGGCGAATCACGCACAGTTGGTCTACGCCCCCGACGCCGAGACCGCCGACAAGGCACTCGTGGCGAAGGCGGCGATGCTGGACCGCATGGGCATCAGGGTCAATCTCGTAGGCCGTGTCGACGGCATCTGAACCGTTCGCTCCTGACCGGTTCGGCCGCTGAGCGGCTCAGCGGTCGACCCGATCCGTGTGCAGGGCTGCCCCGCCTCAGCCCGGTGAAGACCCGGCGCGGCCGGCGCGCGAGGCCTCGCGGTCCTTCGCGACCTGCTTCGCCATGACGGAGGCGCCGTTGGTGAGCAGCGCCCGCCGCCACGGGGCGACGCCCTCGATCTCGATCTGGATCGACATCGACAGCACCGTCCGGATGAGGACGATGATCGCCAGGATCGTGGCATCCGTCAGCGACGGCTTCGAGGTGATCGTGCGGATGAGGTCCGCGGCGACGAGCACTTCGAGCCCGAGCAGGATCGCACCGCCGAGCGTGGTCCGCAGGGTCTGGAAGGCGGCCTGGCCCCCTTCGCGCCGCAGCAGCGCGCGCAGTCCGAGCGCCCCCGCGACGATCGCGCCGACCACCATGGCCAGCGCGCCGACGGCCTCGAAAGCGACGGCGACGCCGGTGAAGACGGTCTCCATCTGCTCCACGAGCCCACTGTAGAGCGCGGCGGCGCCGCAGTGACGGATGCCTCGCACGAGCGTGGTGGCGTCGGGTGCGGGTCACCGGGCTCGCGGGTGTCCGACCCCCGGCGCATCATTGAGGCATGGCGACACTCGACGACGTGCGCGAGATCGCGCTGGGGCTTCCCGGCACGTTCGAGAAGGTGGACGGGCACCGCGGCGGTGCGGGGTGGCGCACCGCCGGCGGGCTGTTCGCGTGGGAGCGCGGGCCGAGCAAGGCCGACCTGGCCGCGCTCGCGAAGCTCGGCCGCCAGTGGCCCGAGGGCCCCGTGATCGGCATCCGCACCGACGGCCTCGAGCCGAAGGAGGCGCTGCTCGCGTCGCTTCCCGGCGTCCTGTTCACGATCCCGCACTTCGACGGCTACCCGGCGGTGCTCGTGCGCCTCGACGCGGTCGAGCGCGAGCAGCTCGCCGAGCTCGTCGCCGACTCGTGGCTGCTCAAGGCGCCGCGCGCGACAGCGAGGCAGTGGCTCGCCGAGCGCGGGCTCGACGAGGGGTGAGCCTCAGCGGTGCCAACCGCGTGAGGCCCCATTCCCACGGCGCCCACGCGGCCTCGTCGAAGCCGTCGAGGTCGAACACGAGCGCGCTGCGGCGGAGAAGCCGAAGCCGGCGCGCCCCGCGCGGCCGCGGCGGCGAGGCATCCGCCCCGGGCGCATCGCGCGCCCTAGCTGTTCTTCCCACGGTGGTTGTGTGCAGCGTGGCGTGATGGGGTAGGGCGAGGACCTCCGGTATCGATGTGGGTTACCACACTCACTCGATCCACGGAGGTCCTCGTGTCTTACGTTACCCATG